>CADBCX010000035.1 GCA_902793245.1 uncultured Eubacteriales bacterium | reverse complement strand
GGTTTTCGCCTGGGAGAGCGCGGTGCCGCTGGCTGTCATGATTTCCCGCAGCTTCTGCTGGATGGAATCATCCGCGATGATCCGCAGGGACGTGCGCGAGGCGTCCTCCATGCATTTATCAATGTAATGATAGTAGCTCTCCAGCAGTTCTTCCTGGTTTTTGGCAAACTCCGCGTAATAGCTGTTGGACAGGAAAAAAAGGCCGGCCAGCCCCACGATCAGAAAAAGAAGGATACAGAAGGACATCGCATGCAGAATCAGCCTGCGCATGGACCGCCGGGTTCCCTTCATTTCCCGCTCTCCCTTCCCGGATGATAATAATCTTTACCCGATCAAGGATTTTTCTGGTATCCGGGGCCAGGAAGCCGGGTCGGTTGAGTCAACGCCGTTATAGCATTCGGGGTATAACCCGGCCAGGGAAGCGTTTTCATTGCCCGCAATCAGATGGCTGGCGTCCCCCAATCCCACGCAGCGGAATTCCACTTCCCCTTTTTTGCGCTCCTGGGTCACCACGGTGGTGACGGCGCTGGTCACGCACAGAAAGCCCTGCCACAGCGGCAGCGGCGAAACGTTGATGAGGTGCGCCAGGATGGCCATGCCAATGCCGAAGTGGCAGAAAATGACGATCGTTTCATCGGTATTGTTTTCGCACAGATAGATGCCGCCCCGCCGGATATAGCCATGCTTCGCCAGCAAAGCGTCCATCCCGTTTTTTGTTTCTTCCCAGATCTGGGACACCGTGCCGCCGCTGACCAGCGGATCATCCAGCCAATCGTCACGATCCAGTAGCTGTTTATGGTCATACCATGCCTGCGTCGGATAATCCCAGGGAATGCGCTTTTTCCCATTCTGCACCGTATATCCCCGGAACTCCGCCAGCCAGGGCAGCGTTTCCGCCTGCTTTCCCACCCGGCGCAGCGTGTATTCCGCCGTGGCCTGGGCGCGGCCCAGGGGCGAAACATAATACGCGGCCGCGGGAATCTTTGATAAGCGTTCCGCCAGCAGGAGCGCTTCCCGCTTTCCTTTTTCCGTCAGGGCATCGATTGAATAATCAGGTTCAGCGTGTCTCACGATGATGATTCTCATCTTTCTTCAGCCTTTCTGTATTGATTCCTTTTGCCGTTTTCCGCATTCCCGGATTTTTTATTATATCACAGAAAAAACGGAATTTCATCTGTTTCGGAAAATGAAACTGTGTGAAAACTTCATGCGTATCTTTTAATGCTTTTCTCCGATCCGGTTCGCTTTGCCTTCCAAATCTTCCCGCCGCCTCCAACGCGCATAAAAGGCGTTTCCATGGAAAACCTATGCCTGAAAAAGGTCAAGGAGGCGCTTGAAATTGCGAGCAACAGGCATTGTACGCAGAATAGACGAACTGGGCCGGGTGGTGATTCCCAAGGAGATTCGCCGCACCCTGCGCATCCGCGAGGGTGACCCGCTGGAAATTTACACGGACCGGGACGGAGAAGTGATTTTAAAGAAGTATTCGCCCATCGGGGAAATGTCGTCCTTCGCCAAGGACTACACGGAATCGCTGTTCCGGTCGCTGGGACACATCGCCTGCATCGTGGACCGGGATCAGGTGGTGGCGGCCAGCGGCGTGAGCAAGAAGGAACTGTGGGATAAACCCATCAGCCCCGATCTGGAAAGTGCGATCCAGGCGCGGCAGACCGTGGCGCTCAACCGCACCGGCGGGGCCAAGATCGTGCCCGTCACCAACGAGGAGGACGTGAGCGGCTACACCGCCCAGGTGGTTTCCCCCATCATCGCCGACGGAGAGGCCATCGGCGCCGTGCTGCTGCTGTCCCGGGAACAGGGCGCGAAAATGGGCGACACTGAACTGAAAGTCGCCGAAACCGCCGCCGGGATCGTCGGCCGCCAAATGGAGCAATGAAACTGAAAAGAGGAAACCGCGCAAGGCCAGGCTGCGCGGTTTCTTTTCTTGTGCTCACAGGGTCACGGTAAAGGCGGTGCCTTCCCCCTCGGCGCTGTGGACGGTGATTTTTCCCTTATGGGCTTCCACGATGCTCTTCGCGATGGCGAGGCCCAGGCCGTTGCCCTCGATCTCCCGGTTGTGGGAAGAATCCACCCGGTAGAAGCGGTCAAAGATGCGCGCCTGGGCTTCGGGCGGGATAGCGGGGCCGGTGTTGTGGACTTTCAGGATGCGCCTCTCCCCCTTGGTTTCCATGCTCAGCCTGATTTTTCCGCCGTCATCGGAATACTTCTGGGCGTTGCTGAGCAGGATGACCGCCAATTGCTTGATCATGTCCACGTCGCCCACGCAGGTTACCCCGTCGGGAATGTCCAATTCCAGTTCCTTGCCCGCCTCGAACAGCGTGGACTCAAAGGGAAGCGCCACCTCCAGCAGGGCGCGGCTCAGGTCGAAGCGCTGGTGGGCCGCCTGGACGGTGCCTTTCTCCATCCGGGCCAGGGTCAGTAGATTTTGAATCAGATGGTCAGTGCGCCGCACTTCGGACTGGATGTATTGCAGCGGCCTGCTCTCCCCCGTCTCCGCCGCCAGCGCTTCCGCATTGGCGGAGATCACGGCCAGCGGCGTTTTCAGCTCGTGGCTGGCGTCCCAAACGAACTGCTTCTGCTTCTCCATGGCTTCGTCCACAGGCTTCACCAGCCGGCAGATGAGCCAGATGGCGGCCAGACTCAGCACCGCGTCCTCCGCCAGGGCCACCAGGATGGTCACCCGCAGCACGTTTTCCACATTCTGGATTTCCAGCCGGCTGTCCACCGCGATCAGCAGGCGGCAATCAGATTCATCCGCGTCCAGCAGGCGAAAAAACTGGGTGTCCACCCGGCCGGAGGTCTTGCCGCTTTGCAGCACGGCGGCGGCAAAAGCCTCCATTTCTTCGTCAGAATACAGGTCGGCCCGGTCGCTTTGCCAGGAAGACACGCTGCCGTCCGCGTTCAGGGTGACGGTATAGGAATTGGACAGGCTGGCCGCGTTCTGCTGCGCGGAGGTGCGCTGCCTGTCCCTGCCCTCCTGCTTTTCCTGTATCCAGGGCGGCTGGGTGCCTTCCGGCTTCACGGGCGGCGTTTCTTCGATCTCCCGGTTATTCCGGAAGGTGTTGCCGCCGCCCCGGAAGGCATAGCTGGGCCGCCGGCCGCCGTTCTCCGCCAGGATGTCCAGCACAGCGTCGGCCTGCTTGGTCAGGCTGTTCCAGTTCATCCAGTGGATGGCGCTCACCAGCCCCGCGGAGGCCAGCAGCAGCCCGATCAGCACCAGCAGGATCATGCGGTTTTTCAGCCTGCGGATCATGCTTCTTCCTCCAGCGAATAGCCAATGCCGCGCGTGGCCTTGATTTTGACTTTGGAGCCCAGGAAGGTCAGCTTCTTGCGCACGAAGGAGAGGTACACCTCCAGGTTGCTGTAATCCGCTTCGCTCTCATAGCCCCACACGCGGTCGAAAATGGTCTCCTTGGGCAGAATCTGCCTGGGATTGCGCAGAAACATTTCCATGATCTGGTATTCCTTCGCGCCCAGCTTCACGCTCTCCCCGGTGTTCTTGTTCACCAGCTTGGCCTCCTGCTGGTTCAGCTGGATGTCGCCGAAGCCCAGCTCCATGACCGGCGCGTCCTCCCTGCGCCGGGTGATGGCCCGCAGGCAGGCGATCAGCTCCGCCATCTGGAAGGGCTTGGGCAGGTAATAGTCCGCGCCGCTTTCCAGCCCCCGCACCCGGTCGTCCAGGCCGGAACGGGCGGTGAGCATGCACACGGGGGTTTTGAGCCCTTTTTCCCGCACGCGCCGTAAAACCTGAAACCCGTCCATGCCCGGCAGCATCACGTCCAGGATGATGGCGTCGTAGCTGCCGTCCAGCGCCCAGTCCAATCCGTCCGTGCCGGTAAAGACCGGGTCCACGGCAAAGTTTTCCTTTTTCAGCACCTGGCAAATCGCGGAGGAAATGCCCTTTTCATCTTCTACCAATAAAACTCTCATTGTCTCAGCCTTTCAACAAGATTCTCCAGCGGCAGATCCTCCCATTCGATCACTTCGATGTCCAATTCCGCGGCGCGCTTGCGCATGACATTGCGGCTCTTGGAGGAGGGCGCGGAGGTGGCGATAATGGCGCGGGAGCCCTTGCCGCCGAACCGGTCGCGGAGAATCGCCAGTTCGTTCAGCGCTTCGGTTTTGATCTCGCAGGTCTTGCAGCTGATGAACACCGGCTGCACGCCCCGTACGGCCATCACGTCGATTTCATTGGTCACGGCGTCCCGGCGCTTTTCGTCGGCCCGCCAGTTCACCACCGCGCTGAGGATCACGTCGTCAAAGCACCCGGCGGCCAGGCATGCGCGGTACACCTGCAATTCAAGCACCGAGCCCATGTCCCGCAGCCAGAAGCGCACGGTTTCATCCGGGAAGCGGAAGGAAACGCTTTCCTCCGTGACGGTCAGTTGGCTGATTAATCCGGCTTTTTCCAGATCCCGCAGCATGCCTTCATCCGCCGTCACCCGCCCGTTGTCGGCTTTGCCCGTCAGCGGGCCTTCGGCTTTCAGGGAATCCGTTCCCGAGGAGAGCTTTTGGTAATAGCTGATCTGCCGGTTCCAGATGCGCCGATGGGCGGTATAGACGGAAAACAGGGCATCGATCTGGGAAAGGCGCTCTTTCAGCTTCGCGTTGTCTTCCCGGCCCGGCAGCAGCGTGCCGCCTGCCATCAGGAAGCAGCTTTCCGCGTCCAGCCGGATGGTGCATTCCACGCCCCGGGCGAAGGGCGCGTTTTTGATTTCAAAGAACATATTGCGCTTCCGGCTGTAGGTGTACACCGGCGTATCGCCCGAGATGGAGCCCGCGGCGAACAGCGCGGCGTCGCTGCCCCCGGCGATGTCGATGGCGCAGTCCTCGTGGGATTCCAGCACCCGTTTCAGGGTCTTTTCCACCTTCACCGTGTCCAGCAGGCTGGCGGCCACGAAGGTCAGCTTCACGGGGATGCCCCGGTAAGCAAAGTAGTTTTCCATGGAGCGGTGCAGCTCCTTGTCCTCCGCCACCTCCTGGGGGCAGATGAACACCGTTTCCTCGGGGCAGAACATTTCCGTGCCCAGCACATTATCAATGGGCCGATCGTCGTACAGCTCGATGTTGGTTTTCATGCGTTTTTCCCCCGGTTCAGCAGCGGGTCGGACAAGTGCTTGCGGAAGAAGGCAATCAGCGGGCCCATGAACAGGGCGGTGATCACCGTGCCGATGCCGGGCATCAAGCCCAGCAGGAAGCCGATCAGGGTGCAGATGAGATCGCAGAAAACGCGGATGAAGCGGAAAGGCGCCACCCGGCCGAACAGCTTCGGCTTCGTGTCCGCGATGTGCAGCGGAATGGCGTCGTAGGCGGACACGCCCAGGTCGGCAGTGTAGTACAGCGATGCTGCAATGCAGGTCAGAATGATGGCGGCGACCAGCAGGATGATTCTGCCCAATAAGCCCTGCTCACCCAACAGCGCCGCCAGGCCCTTTTCCGTAAACTCCGCCACATAGCCCAGCAGGAACAGGTTGATAAACGTGGAGATGCCGATGTAGTGCCTGTCCAGAAAGAAAACGATCAGCAGCAGCGCCGCGTTGATCAGCATGTACAGGGTGCCGAAGTCGATGGGAATCACGTTCGCCAGCCCGCCGCAGAAGCATTGGAAGGGATCGACCCCGAAAAACGCCCGCTTGAAAATGCCCACGCTGACGCCCGCCAGCAGCATCCCGATCAGGGCCAGAATGATCCTGCGTTTCAGCAGCGGATCTTTTGCCTTCTCCATAGCTGTTTCACCGTTCTCTCCGCTTTCAGTATCCATGCTTATCCTACCACGTTTTTCCCTCGCGCACAAGCGGGAAAATCATAGATTAGGGATTAGGCAATAGGCAATAGGCATTAGGGATTAGTCGTTTTCTTATGTTTCTTGATCAGCTTCAATACAGGATGCACGCTTTTCTTCTATCTCCTAATGCCTATTGCCTATTGCCTATTGCCTAATGCCTATCGCCTAATCCCCCCAATCATTCCCATGGACAAAACGGGCGGGATATGGTACACTGCATATGATTACGAGATTGCAGCAATCGATTGTACGATGGAATACGAACGGAGGAAAACGAATGTACAAACGCGGATTGACCTTCCTGATCGTAATCGGCATGCTGATTTTACACTTGGCCTTCCTTCCGGCTTTGGCGGAGACGGGCCCCAAAAGCGCGCCCCTGAACCAAGGCGGCATCCAGGACGGTATCGTCCGGGTGCGGCTCTTGTCCCTGGGAAATCCATCCAGTCTGAAGCTGACGTTCAGCGGCAGCTATTCCGTAAACGGGCAAACGCTGAGCAATGGCAGCACAGCGACCGTGAGCTTCAATAAAAGCACCGGCCAATTGACCCTGATTGTCGGCGGCGCGGTCAGCAATATGGGCGCGTCCTTCCGACTGACCCGGCTGGCGGGCGGCGTGAAAATCGCCCAGAGCCGGGTTCCGGATAATGTATATCCCGGCGACTTGCAGTTCACAGCGAAAGGTTCCGCCCTGTACGTTGTGGCCAGGGTGTATATCGAGGATTACCTCTATGGCGTACTGCCTTACGAAATGGGCAATTCCTCCGGTCTGGAAGCGCTGAAAGCCCAGGCCGTCGCCGCCCGCACATACACTCTGAACGCTATGAAGCAGGCTGTTGCGCTGTACGACCTGGTGGATACCACCGCCGACCAGATGTACAACGGCACCCCCTCGGGCAATGAAAACTGCCGCCGGGCCGTGGACGAAACCTGCGGCATTGCGGTGAAGAACGGCGGCGAATACACCGCCACCTATTACACCGCCTCCAACGGCGGTCAGACGGAAACGGTGAAAAACGCCTGGAACGTGGCCGGACCGGACTACCTGATCATCCAGGACGACCCCTATGATTTGAGCAATCCTGACGCAAAGGTTGTCAGTGTACGGGTAAGCGGCAGCAATCCGCAAAGCGGCAAAATGGGCAGCCTGCTGAATCAGAAAGCCGCAGCAGCGTTCGGCAGCGGCGCGGCGGTCACCGCCGTGCACGCCGTCACGCCTCATTCGCCGCGATACGCATACCCCAGCCGTTTATACGGCAAAATGGATTTCGATGTCAGCTACGTCCTCAACGGCCAGGAAGCCACCGGCATTCTGACTTTCGATATTTTCAGCGAACTGGAAGGCGCGCTGGGCATGAGCATCAACAGCACGAAAAATGAGCTCTGGTCGGTGACGCAAAGCGGCGACACCTTCGTGATCTCCGCCCGGCGCTATGGCCACGGCGTGGGCATGAGCCAGCGGGGCGCCATGCAAATGGCCCGCATGGGCTACACCTACGATCAGATTTTGGGCTTCTACTACCCCGGCTGCGTGCGGGTTCTCTATACGATGGATATGCCGGTGCTGCCCACCGACGCGCCTCTGCCGACCCAGGAGCCCTTCGCGCCGGAGACAGCCGCCCCGGTCTCCCCCATCCCCGTGGCGACAGCGTGGGTCAGCACGGCGGAAGGCTCCCTGAACCTGCGCGCCAGCCCGGACAGCCATGCAAAGGTGCTGCGCACCATTCCCCAATATGCGCAGATTTCCGTTTACGACCGGGGCGATACCTGGTGCAGAACGGTTTACGAAGGCACCGAAGGCTACGTGATGACCCGCTATCTCTCCTTTGCGGAGATCACGATGCCGACGGCTGCTCCCGCCACGCCCGCGCCTGCCGCTCCGACCGCCGGCCTTTCGGCTGCCGTCGCCACGGACAAAGGCTCCCTGAACCTGCGGCGGGAACCGAAGAGCAGCGCCAAGGTGCTCTGCACCATCCCGCAATATGATCAGGTAATCGTGCTGGACAATGGTGAAACCTGGTGCCAGGTGGTGTATGAAGGCATTCAGGGCTATGTCATGACCAAATTCCTTGCTTTCGCCAGCGTTGAACAGCCCACCGCCGCGCCTCCCGCCGTCTTCGTTGAGCCCATGCGGGAACTGTCCATGCCCGTGCTGGGCCTGGTCAACACCCCGCTGAGCACCCTGAATCTGCGGGAAGGCTGCTCCACCGATACCCGTATCCTGCTGGAAATCCCCAAGGGCCAATACGCCACCATCACCGCCGTAGGCGATACCTGGTGCGCCGTCACCTACCAGGACGTCAGCGGCTACTGCATGATTCAATACCTGGAGTTTGCGCTATATGAGTGAAACGAACGGCCTGCTGCTCCCCGGCGAGCGCGTGGACGACCTGCAGTTCGCAGGCCTGCGCGTCATCCAGTCCCCCGCCGCCTTCCGCTTCGGCATGGACGCCGTGCTGCTGGCGGACTTTGCCCGCGTCCGTCCCCGCAGCCGCGTCTGCGACCTGGGCACGGGCACCGGCATCCTGCCCCTGCTGCTCTACGGGCGGGAGAATTCGATCACCTGCGACGCGGTGGAGATCCAGCCCGACGCGGCGGAGCGGGCGGCGCGCACCATGCGGCTGAACGGGCTGGAACATACCATCACAATCCATAACCGGGATCTGCGGGAAGTCCGCGCTTTCCTCCCCCATGCGGGTTATACCCTGGTGATTTGCAACCCGCCTTACAGTCCCAGCGCCGCTTCCCTGCCCAGCCCCAAGGCCGCCCTGCGCATGGCGCGGCAGGAAAGCGACTGCACCCTGGACGATGTGTCCGCCGCCGCGGAATGGCTGCTGCGGGATCGGGGACGGCTGGTGCTGATGCTGCCCGCCGCCCGGCTGACCGAAGCGTTTTCCACCCTGCAAAGCCACCGGCTGGAACCCAAACGCCTGCGCCTGGTGCACGCCAACGTATCCCGTCCCGCCCGGCTGGCGCTGATTGAAGCGATGCTGTGCGTGCATCCCGGCATGATCGTCGAAGCTCCCCTGGTCGTCAAGGAGCCGGACGGCGCAGACACGGATGAGCTTAAGAGAATCTACCATCTGTTTCCGAACGACAGGAAATAAAAAAACGATATTGACCGATAATATAAGGATAAATCAATATCACGACAAACGAAGAAAAAAAGAAAAGCCCTGGAAATCGCAGCATTTCCAGGGCTTGTTGGCACTTTTTAACGTTTGGAGAACTGGGGAGCGCGACGGGCGGCTTTGAGGCCGTACTTCTTGCGTTCCTTCATGCGGGGGTCACGGGTGAGGAAACCGGCCTTTTTCAGGGCGTCCCGCAGTTCGGGATTGACCTTGCACAGGGCGCGGCTGATGCCGTGACGGATGGCGCCGGCCTGGCCGGTGAGGCCGCCGCCGCGAACGTTGACCAGCACGTCGAAGCTGCCGCCGACGTTGACCAGGTTCATGGGCTGACGAACGGTCATCTTCAGGGTTTCCAGACCGAAATAATCGTCGATATCGCGCTTATTAATCAAAACTTTGCCTTCACCGGGCACGAGACGCACACGGGCGACCGCGGACTTCCGACGGCCAACGGCGTTGAAATCATTTGCCATGATCGTTTACTCCTTCCGCTTCGCTTACTTGATGAGTTCCAGCTTTTCGGGCTTCTGCGCGGCTTGTTCATGTTCGGGGCCGGCATAGATGCGCAGTTTGGAGGCCATCTGACGGCCCAGGGGACCCTTGGGCAGCATGCCCACGATGGCATGGCGCACCGCGAATTCAGGCTTTTCAGCAATCAGCTTGCGGTACTTGGTTTCTTTGAGGCCACCGGCATAACCGGAGTGATGATAATAGATCTTCTGGTCCAGCTTTTTGCCGGTCAGCACGATCTTGGAAGCGTTCACGATGATGACGTGATCGCCAGTATCCACATGGGGAGTATAGATGGGCTTGTTCTTGCCGCGCAGGATATTGGCCACCTGGCTGGCGAGACGACCAAGCACCATGCCGTCTGCATCAACGACATACCACTTGCGCTCTACGTTCTGCGCATTTGCCATAAAGGTGTTCAAGTGAATTTCCTCCTCGAAATATCAGGTAAACATTGGGTTGCCTTTGCGTGATGGTCGCACGTTCGGGCGGTGTACAATAGCACCCGGGGCTAGCGGAGTCTATTGATGCATCGGGTATTATACGAAATAATTCCACGTTTGTCAAGGTTTTTTCAAATTTTCTTATATCTTGAAAACGTCCTTCAAACGAACGCTTCAAGCGGGCATCGGATCAGCTTCTTTGATTGATTTGTCGTATAAAATATGATAAAATGCCTTTGGAATTGTTTAGCAGTCCTTAAAGGAATTACGGGTGAACAGAACCATTGTTTGATTATAAAAAGGAAGAAACCGGTCAACGAATATGGATTTATTGAATCTGAAAGGGCTGGGGAAAACCCGGCTGGAAACACTGAACAACGCGGGCATTCGGAGTATGGCTGATCTTTTGCTGAACCTGCCCGTCCGGTATCAGGATGCATCCGTCATTACGCCGCTTTCCGAGGCTGCTCCCGGCATGGAAGTATGTGTTTCGGGGTTTCCCAAAGCGGCTCCCCGGCTCAGCCGGTTTCACGGGCTGACGTCTGTGACGCTGAGGCTTTGCGACGAAACGGGCGGAATGCCGATTATTTGGTATAACCAGCCATGGCTGCAAAACGCGATTCATCCAGAGGATTTACTGACGCTTTACGGGCGGGTTGACCGGGACAAGCAGGGCCGGATCCGCATGGCCAGCCCGGTCATTGTGAAAGAACGGGGCATACTGCCCGTTTACAAAGCGCTGGCCGGTATTCCGCCCAAAACGATGCGGGAGTTGATTCGCCAGGCGCTGACGCAGCTGGAAGACTGCTGCCCCGAAACGCTGCCTGAAATCATTCGGATAAAATATCGCTTATGTGAACGAAATTTTGCTTTGCGCCAGGCGCATTTCCCGGAAACGCGGGATAACCTGGCCATTGCCCTTCGCCGCATTGCTTTTGAGAGCATGCTGTTATATCAGGCCGCGGCCGCTTCCCTGCGCGGAGAACGGGCAAAAGGGATTGCAATTCAGGCGCCCGATACTGCGTGCGATGCTTACTGGGCATCTCTCCCCTTCCCGCCGACGAACGCGCAGAAAAGGGTGCTGGCCGAAATCGCGAACGATCTGAATAGCAGCCAGGCCATGGGCCGCATGGTTCAGGGCGACGTGGGCTGCGGAAAAACAGCTTTGGCCTTTGGCGCAATCGCGCTGACCGCGCAGTCAGGGTATCAGTCGGCGCTGATGGCGCCCACGGAGATCCTGGCCCGGCAGCATCTGGAAAGCGCCAGGGCGATGCTGGAACCGCTGGGCATTGGATGCGGGCTGCTGGTCGGCGGCATGAGAGCAAAAGAAAGGCGGGAAGCCCTGGAGAAAATCGCTTCCGGGGAATGGATGGCGGTGATCGGCACCCATGCGCTGATCTCCGAAGGGGTTGAATACAAAAACCTGGGGCTGGTGATCACGGACGAACAGCACCGCTTCGGCGTGCGGCAGCGGCGCATGCTCAGCAAAAAAGCGGCATCCGTTGAAGAAGCGCCCAACGAGCTGGTGCTTTCCGCCACGCCGATTCCCCGCACGCTGGCTTTGGTGCTCTATGGGGATTTGGACTTATCCATCGTGGACGAGCTACCGCCCGGACGCACGCCGGTGAAAACCCGCATGGTGCCGGAGGATAAACGGGACGGATTATATTCATTTATTATCAAGGAGGCGGCCGAAGGCAGGCAGACCTACATCGTCTGTCCGCTGGTGGAGGAAAGCGAACAGATCGACGCCCGCAGCGCGCAGGAAACCTATGCTGAACTGTGCAACGGTCCTCTCAGCGATTTACGGATCGGCCTCACCTACGGCGAACAGGACGCCGCTGAAAAAGAAGAAACCATTCGCAGGTTTTCTTCCGGCGAACTGGATGTGCTTGTATCCACGACGGTGATCGAAGTAGGCGTGAACGTGCCTAACGCCACGGTGATGGTGATCGAAAACGCCGACCGTTTCGGCCTGAGCCAGCTGCACCAGCTGCGCGGCAGGGTGGGGCGGGGAGCGAAGGAAAGCTGGTGCTTTCTGATGGCCGCGCCGAACGAACGGTTAAAAACGCTGTGTGAAACCAACGACGGTTTCAAAATCGCCCAGAAGGATTTGGAGCTGCGCGGGCCCGGCGACTTCCTGGGCACGCGCCAGCACGGGGACACGTTCATTCCCGGCATGGCGCTTGGGGCGGACGTACAGCTATTGGAAGAGTCCAGCCAGTGCCTCAAATGGATTCGATCTCCCGGATACGAAACGGAATGGGCGCGGCTGAAAGAGAGCGCGCAAAAGGCGTTTGCCAGCGTGCTGGACAATATTGCGATGAACTGAGGTGGGACACCGTGCTCAGAGTGTTGGGCGGCAACCAGGAAACGCTGCGGCGGTATTTGCTCCAAGCAGCCGGTCACGGCGGAAAAATGATCGTGATCGTGCCGGAGCAGTATACGCTGCAAACGGAGCGGGATCTGATGGAAGGCCTTCAGGCAAAGGGTTTTTTCGATCTGGAGGTGCTTTCTCCCTCCCGACTGACGGAGCGCGTTTTCGCCCTCGCCGGATCGGACGGTCAGGTGCGCATCGACCAGCGCGGAAAACAATTCGCTCTTGCCCGCGCTTTCATGCTGTGCAGAAAACAACTGTGCTACTATGAAAGCGCCACGGATAAGCAGGGATTTATCAACCGCATCGCCGCAATCATCGCGGAATGCAAACAGGCAGGCGTTACGCCGGAAGCGCTTTCCGACTATGCCGAATCCCTGCCGGACAGCGCAAGCAAAGATAAATTCAGAGATTTGGCTTTGCTTTACGGCGCGTATTCCCAGCAGCTTGCCGGCCAGTTTGTGGATGGCGAGGATGTGGTGGATTCCATGCTGCAGCGGCTTTCCGACAGCGGCATTGTCAGCGGCGCAAGAGTCGCGGTGTATGGCTTTGACTCGCTCACCGGGCAGATGATCCGTTTGCTTGTGACCATGGCGCGCCTGACCGAACAGGTGGAAGCGCTGGTGATTATGGGGCAGGAAGATCTGTTTTCTCCCGTGCGTCAAGGCGTCATCCGCCTGTGGAAAGCGGCGGAAGACGCGAAATTGCCTTTTGAAAGTATTCAGCTTCCTTTCAGCGAAACGGGCAGGGCGAAGGAGCTCACCCATCTGTCCATGCAGTATTTGCAGTCCTCCCCCGCCCCTTACCCGGCCATTCCTTCCGCCCTCCGCCTGTATGCCGCGCCAAGCCCGTATTTTGAAGCGCATTTCGCGGCGCAGGAGATGGTGCTGCTGCATGAGCAGGGCATGGCGTTCGGCGATATGGTAGCCGTAATGGGCGATCAAAAATTCAGCGGCGTGCTTTCCACCGTGCTTGCTTCTTATCGCATTCCCTGCTATATCGCCAGGAAAATGCCCGCCGTCACCCATGGGGCTTCCCGGTTTCTGCTGTCTTCCCTGCGCGCGGTAGCCGAAGGATACTCCGTGGAAACCATGCTGGAGGTGATAAAATCCGGCTACGCGCCTGTATCGGAAGAAGAAGCCTGGCAGATGGAAAACTATATTCAATCCTACGGCATCCGCGGAAAGCTTTGGCTGAATCCCTTCAACCGGGGAAGCGGGCAGGAGTGCGCCGCGCTGGAGCACGCAAGAACCAGCCTGATCACGCCGCTGCATACCCTGCGCGAAGCAATGAAAGCGGCGCAGGATTCCAGCCAGGCTTTGCGTGCCGTCTATGAATACCTGGATACAGCCCAAATCTATGAACGCCTGCAGGAAAGCCAGGAAGCGTTATCGTCCCGGAATATGCCCGCGGAGGCCATGCAGATTCAGCAATTATGGGAAGCGATGATGCAGCCGCTTTCCCAGGCCGAAGCTCTTTTGGGCGGCGTGCGCGTGTCGCCCCGGCAGCTTGCGGCCTGGCTCGAAGCCGGGCTGGAGGCGTGCGAGCTTTCGGCGCTTCCTCCCGCGGCGGATACTGTGATTTGCGGCATGATTGGCAACCTGCCCCTGAGCCGTCCCAAGGCGCTGTTCCTGATGAACATGACGGACAGCCTCCTTTCCGCCCGGGGCGCGGGCCTGCTGACAGAAAAGGAACAGGAGGAGGCGCAGGACAGCCTGCACGCCTATTTGTCCATCGACGACGAAGGCCAGGATGCCCTATCCCAGCTGGACGTATGGAAAACCATCTCTGCCCCCACGGAAAAGCTGTATCTCACCCGTTCGCTCGCGAACCAGGACGGCAGCGCCCTGCGTCCTTTTCCCCGCCTTTCGCATATCCGTGCCATCTTCCCCGGGCTGGTGGAGGAGGGCAGCGTCAGCCAGCGAATTGCCGCGGAACTGCCTTTGGCGCCTTCCCCGGCTTTTGACGCGCTGGGGCTCAAAATGCAGGATGGCCCGCTCGTCGGCGAATGGCTGCAAGCCTGGAAATACCTGAGCGCCGCACCGGAAACCAAAGATCAGGCCCAGGCGCTTTTGAAGTCCTTCCAGCCTCCGGAGGACGCGCCCCCGCTCCCCCGGGAAGTGGCGCATTCGCTTTTTATGGAACGGGTTATGTCCGTCAGCCGGCTGGAAAGCTTTGCGGTCTGCCCTTATAAACATTTTGTGGAGCAGGGGCTCTCTCCAAAACCCAGGAAAGAGTGGGCTTTGACCCCGATCGATGCGGGAAATTTCTATCACAGCGCGCTGGAAGGGTTTACACGCCTGCTGCCGACCATACCGAACTGGCCGAAAATCAATAAAAAAACCTGCAATGCGGTGGTGGAAAAAGCCGCCGAACCGCTGTTCCGGGATTTGCTGGCCGGCGTGATGGGCGAAAGCTCCCGGATGCGGTCACTCGGGGAAAAGTATAAACGGGTTCTGTGCCGCGTCGCCTGGACATTCACCAAAGGAGCCAAACAAAGCGCGTTTACCCCCGAGGGCGCGGAAGTGAAATTCGGCTATCCCGGCGGGATTCCGCCCATCGAACTGACCTTGCGGGATGGAAGCAAGGTGTTTGTGCGGGGAAAGATCGACCGCATTGACCGCTATGCCGGAGATGAAGGCGTATTCCTGCGGGTCGTTGATTATAAATCCGGTTCGGAAAAGCTGAGCCCGGCGAAAATCTTTTGGGGCGCGCAACTGCAATTGCTGCTGTATCTCCAGGCCGCGCTGACCTGGGAAGAAGAATCGGAGCCCGCCGGCGCGTTTTATATGCGGGTGGCCGACCCACTGCTGCCCAGCGAAGAAGAAACCGAGCAGATCGAGGACGCCCTTGCCCGGGTTCTTTGCCTGCGCGGGGTGGCGCTCAAGGATGTCGCCATCCTGAAAAAGATGGACGACGGCGAGCCGCCGCTGACCCTGCCCAAGGTGCTGACCGCCAAGGGAGAATTTGACAAGCGCGCCATGCTGGCGACTCTCGAAGATATGAAAGCCCTGATCGATCACGCGGGCAGTATGGCGAAGCAATGGGCGGAACGGATTTATAACGGGGAAATTGCGGCCAAGCCCCTGTGCGATAAACGGCGGAACGGCGCGTGCGACCACTGCGATTACGCGCCCATCTGCCGCCGAGACCTGTCCCGCGGCATCGACAACGCCCGGATGATGCAGGAAATGAAGTTTGACGAGCTGCTGGAAAAGATCAACGAAAAACAGTAACGCATTTTTGATTTCTTTTTGTGTATAAATCGGTAAGAAATCGTCATTTCCCATTGATTCTTTACCGTTTTTTTGGTATATTATTGTTGCTTGTGATGCTGTATATATGAGAGGTGGAGCTTGATGCAGGATCTTGTTGCTTTTTTCCGGCAATTCAGCTTCTGTTCGATGGCGCTTCGTCTGCTGCTTGCCATGGCGGTGGGCGGCGTGCTGGGCCTGGGCCGTACCAGGCGGGGCCGTTCGGCGGGCTTTCGTACTTATATGCTCATCAGCGTCGGCGCGGCCATGTGCGCCATGATCTCGCTGTATTTATACCAAATGCTGAAAGGCCCCTGGGCGGAAACCGCCGCCCGCGTGGGCGAAAAATTCGACGCTTCCCGCATGGCGGCCCAGGCCATGACGGGCATCGGCTTTTTAGGCGCGGGCATCATCGTGAAGGAAGCCCACCAGCAGGTGAACGGCGTGACCACGGCCACCGGTCTGTTCGCCGCCGTCTGTATGGGCGTCGCGGCGGGCGTCGGGTTTTATGAGGTGGTGCTTCTGTCCGTCCTTGTGGTCGGCCTGGTGCTGAACCTGCTGTCTCCGCTGGAAGGAGCGTTCAAGCGCCACCTGCGGAACATCACGCTGTATGTGGAATTTGATTCGCCGGAAAACATCAGCGTGATCACCGAACTGCTGAACGAGCAGCATGTCCACATCTATGACATTGATATCGAGCAGACTGAGCAAAAGGCGGCCAAGCCTCCCTCCGCCATTTTCGTGCTGCAAATGAGCAGGGAAAACCATTCCCACTCCGGCATTCTTTCTTCCCTGGCGGAGCTTTCCTGCGTGCGCTCCGTGCAGGAACTGATTTCGTAAGGGGGTGCAGACCGATGCTTTCAGTTTTTGACGGTTTGCGCGGGGTCGATTTTCTTTCCGTGTTTGTGCGTATTGTGATTGCCTGCGTTTGCGGCGCGGCGGTGGGATTGGACCGTTCAGCCAAAAACCGGCCCGCGGGCTTCCGCACCCATATGCTGGTGTGCCTGGGCTCCACGGTGGCTTCCCTGACGGGGGTGTATCTGTATCTGGAAGCGAATCTGCCTTCCGATGTTTCGCGCATCAGCAGTCAAGTGATTTCCGGCCTGGGCTTCATTGGCGCGGGCACCATCGTCGTGACCAAAAAAATGACGGTGAAGGGCCTCACCACCGCCGCCGGGCTGTGGACGACCGGTATTGTCGGCCTGGCCATCGGCAGCGGATACTATGAACTGGGCCTCCTGGGTGCAGCGATGGTGCTGATGACCGAAAGCCTGCTTTCCCTGCTGAACTCCAGAATCCATCATCATCCCGAGTACACAGTGGAGCTGAGCTACCGCGAAAAAACCTACCTGGACGACGTGCTGCGCCTGTGCAAGAACCACCGCATGGCAATCACCAACCTGCGCATCCATACCATGGACAGCGCGGGCACAGACTTGCCGAAATATACCGCCGAGGTGGAAATGCGCGGAAACACGGACAGCAAAACCCTGCTGCGGCTGATTCAGCAGATGCCCGGCGTGGTTTCCGCCGTCGTGCTGTGATGAAGACGGGGGTGAAACACAGCCTATGAAGATGAAAGTATTGGAACTGGCGGACGATTCCGTGCTGGTCGGCTGGGAGCCGGTGCCCGGCGCTGAATCCTACCGGGTTTACTGGGCGGACAGGAATACCGAAAGCATGGTATACAAGCGCGTGGCGGAAACCGGCGCCTGCCAGTACCGCCTGAACAAAGCCACCCATCTCCCCCATTATTTCTATGTGGAAGCGGTGTCCCAAAACGGCGTAATCGGGAAAAGCGAGATCCTGAAAACGCCGGTCAAAAAAGTGCTCCGGCCCCAGCTGGAAAAGCTGAACCGGGGCCTGATCGCTGTGCCGCAGCGGGACGGGGTATTCCTGTCCTGGCGGCTGTTCCGGGACGAGGCGGACGGATACTGCGATACCGGCCTTACCGGCGCGGACTTCGCCGTCTACCGGGACGGGCGTCCCATCGCCCGCGTCACGGAGAGCACCAACTATCTGGACTGGAACGGGCATCCCGACGCGGAATACCAGGTGGCCCCGGTGCGCAACGGCAGAGAAGGCGAAAAGTGCGCGCCCGTTCGCCCGTGGGAGAAGCCTTATCTGGAGATTCCCCTGCAAAAACCGGCTGACGGCGTGACCCGGCCCGGCGCGATGCACCCAAATGGTGAACCCTTCACGTACAGCGCCAACGACATGTCCGTGGGTGACGCGGACGGGGACGGCGAACTGGAATACTATGTCAAATGGGATCCCTCCAATTCCCACGACGTATCCCACCGGGGCTATACGGGGAATTGCCTCATTGACTGCTATAAGCTGGACGGACGCCTGCTCTGGCGGCTGGACATGGGGCCGAACATTCGCGCCGGGGCCCACTATACCCAGTTCATGGTGTACGACTTCGACGGCGACGGCAAGGCGGAAATGTGCGTAAAAACCGCGCCGGGAACGAAGATGACGGTATACAATCCCAATGGCACGGTGAAAAGCGAGCGCTTTATTACGCTGCCACCCGGTGATGTGGAAAAGGGCGTTCAGAACACGGATGATTACGTCTGCTCCGCCGCGGACTACCGGAACCATATGGCGGACGTGTTTGAAGCCTGGCGGGAGCATCCCGAAGTGAAAAGCGGCCATTGGCCGGACACGCTGGAAGCCTGCTTCGGCGTGCCGAAAAAGTATGACTATCCGCTTTGCCGCGAGGGCGCGGAAGCGCTGGCGGATTACTTCATTCAGGTCTACGCCCCCTCCCGCAGTGGTAAGAATCATCTGGAGCAGTTCGAGGGCTTCATTTACTCCGGCCCCGAATACCTGACCATGTTTTCAGGCGACGGGCAGGAGCTGGAAACCGTTCCCTTCCCCGTGCCCCGGGAGGACGACGGCCTGCTGTGGGGCGACTACGCCATGGCACGCATCGAGCCCTGCAACCGGGTGGATCGGTTCCTGTCTGCCGTGGCCTACCTGGATGGGGAGCATCCCTCCGTGATCATCGGGCGGGGCTATTATACCCGCACCACCGTCACCGCTTACGACTTCCGGGATGGGCATTTCATCCGCCGCTTCACCGCCGACTCCGGCCATGTGCCCATGTCGAACCCCTTTAACGACAATCCCCACGCGGGCCAGGGCGCCAGCCCCACCCACGGCCTGTTTGCCGGGCAGGGTAACCACAGCATGGCCATTGCCGACGTGGACGGCGACGGCTTCCAGGAGATCGTCTACGGCGCGGCGGTGATCGACCAGGACGGCAGCTTGCTCTATTCCAGCTATGGCAAAATGTCCGACGGCTCCATGGCGAAGTTCGGCCATGGCGACGCCATGCACTGCGGCGTCATCGACCCCGACCGGCCGGGATTGCAGATTTTCAATGTGTTCGAGGGCGCGAAGGCCGCGCCCTGGGGCTTTGCGCTGCGGGACGCGGAAACGGGCGAAGTCTTTTTCGGCGAGCCTGCCGACACCGACCTGGGCCGCTGCATGGTGGGCAGCGTGGTTCCCGGCGTGCGCGGCTTGCAATGCTGGGTGAAGGAAATGCTTGACTGCCACGGCAACAGGCTGGACGTCCCCCTGCTGGGCACCAATTTCAGCATCCGCTGGGCGGCGGACATGAGCACCCAGATCACCGACGGCGCGGACTACCTCACCCAGGAGCAGAACGGCTGCATCGTGGACAACGCCCACGGCGTGATGCTGGCTCCCGAAAACACGAAAACCAACAACGGCACCAAGGGCAATCCCTGTCTGGTGGCGGACATTTTCGGCGATTTCCGGGAAGAAATCCTGCTGCGTACCGCCGACAGCTCCGCTATTCGCATTTACACGAACACGGACATTACCATTCACAAGCTGTTTACCCTGCTCCATGACCCCCAGTACCGCGTGCGCGTAGCCTGGCAGAACAACTGCTATAACCAGCCCTGCTATCCCAGCTTCTATTATGGCAGCGATATGGACTGGGCCTGGGTGCTGCCCGCCCTGGCCGGGGAATAGCGCGGGCGGCTTTTCTTCTTGGAAGGAAATCTGCGTCATTATTTGCAT
>CADBCX010000034.1 GCA_902793245.1 uncultured Eubacteriales bacterium | reverse complement strand
TGTTCCTGGGTCTGTTCCTGGGTACCCGGTATTCTTTCCGCGGCCCGGACATCAACACCAGCGTGAACCAGGTCATGGACAAGGCCCAGAACAAGGCCGCTTCCGCCATCGAAATTCATGTGGGGAACAACGAAGCCCAGGTGGAATAACACAGCCGTCTGTACGTTGATTATGCAAGCGTGGAAAGGCGTTTGCCAGACTGCTGAAAATACATTTCGAGAAGTAAGGAGTGAAATGACATGCTGCTTCATCTGTTAGCTTCACTGGTGATCGGGGCGCTGTCCGGCGCGATTGCCAACAGCATCATGCATGGCAGCCCCAAAGGCTTTTTCCAGAATGCGCTGCTGGGCATTGTGGGCGGTCTCGTCGGCGGATTCCTGGGAAACCTGCTCGGGATAGGCGGCGGGGGCTGGATCTCCAGCATCCTTCTCGCTATCGGGGGTTCCTGCCTGGTTGTGTGGCTTGCCAGAAAGATCGTGAAATAAGATCTATAAAATTGCATACTCGGTTTTCTAAATTTCAAAGGAACTGCTTCCATGAGGGGGCAGTTTCTTTTCATGGAAGCATTTTCGACTTGCTATGGAACGAAATCCGGCTTGTCCCAATCCCCAGAAAATGCTATAATGACTGTGAAGCCTGAACCTGTTGGAGGGATAGAGACGGAATGAGGAATTGTTTGACCAAGCTTTTAAGCTTTTACAATGAACTCATAAAACCATGACATTGATAAAAAAGAGCCTGATGATTCATCGTGAAAAAAGAAAGGAGAGCACAGCCATGAGTGAAAGGAAAACCATCGTCAAAAAGCCCGGTGAGATCATTGATTTTGAGACCGTCTTTGAACTGAACCCCGCCATCGAGGAAGCGGAGCCGGCGAAAAAAGGCCGCATGATCCGCGTGGATTACACCACCGACGTCTATGAATACGGCGTCACGTATCCCAAGTATTGCAACGTTTACCTTCCCTATTGCTATGACGAAAACGATAAAAGCCGGAAATACAACGTGCTCTATTATCAGCACGGCAATACCTGCGACCCCGAGCTGTTCAATACCCCCGAAACCATCAAGCGCTTTGACAACCTGTTTGACAGCGGCGAGATCGACCCCTGCATCATCGTCTGCACCACCTATTACTTCGACCCGGCCCGGGACGCGGAGGTGCGGAAAAAGACCGGTTTCGCTCCGGCCGGCGATAACGGCATGTCCGGCAATCCGCCGAACTTCTACCGCGAGGTGGTGGAAAGCATCATCCCCGCCGTGGAAACCCGGTTCAACACCTACCTGACGGACGCCAGCAAAGAGGGCATCAAGGCCACCCGCGACCACCGCGCCTTCTCCGGCTATTCCCGCGGCGCGGACAGCACCTGGAATATGATCCACAACGCCTTTGAATTCTTCCGCTGGTTTGCGCCCATGAGCTGCATGACCACAACGGGACGGGGCTTGCACTATGAACTGACGGACGAAGAAGTGATCGACTATGTGAGCTATCAGATCAGCCGGAAGCCCGAGCTGCCGTTCTTCATCTACGCCACCAACGGAGACCCCGAAAAGGACGTCAAGCGGATGAACGACCAGATGAAGGCCCTCGTCAAAGCGCCCGGTTTCTCCTACGGCTCCGATCCCCAAAAGAACAATATCTTCTTCGGTATTTCCGAATTCTATCACTCCGACCTGCTGGTGCCCTACTATTACTGGAACACGCTCAAGGTGCTGTTCAAGCTTTAAACAATCCGGATCAATGCTCTTGGAGAGGAACCAATATCAGATCGTTCATGCGGCTTCCATATTGTCGAGTTCTTTAACAGCCATCATCCTGATCCGCACGACCCGGAAACCGGCGACGAAGGCCGTTCCTGAAAATGCCGCCGCCGAAGAGACTGTCGCAGGAAATCCGTGAAAAGCAGGCAAAGAAGGACGCACGCCAAAAGGATCAGCAGGGTTTGCCGTCCGTTCATTCCGATGAAAGCTATTGCGCTTATCCGCAGCCGGTGAAAGCGGCAGATTTTTAAGCATCAATGCTGATTGCAGAAATCCAGCACCCGGTCGTAAAAATCCTTCGCTTCTTCATACGCGCCGTGGCCGAGGCCCTCGTAAACATGCAGGTCGCTCCCGGAGATCCCGACGTGCAGTTCATGGGCGGCGTCGTTTCCCACGATATGATCGTCACTGCCGGCCAGGATGAGCGTGGGGCAGGCGATTTTTGCCAGTTCTTCCCGCGCGTCGAACCCCAGAATGGCGTTGGCGTTTTTCAGGAACCGGTCATAATCCCTGGGCTTGGTGAACCGGGCGATCAGCGGGAAGAACTTCCGGCTCTTCCGAAGGGACGCTTCCGAGTACGTCTTTTCGGCGGTATCCACCATCAGCGCCGTATGATCCCCGCGCTTCGCCATGCCGATCCAGCCGGACACCGCGGCCAGCGCCACGGCGTTGGCATTGGGGGCCGTGACCGCCAGGATCAGCCCCGCCACCATTTCCGGATGGTCGATGGCCAGGCACTGCGCGATCATGCCGCCCTGGGATACGCCCAGCACATACGCCCGATCAATACCCAGGCACCCCATAGCCTGCGCCTGGTCGTTTGCCATGTCCTGGATCGTATACCCTTCCGGCATCTCGTTCTTCCGGCTGAACATATACACGGTATAGTCCTGAAAGAATTTCCTGTAGGGCGACGCCAGAATCCACGCCTTTCCCTTCACGGTGGCCAGCCCGTCCGACAGCCCCGGCAGAACCACCAGCTTCTTTTGCCCTTCGCCAAAGGCGGCATAGTACATGTCCGTATTTCCGAGTGCCACACAGCCGTTTTTTCTCATGGGAACTCCTTTTTTCACAGGAAAGATTGATCGACGTATCAAATCGACAATTATACACTGAACCTGTGCTTTCTATGTTTATTATATCAAAACTGCAGGGATAAAACAAGAAAAACAACAATAATGAAAAACTCCCCACAAGGGGGAGCCTTTCATTTCAGCGGAAGCGGTGGGATTCAAACCCACGAGGGCTTTCACCCTACCTGATTTCGAGGCGTCATTCATTGTCATGGCTGCCGCCAAACTGCATGATTTCCATGATCTTATAGCGATCCATCTGTAAGTGCTTTTCCATTTTGAGCGCTTCTTCGATGGGTATTTCCACAATACCTCCTTCCTGCGTGCAAATGATGCAGTTGCCTCGGCCTTCAGCAAAAGCCATGACCGCATGATAGCCCATGCGTGTGGCGGTTTCGCGGTCACGCCCAGTGGGCGCGCCGCCGCGCTGGATGTGGCCGATGACGGTGATGGTGGGCTTGATGCCCAGGGCTTCCTGAATCTTCTGGCCGACTTCTGTGGCATGGCCCGTGCCTTCGGCCACAACCACCATAAAGTGGGTGTACCCGGCCAGCTTTGCGCCGCGGATACGTTCGATCACGTTGGTTTCAAAGTTCTCAGCGTGCTCCGGCACCAGCACGGCGGTGGCGCCGACAGCGGTGCCCACATACAGGGCCAGGAAACCTGCATTGCGACCCATGACTTCCACCACGGAGCATCTCTCGTGAGACTGCATAATGAGGAACGCCTGGAAGCCCAGGGCCAGCAGTGTCCGCAGGTAATTCTGGCCCATCTGTCCCCATTCCTTATTCGCCATCGTCGCCAGGGGGATCGGTGCGATGGACGTGACCAGGTAGATTTCGATCATGCGGCCATAGATCACCACAAAAATGCAGATAGTCATGGCCCAGGAAATGATGCTGATGATGGCCGTCTGCGACCACAGGGTAAACAGCGGGCCGAGTTCCATGGCGCGCAGGGCGGATTCCATGCCGCTGACCACGCCAGATAAATCCATGTCCGTGCCGGTGATGATACTGCCCGCCGCCCCGGACACCACATGCTGGGCCACGTCGAAGATGCCCATGATGATGTCCCAGGTGTGGGAAACAACCAGTACGCTGACAGCGGCCTTCACGACCCACTTGAAAAAGACGAAGGTTTCAAAATCGTGCAGGCTGTTCCGGTCAATGACCATCTGGATCAGTTCATAGCACATGACAGCGGTGAGCACGATCCCGGCGACAGGGACGATGATGTTATCCGACAGCCCCTTAATCATGTTGAACACACTGCTGTTCCAGCTTTGGGGCGTCGCGCCTACCGTGCCCGCGATCCCGGCCACCTGGCCGTTGATACCGTCGAACAGGCCGTTCAGGTTATCCATGATGCCGCCCACCAGAATGTCCTTGATCCACTCCACGATTTTGTTTAACAGGAAGTCCAAAAGTTCACCTCCTCCTTACGCAAAGGCCCCCGCCGAGGCGGGGGCCGGATAACGATTTTCGGTTGTTATCAGGTGACAGTAAACAGATTGTTGAGCAGGGGAACAAGCGTCAGGCCGATGATGGCGACACCAACGCCCGCCATGAATTGTATCATGGCGAATTAGTTGTCAAGGGGATTCCAAAAATAAAAATAGCACAAGGCGTTTATTCCTTGTGCGAATGAGCGGACGAATTTCTGTCATCCTTCAGCTCAACGAACGACGAAAATCACCTGATTGTTTTTTCTGCGAGTCAAGGCTTTTTCCAGCTTCTCTCCACGGCCTTTTTCAGTTCGGCTTCGTTTTCCCCGTCCCGGATACGGCGGGCGGCGACCACCCTGCGTTCGTTCTCGTTTTCCACGCAGGTGACCAGAACGAGCAGCTGGTCGTCGGGCCGCACGTCGACAGAACAGGAATGGACGGAGGCTTTGATCAGTTCGTCAATGGCGTTTTGCCGCTCCTGGAGATGAAGAAGCCGGAGGGCAAAGAGATCGACGTAATTCCTGACCCGTTCCATGGTGTTGACTTTTCCCACGGCGAAGATGACATACCGCCCGCTTTCGTACATGGTATCGAAAGTAATGAACGGTTCGCTGTGGTAATAAGAAAGGTTTTCGTAGTTGCGCAGACACCCGAACATGGCTCCGGTTTTCATGTTATGGCCGTAGAGAATCAAGGCGTAGGGGCGGGTTTTCAGGGAAATGCCGGAATCCAGGAAGATGGCCCCGTTGACGTTTTTCTTCCCCAGGGCGTCGTGATTCATGTAGTATTCTTCGTCCCGCTGCACCACGGCCTCGTCCAGCAAGGTTCCCAGGGTCAGCCAGCCGACAATGTCTTTGTTTTCTTTCCGCAGGGCTTTGAAACGTTTGCTGATTTGTGCTGACGGGTTATCGGGATAGGGAACCGGCTCCAAGGCCACGGCAGGGGCGGCGGTGGCTTCGGGAAGGACAGGCACGGCGGTGGCAGGCGGTGGAGAAACAGGCGCGGCGGTGATCTCCGGCGCGGGGGGTTCGGTCTGGTACACCTGACGCAGGGTATCGGCGGTGCGGCGGGCGGAAAAATAATCCTTCCCATAGCCGATGATTTCCACCAGTGCAAACACGATCATGCCAACACAAGCGACGGCCAGCGCCAGCCGTTCCCAGCGAAACCGCCGGAAGCGGGTTTTCCGCCGCCTGCGTCCTTTCCATTGTCCGCCCTGCATTGTAATACCCCCTTACAGAAAACCAGGCCCTGTCTGTCAAAGCGGACAGGGCCTTCTGGGAGGAACCGCTCTTTGAAGGCCAAAGAGCGGTTCCCCCCAGACCTCCTTCCGAGAAAGCCATAAAAGGAGGGGATTGTTATTTCATTGCTTTATTATTTACGCGCTTTCCCGCGCTTGCCGATGACCAATATTGTGGCGATGCCCGCCAGGCCAACCGCCAGCATTCCGATCCAGAGGGCGAAATCGGCGGTATCGCCAGTCTTAGGCACCTTCATATTCATGATAGTGCCGCCGTTATAGCAGCGATCCCGGTCGGCGGCGTGTTCGCCCACGTTCATGCAGCGGGACGTGTACCCGGCCACGGGTTCTTCCACCACATAGCAGCCCACGGGCAGCTCACCCAGGTCGAAGGTCCATTCCTTGGTCTTTTTGCCGGTGACTTTGTCCTTGTTCACTTTGCCGTCATAGGCTTTTCCGTCGGGATAATAGACCTTGAAATTGATCTCATCTTCCCTGCCACCCGTCCAGACCTTCTTGAACGTGAACCGTTCGGCAGCGACCGCGTCCTTATAGGCGATGGCGTAGGTGGAGAAATCGGTGCTTGACCCTGACAGCGGGCCGGGGTTCTGCGCGGAGTCAACGACATTCGTAGTCCCGTTCGCGGTATGCAGCAGGAAGAAGGTGCGTCCCACCTTTTTCAGGTTGTCCGGGACGTTCAGGGTGAACGTCACTTCCTTGCTGCTGGTATGGATATACTCGGTGACCGTTTCGCCCGTCGTCGGATCTTTGACGGTCAGCAGCAGGCTCAGGTCGAAGGCCGCATAGCCGTCATACCCGGAGTTCTGCATGACCCGATCCAAGGCGTTCTTGTCCTGGGCGGGTATCTCGTTATCGGCCAGGGGCGTGCTCACCAGGGTCAGGGTCACGATCGCGCCGGGCTGGCTGAGGGCCTGCTTCACTTCGTCTTTCACGCCCGTCAGCTTGCCGCTCTTGATGGCATCCACAACGCTTTTGACCACTTCGTCCATGTTGGTGGCTCCAAGGACGGGCGCGCCGGGTTTGGTTTCCGTGTTGCCGGTTTCGGAACCGGCGGGCTGGGCTTCAAACACCGCCTTGACTTCCACATTGGCCGTACCGATCTTGAACTTGTTTTCTGTGATGGTCACGCCGCCGGACACCACCTGCCATTCCTTGAACTTGTAGCCGGTAGCGGGGGTGGCGGTGAGGGTGACTTCGGTTCCTTCCACGCCGGAAGCGGGGTCCGCTGTGCCGGTGCCGTTCCCGTCGTTGGTGACGGTGACAATGTATGTATTCGGCGCGGCAATCACAACGGTAACGGCCTTCGGTTCGCTGTCGTTATGGTTCGCGTCGCCGACCGCCTTATACCAGACATAATAGGTTCCCGCGTTGGTGGCGGTGGGGACTGTAGGGGTAAAGGCCGAGTCATCGGGTGCGGTGGTTGCATTTGTGCCGATGGCATAGTTCATCGTACCGCCCACCAGCGTTGAATTATCCACCTTCACAAGCGGCCGAGTCGTCAGGTCGTAGGTGCGGTTATTCGCTGTGACAGTGGCTGCAACTGCATTCACCGGATTAACCGTTACAGTCGCTGTGGCTGAGGTGACGCTGTAGCTGCCATTTCCAACTACTTTTGTCACAATACAGTAATATTCATATTTTCCCGCGTCCATCTCCGGCAGCATATAGCTTTTTTCCGTGGCATCGCTGATGGCTGTTTCTATTTCAGATTCTACTTGATACCATTGATACTTAATTTTTTCATCGGCACCAACAGCTTCCACATCTACGGAAAGCGTTCTATTAGCCGGTGCATCGCCGTAAGACCAAGAAAGACTGCCAGGCTGATTGGTGATCACCGGAGATGTGATTTCCTGCCATGTGGCTTTAAGAATCATATTATGTTCAACGCGGTCATGCGTAAAATCCCATAGTTTATCGCCATTGTGCCAGCCCAGGAATCGGCATTTGTCTCTAAACTGATCGCCCAGATTCGGAACAAAGTCATTGTAATTGACCTGGTAGGTTGCAAGCACAGTGTATTCGTCCTCGAAGGACACCTCGAGCATGTCTCCGCATTCGACCGTCACCGTAGACACCACATCGGAATGGAACGGATTATTCGAAGAATCCTTGTACTTGATCCAATAAGTGCCCGAGTTAAGGTTAGTCAGTTCTGTACCCGCAATCTCCTCCCACGTTTTGCCGCCGTCTACGCTATACACCATGTCATTGCTCACGCCGGTGATCTTGCCGTCATGCTTGCCGGATACGGTTTCGTTCGATGCAACAGGATTCGGTTTCCACTTTGCAGTGACTACAGTATCATTATTGCCAGGCATATAGATCGGGCTGCTGACGCTCCAGCCGACAAAGGTTAGACCATCCCTTTCAGTTACGTTAGGTGGTATCACCAGGTCGCCATAATTACCCGTTTCTGTTGTCCAGGTCTCTTGGCCCTCAGATTGCTTAAACGTCATAGTGTATTCAGCCGGCTTCCAGATGGCCTCCACCGTCAGATTGTCTGCCGGCATTTTTGCGGGGAGGGCCGGGCTCCAGCCCTCGAAGGTATAGTGATCTCTGGTCGGATCGGCCGGCGCTGTTATAGCCGTACCATAATCCTGGGGGGGCAGGTTGATCTGGTCGCTCGTCGCGCCGTTCATATTGAAGGTGATGGTATACTGTCTGACTGTCCAGTTGGCATAGTAGGTCGCGCCATTAGCCGGCATTTGGGTCGGCCAGTCAGTAACTTTGGATGTAAATCCCGAATCCGTATACCAGCCTTCAAAGATATGTCCAATCTTGCTGATCGCCGTGCCGTCCTTTACATTGGCAGGAATCTCGATAGACGTACCTTGCGTTGCGCTGATCGGCTCAATCGCCGAGCCGCCATTGGTTTCAAAGGCGATGTACAGCGTGGGATTATCAATATACTGGGCCGTTACGGTCAGTTTTCCATCCTCAACCAGACTCCAGTTGTCAAACACGAGCGTCTCGCCCGCAGAGTGCAGCGTTGCGTCGTTTCCGATCTTCCAGCCGGTAAACTTGAATTGTTCTTTTGTGGGCGCTCCCGGCAATGTAAGCGTACTGCCCAAACTGGTTTTGCCTGACCCAGTTTGCGTGCTGGCCGTACCGTCATTCAAACTATACACAACATCTACTTCCCTCGGCGTCCAGTGGGCGGTCAGGGTGACGGTATAGAAATTATAGGGAAGACTTTCATGTTTTACCGGCGTATTATTATCGGCATACTCCGGAGTCATTCTCCACCAGGTACTCGAGTCATCTGCTGTTCCGTTCGGGTTCCACTTTACACCCTTTGCGGTATACCAACCCTCCAATGTATACCCATCGCGGGTCGTTCCCAACAACCCTTTCATGTGGATCAGTTCATCGATATTGACAGTAAACTCTGTACTCTGCGTCTTTCCATCAGAACCTATCCCCATATGTGTCGGAGTATTTGTATCTCCGCCGGGCACGAGTTTAACCTTCAACCTGTCCTTGATAAATACAGGATAAAAACTCATGTCTGCTGTGACCGTTCCGCTATTCCAGTCAACTAGAATACAGGGGTATTCTGTACGAGCTTCATCATCCTTATCAGAATCCGGCACAGCCTGCTTGTAATTGTATTCCACTGAGGTATTCGTCTTCTTTTTAGTCGTCCAGCCTGCGAAATAATACCCGCTCTTGGGAGGATCTGTGGGCTGTTCGATTGTATTCAGAGCTGCGCCGGATTGAACGGTCTGCGTTTTGATGATCTGATTGCCTTCCATATCCCCATAGAAGGTAACGTCGTTCGTTTGCGGCCCGTAGATGGCGTGTAGAGTCACATTTCCATTAACAGTATAGCTGTCGAGAGCGGCAGAAGCATTCCTGTCCGTATTCCAACCCAGAAAATTCATGCCGCTCTTGCCGGCTTGTACCGTCAGATCAGCGTTGTCTCCTTTTTTCACCTGCTTCTGAAGAGGGCTCTCAAAGCCAGTTCCGCCATTAATATCATATGCAACAGTGTAATAGGTTTCATCGGTCGCGTAGTAATAATTTCCTTTATTATTATTGGGAGCCAACGTGAAGAATCGGAAATTCTTGGAAGGATATTCAAATACCGCATTGTTATACAGAACCATGTAGTAGTTCCTATTGCTGCAATATATTTTCCCGCTATTGGTTGGAGCGATGATCTTAATCTGTCCGCCATACACCGCAATCTGCGGATCAGTCTCACCTGTCTTCCCGAGTAACGCACACAGCGCACTTTCTTCGGCATCACCGTTGTACACATAAAGATACGGTCCGGTTTTTGAGGTGTTGTCGCCTATCTCAAGCTTTCCATTACAGGTGATGCCGTTTCCCGCGGCATTATCATCATTAGCGTAGCCCGTATTCTGGCGCGATAATTTTTGTCCGCTGTATGATCCATAGCAATAAAGCGTGCCGGTGCCCTTGATCGTCAGAGCACCTTCACAATAAATACCATCCGCCCTGTCAGATTTTAAAACAACATTCACACCCTCATTGACAATGATTGTCGAATTGGCAGGCAGGCCTACCGGAACCATGATATAAGTTTTGGTGCCCTCTGTGCAAATGGACGTGTCCGCGGTGAAGGTCAGTGTTTTTGATCCGCCGTTCCATGTCCAGCTGGATCCGGTCGTCGTGCCGCTCATATCCAGAAATATTCCGCCCACCTGGTATTTGGTTGAAACTTCCGCCTCCGCTGTCAGTTCAGTCCCGGCCATCAGGCTGAATGCCATGGCCAGCACCACGACGAGGAACAGCCGCCTGCTTCCTGATCTCATTCTATTCATTGCATGAAGTCCTCCTTGTGATTATTCTTGTATATTAAAAACCGCCGAACCTGACAGGGTATACTTACCCCGTCAGAATCCGACGGTTATCCATCACGAATGCTGTATTCAGTTTCATGCGCCCCGCAAGACGCAAAAAAGGCGCAGTTAGCCTCTGCTCTGCTCTGCTCTGCTCTGCTCTGCTCTGCTCTGCTCTAAGGAGCGTAGTTCTATTCCGCATGGCTGTCAAGCCCTCTTTCGTGTCATTGAGAAAAAGCTTCTCCGCGCAATAAACCTGCGTCCGCCCCAAAGGGTGAATCGCTTACCATATTATTGCATATTGCGCACCCAAAATCGTGTCGATTTTGCGAAGAAAGAACGATGAAAGTATAAAAAAATCGTAATGATTTTGTCGCAAATCCTCGCCCCCGCACCTGGAACAGCCCCCCAAATCTTCCCTCTGATTCTTACGCAAAAACCGCCGAACCGGACAGGATGTCTTCCCCCCCGCCCAGCCCGATGATTACCCATAACAAAGATTATCTCCGGATCATTTTGTCAGATTATGTTCCGGATAGCGTCAGCTTCATTGTCGATGAACTATTCCCATCCGTTTCAAAAGCGGATCGATATTTTTACATAGTTCACCAGGTCATGACCGGTCAGCTCGATCGTGCGGAGTTCTTCTTCTGCCACGATTGTCCCGCTGCGGGGCCATGCTTCGATGATGGCCAGCTCGCCGAAATACTGGCCGGGCTTCACGTCCGTCAGCTTTTTCTGAGCGTCCGTGCCGTAGTTGACGTATTCGCTCCTGTTCAGGTCTGTCAAATGTCCAGTTTCGTGTCTCCTCCCAGGAATGTCGGCAAGCTCTTGCCTGTCTTCTTCCAGTGGCGGTATTCTGCCGTAGCGGTGAAGATCACGTCGCCTGAAGAGTTCAGGGCCGTTTCCATGGAATCCTGTATGACGCTGATGATAAACCCGACTCCGACCACCTGCATCGCGATGTCCGCCGGGATACCGAACAGCGAGCAGGCCATCGGAATCAGCAGCAGCGATCCGCCTGCAACGCCAGATGTCCCGCACGCGGCCAGCGTACTCAGTATGGAAAGCAGTATCGCCGAGGCGATGTCGATCGAGATTCCCAGCGTGCGAACCGTCGCCAGCGTCATGATTGTAATGACAACAGCCGCGCCGTCCATGTTGATCGTCGCACCCAGCGGAATTGAAACGGAATACACATCCTTGTCCAGGCCCAGACGCTCACACAGCCGCATATTCACCGGAATATTCGCGGCGGAAGAGCGGGTAAAGAACGCGGTGATCCCGCTCTCCCGGATACAGCGGAAGATCAGAGGATAAGGATTGCGCCTCAGGATCGCAAACACAATCAGCGGGTTAATGACCAGCGCGACAGTCAGCATCGTTCCGACCAGCAGCAGGATCAGCATGCCGTAATCTCTGAAAATGGAAAGCCCGGTTGTGGATACGCTTTGAAACATCAGGCCCATGATGCCGAACGGCGCGAGGTTAATGATCCCTTTTACCGTACGGGAAAGGATTTCACTGAGATCCGTGAACAGGTCTTTGGTTCCGTTTCCGGCCACTTTCTTCATCAGGATCCCGAAAACCACGGACCAGAATAGGATGGAGATGTAATTTCCGCTGGTAACAGCGCCAATCGGATTAGTAAACATGCCTACCAGGAGGTTTTCAAGCACTTCCCCGATTCCTGAAGGAACCGTATCCGCCTGTGCAGCGTCCTTCAGCGCCATGCAGACAGGAAACAGGAAGCTGAACGCAACCGCCGTCATAGCCGCCAAAAACGTAGAGAACAGATACTCAAAGATGACAAAACCGAAACGCTGGTCGAATTTCGTCTGTCCGTTTGCCAGCGAGGAGATCACCAGCACGAAGACCAGCACAGGCGCTATGGCCTTCAACGCGCTGACAAACAGGGTGCCCGGGAGCGACAGGAAAGAGGCGGTGGGAACCAGAAGCCCCAGCGCCGCGCCGACAACCATCCCGATAAGGATGCGCAGAATCAGGCTGGTGTCGGAATACCCCCGTGCGATCCTGCCAATTATATTTCTTTTTTCCATGATGCTCCTTCCTTTCCTTACAGGTTGGTGAAAATCCAAGGGAACAATGTTGTCTCATTTTGTTCCCAAGTATTCTTACGTAGCGCAACGATCCGGTGGCAGCTGCGTGAGCTGTAAAATCTTACGCCTGTCCGCCATCAATAGAGCGTTTGCAGAGTAGCTTTGCTTTCATTGGGTCGGATTCTCCTGGCCGCAACGATCAGCCGATCATTGCCCACGCAGGTACAGAGGGTCAGCAGCGCATCCCCGGATTTCACATTGATATAGGTTTTGCGGCAAGACATGGCTTTCAACTGCCTTACATACGCCTCAAATTCCTCGTCACTGGAGAAGGAGGGATGGGTATAAAAGCTTATGAACCGCTCGTCCTGCGGATCAATGGAAGCGTTCACCACCGCGAAAATCACATATTCCTCATCTTCCCACAGGGTGCTGAAACGGATGAAGGGATGTTTTTTCAGATAGTCAGCTCGCTGATAATGGGTCAACAGGCCGAACATACTGCCATCCCGCATATTATGACCGTAAATCAGAAGGTTTTGAGCGTCAGCAGTGATCGGGTGGTTCTTGTCGAGGAACAGCGTTCCGGAAGTATTATGAGATCCGTTGAAATCATGTGTCAGGTAGTATTCATTGTCCCGATACACCACTGGCAGGCTGAGGATGCCTTTGATGTAGAGCCAGCCCACCGTATCCCTGTTGGTTTCCAGGAGCTTTTGCATGTTGGGGAGGATGTCGCCAGTGGTACTGCGCAAGGGCATCGTGGCGTTGACTGCCGCTTTTGTAATGGCGGAACCGTCCGGCAAGACCATATAAGAAAGCTTCAAAGCGTCAGCAGAAGAAGCGGCCGCCGTCGTGCCTGCCCCATTGATGAAAGGGATAGTATTCTCCAAGGCTGGGGCCGCCGCCTCAGCTTCAGGCGCGGTTCCTTCCTCAAAAGTGAGCAGGTTGGTGAGCTGTCGGTTAGTATTTGCGGTGCGTATGCTCCTGACAATTACGGACGCGGAAAGCCCCAGCGCCACGATAACCACACATGATATAAGCGCTGGAAGCGTTGTCTCATAAATCCCGGACGCCTTCATGATAGTAGAATAGACAGGCCAGCATTCATTGTCCACATCCCAGCCAAGGCATCTAAAGAGGGGATTCACGAAAGCCACCCGTGATTTTCCTGCGATCAAGTCATAACGTGCTGAAACACAAACTGTTACCGGCGATTTTTTATGTGCCTGCGATTCTGGCATGAATGCAGTTCACGCCGTGTTCGTATTGAAATGTGATTTCCTTGCAAGCGCCGCGGATCATCGCCATGGAAAGCACGTCCGCCGCGTCCAGGGGATTTTTTTCCGTGCCCGCATAGCGCGCGTTCAAATCCACAGAGCCGTTTCCGGCATCGTTGTACTCCAAAGACAGATCCAGCGTCCGGCCCGCTTCCAATTGAGGAACGAGCGTGTTCAGGCACAGTTCTTCCAAGACCGCCTGAATGCGATAGAGCAGTTTGCGGCCAATCATATGGTGATAGGCAAATTGCCCCACCTGATGAATCAGTTCCATATAATTCGCGCCGTCGGAAGACATCTGCGTTTCAAAAACCTTCAGCCGCTGGATGAACTGACGGGTCCTGGCTTTCTGCGGATGCTCGAAGATGTCCTGGGGGCTTCCTTCTTCGTCGATCACGCCGTCGTTCATGAAGAACACCCTGTTGGACACTTCCCTGGCAAAATTCATTTCATGGGTCACGATCAGCATGGTGCGCCCTTCCCGGGCCAGATTGCGGATGACCGCCAGCACTTCGCCCACCATGGTGGGGTCCAACGCTGAGGTGGGCTCGTCAAACAGGATCACCCGCGGCTCCATGGCCACGGCGCGGACGATGGCTACCCGCTGCTGCTGCCCGCCAGAAAGCTGGGAGGGCAGGCTCAGGGCCTTGTCCTCCAGCCCCACTAAATGCAGCAGCTCCATGCCCCGCTGGGCGGCTTCCCGGCTGCTTCTGTGCAGCAACTCCGTCTGGGCCAGCATCAGGTTTTCCAGGATGGTCAGGTGCCCGAACAGATTGAAGGACTGGAACACCATGCCGATTTTCTCCCGCAGGACGTTCACATCGTACCCTCTCGCCAGGCAGTCCTTCCCTTCAAAGCGGATGCTGCCGCCGTCCGGCTTTTCCAATTGGTTCAGCAGGTACAGGAAGGTGCTCTTTCCGGTTCCCGAAGGGCCGATGATGGAAATCACGTCCCCTTCCCGGATCTGGCAATTCACGTCCCGAAGCGGCGTCACGTCGCCAAAGCTTTTCTTTAGGCCGCTGATTTCCAGCAGGACGCCGCCCTGCTCTCCCGTCCGAAGCGCTTTGTTTTCCGTGACCGCGCTGGAAGGAACATAAGAGGCGGCGATTTCCCGCACTTCCTTGGGAACGATCCTGCTTTCGGGATCGATCTGCTTCTCCACCAGGCGAAGCAGCCGGACGATGACCGCGGACAAAAGGAAATAAATGATCGCCGTCAAAAACAGGGGGAAGAACGCCTCATAGGTCCTGCTGCGGATGATGTCGGACGCCTTGGTCAGATCCTCCACCGAAATATACCCGGCGATGGAGGTCATCTTGACCATGGTGATGACCTGCCCGCTGTACACGGGAATGATATGGATCAGCGCCTGGGGCCACACCACCTTGCGGAAGGCGTGGACGGGACGGAAGCCCAGCGCCCTGGCCGCCCTGGCCTGTCCCTGGGGCACCGCCTCGATGCCGCTGCGGAAGATTTCCGCGCAGTAGGCGGAAAAATCCAGCGTGAACGCGATAGCCGAAACCCAGAAGGCCGACAGGCCACTGCCCTTAAAAACGATGTAGCACAGCACCAGCAGGGAAACCAGCAGCGGGACGCCCCGGAAAACGCGGATATACAGGCTGCCCAAAGCGGCGCACAGGCTGTTTTTCCGCGTCCTGAGGAAGCAGATGAACCCGCCCAGCACGGTGCCGCAGACCGCCGCGATAGCGGACAAGGAAAGCGTCACAGCCAGGCCCGACAGCAGCATCCGCCACCGACCCTCCTGGATGAAATTCCGTTCGATACTTTTGCCAATGTCCGAGAAGAACAGTTTAGCTTTTGGCACTTCTTTCTGGGCGCGTTCCGCTTTCACGGCCAGATAGTCCGAATCGGAAAGCAGCTCGTCAGTCACGCAGATGTTTTCCTGCCTCTCCTCGGAGATGGTTATCACGTCGGCCATCAGGTCATACACCCCGCTGGCTAAACCCGTAACTTCCGCGGCGAACAAGGCCACCTCGATCTTGGGCGTATACCCGGCATATTGACAGAAGCCGTTGACCAATTCCACGAATTCGCCGGTCACCGTGCTTCCCACATAAAAGGTCATGGGATCCCACAGACCAGCGGTAACGACCCGCAGCTCGCCCTTTTCGCCGGTAAAGCGGTATTCGCCCATCACGTCCCCTTCCCGGTCCGGGTTTTCCCATTTTTCCTTGAGGCGGTCGTAGTCCCCGTTCTCCTGGATCATTTTAATGTAAGCGTTGAATTCCGCGCACAGCGCTTCGCCCTCCGGCGTCCGCTGGGTGCCGAAGCCGTAGCTCATGGTTTTGAAGGGCTCCTCGATAAAGGCGATATCCGGATGGGTGGTTTTCAATTCCTCCCGAGCCGTCAGAAAGCCCACCGCCACATCCACCATACCCGTATCCAGCGCGTTGAAGATATCCGCAAAGGAATCGAATGCAAGCACTTCCCCCTGAGGATACCGGGCCATGAGGTCGAAAGACCAGTCCGTCCCCGTCAGGACGCCGAATTTCGTCCCTGGCGCGCTGAAATCCTCGAACGTTTTGTCCGTCACCGGATAACCGTTCTCATCCACGCGGTCCCCTTCATCGCTGACCGTCGTGGTGCCAATCAGCTGCGTCATGAGAAGAACCACAGCAATCACGCCGACCAACAGCCATTCCAGCATAGAAATTTTCTTTTTCACGTCAATTCTCCTATCTTGTTTTACCACCTGAATACGCAGCCACCATCTTATATATTCAACCCTTTCAATTATTGCGCGGGGTGGATCGTTATATTTTTGGTATACTGCTGTGGACGGCAACAGCCTGGTTCGGCTATTGACGCGCCTTACATTTTCTACATTATATCATACTGGCGGGCGGCGGGCAAGTATTATAATAACTTCGGTTTCAAGGGGCCGGATGCGCACATGCTGGTATGGCAAGGAACCGAAGATGTACCACGCAGAGATTGAAATTTTGACTCGCGCGGGACTTTTTTGTTTTTGGAAAATGTGGTATGGGATGGTGCATATGGCCTGCTGGCTGACGGTTCCTTTGCTTGCGCTATATAACGGGCAGCGGGGGAAATACCGCTGGCTCGGGAAATGCTTCTACTGGTATTATCCTGCGCATATGGCTTTAATTGGAGTAATACTCCTTATGCTGCTTTTCATCTCCATTGCAGCCCCCGCCAGCTTCAGCGAATTCTGAATCAATTTGTCCGGGACGGGTTCGTAAAGAAAATCGGGAAAGGCGCTTTTGAGCTTTGTCAAAAAGAATAATTATGAAATTGCAAGGTTTGCAGATCAATCCGGTACTCTGATGCTCTTTGACTGTTTTTTGAACCAATACCGTTTTACAGGAACCGTGCTTCCGGCCTCATATTTCTATCTTGACACTGTTCAGATTAAACAGTATAATCTTACTGTGACCGATGAAACACAGTGAAATATTTATCAGATTTATTTGGAAAAGGCTTTACAGCCATGCGGTACAGCGCAAAATTTTACAGCGCAGGGCATAATTACGCCCTTTTTTTAGGAACTGAATATTACGTTCGTGATGGATGACCGTCGGATTTGACGGGGGTATATTATGGATTGGGGTTGAAGGAAGAATGAAAAGAATCCTCGTCTTTATCGCTATAGTTACCCTATCTTTCGCTTGCGCTGTGTCTTTAGCGGAGACTTCCGCATCAGAAGAAGAACCTGCCGGATTGGTGCTGATCCAGGCCCACAGAGGCGCGTCATCCTTGGCCCCGGAGAACACGCTTTCCGCTTTCCGCGCAGCGAAGATGATCGGCGCGGACGGGATCGAAACGGATATCAGGATGACAAGGGATCATCAGCTTGTTTTGAGGCATGAAGACACAATTGATCTTACGAGCAATGGACATGGCAGCATCTCGGAAATGACGCTTGAAGAATTGAAGAATTTGGATTTCGGCTCCTGGTACGGAGAGGAATATACCGGGGAATCAATCCTGACTTTACAGGAACTCCTTGATATAGCGGAAGATCTGAATTTCCAGGTATTGAATCTGGAGATGAAGCCTATCGGCACCGACCATCAGTTTTTCGTTCGGCTGGTTGCCGATACGATCATACAATCCGGTCACGCGGACAGGGTTATGGTCAGCTCTTTTGACGGTAAGCTTCTGAAAGAGATGAAGCAGTATGCTCCGACAATTCCTGTCGCCCTGCTGACTGTTCCGAACTTCTCATTGATCTCGGTTTTCCGTTTGTCTGATTATTTCCCACAGGAGAAACCATTGAGTGAGTACACGCTGGAGGACGTAAAAGAAGTTCCGACTGCCTTATCCGTAATCATGCGAGGCTTTGGGGCGAAGGGAATAACGGCAGATGATGTTGTTCTTGATGTTATAAAGGGCATAGCGGCTGTTGTACCAGGGGGCGCTACCTGGAATGAGGCGGAGAAACTGATTCGTGAACAAGCTGATTTGATTCAATATGTAGACGAACTGGATTATCAGATCGACTGTCTGAACTGCCATTATTCCACCCTTACAAGCAAACTGATTGACGCAATGCATGAGCGGGGAATTGCCGTTAACGCTTGGACGCCGGATACGGAAGGAGAATTGGAAAGGGTGATAGCCCTTGGGCCGGACGGAATCATTACGAATGAACCCGGAAAAGCCTTGGCCATAAGGAATCAACGGAAATGAAAGCAGGAAAACAGCGGCAGCTGTTTCCGCCGTCCTGATCATCATGATTGCAAAACTAACCTGATTGATTTTGAAAACATACCATGGAGGGAGAATCATCATGGATCGGAACATCAAAATCAGCCTGAAAAAGACGCTTGCTTTGCTGATGACGCTTTGCATCGCAGGCGCAGTGCTCTGCCCGTTTTCCGCGCTGGCGGCGGCCCCGGTGGGCTACATGCCGGGCGTCACGGAGGAGATGACGGAACCGTCTTTCTGGTACGGCCAGACGGACGATCCCGACGCGCTGCTGGCAACGGCGGAGGACATCGCCCGGATCAACCAGGCCGCCATCGACGGCGCGGGCACCAACCGGCGGGACATGAAAAGCCTGAAAGAGACCTACGACGGGATCGCCAAAAGAGAAGCGCTGCAAAACAGCACGGCGGAGGACGCGAAATACTACCTGGGCTGGGTCTGGGATCAGACCGGGAAAAAGCTGACTCAGGAGGACTTTGACCTGATCATCGCCAACACCGCCGATCCCGACGCGGCGGAAGAAATGCCCGTGCGCTGGGGCATCGCGGTGAACCGGACGGAGCTTATCACGTTCCCCTTCGACGGGCAGATCCTGGACGACCCCAAGGACTTCGATTTCGACTATCAGCCCCTGGTGGGCATCCGGGTGAACGAGCCGGTGGCGATCTATTCCACCTCCGCGGACGGGAAATTCTTCCAGGTATCCACTTCCTGCTGCACGGGCTGGGTGCGGGCGGAGGATATCGCCATCTGCAGGGATAAAGAAGAATGGCTCTCCGCCTGGGACATTCCCGCCGAAAAGCGGCTGGTGTTCTGGGGCGATAAGATGTACACCGATTATTCCAAGACCGCCCTGGAAACCGTCTGTCGCCTGATCACCATGGGCACGGTGCTGGAAAGGATGGACGAAGGGGACCCCGACGCCCTGGTGATCAACCGTCTGCCCCTGCACAACTACGCCGTGTACCTGCCCGTGCGGAACGAGGACGGCAGCTACGGCAAAACCCCGGCCCTCATCAACGCCCGGGAACGGGTGAGCGAGGATTACCTGCCCCTGACCGCCCGGAACCTGGCCACCGTGGCGCTGGCCTCCCTGGGGGACGCCTACGGCTGGGGCGCGGGGCTGAACAATGAGGACTGCTCCAGCCTCAACCATTCCATCTTCTGCTGCTTCGGCCTGGATATACCGCGGAACGGCACCTGGCAATGGCTCCTGAATTACCCCAAGGCGGAGATCGCAAATTATACGCTGGAAGAAAAGGAAGCTTTGCTTGACGCGCTGCCCATGGGCGCGTTGCTCAATTTCCCCGGCCATCAGATGATGTACCTGGGAAAGCACGCGGGCAGCTACTACGTGGTGAGCACCGTCAGCAGCCTGATGAGCCCCTGGAGCGGCAAGCGCCAGCGCACCCGCGACGTGCAGATCAACACGCTGGATATCAAGCGGGCCAACGGAAAAACGTGGATGCAGGCGCTCAATAAGGTCTACATGCCCTGGCTGTACCTGAACGAAGGAGAGGAAGCCATGCTGTCAGCGCTGCCCGCGTATCACGAATACACGGCGTTCTGTCTGGAAAAAGGTTTGATCGACGCCTATCCCACGGGCTATTTCCTGCCGGACCGCGCCGCCACCGTGGCGGAAGCCGTGGAAGCGCTGTGGCGCACGGCCGGAAAGCCGGAGCCTGATATGAGCGGCGAAGGCTTTTCGGATGTCGCCGCCGGCTCCGCGAATGAAAAAGCGGCGCTGTGGGCCAGCCAAGCGGGCGTATATGCCGGCGTGGATGGGCAGTTCAAAGGGAACGATTCCCTGACAGGGGATTGCCTCTCCGAAATTGCTCAAAACTTCCTGAACGGGGACGCTGTGATTGCTGATCTGTCGCCGGACACGATCGTTACCCGGGCCGAACTGGCAAGGATCGCTCAGGCTGTGTGGACGGCATACGACGCGCAGAAGATGCCCTCCGCTCCCTTCGGCACGGCCAGCGCGTCCTCTCCCTATTACGCAAAACCTTGTAACGAGCGCCTTTCTTCTCTGCCGGAAGCCCTGATGAAGATGGCGGAGGGCGGCTATTCCTGGGAATACGACTATGTGAAGGGAAAGCCCGCTTACGCCCTGACGCTGATGGATTACGCGAATATCTATTCCTTCATTCATACCCATGACCTCGATCCTGACGCCCTGCGGGAAGCCCTTTCGGACGCGGATCAGATGGTGCACCGCAAAGCGTTTACCGATGAAGAAATCGACCTGCTTTTAGGCGACGATCAGGCGGCGGCGATGGCGCATTTTGCGTCGGCCGGCACCATCGTGATGGGCGAAAAGGGCTACAGCGAAAAATGGATGTACGAGCATCCCCTCTGGGCTTGGCGGATGGCGGGCATCACCCCCGACATGGTGGCCGCCGTGCAGGAGCATTACTACAATCCCCTCTTCACGCAGGAAGCGGCGGACGCTTTCTCCCGGAAGCTGTATCAGTTTACAGGCACCGTCACACCGGTGAAATGGCATCAGTGGAAGGCCGGGGACGTGAAGCCGGACGGTTCCGTGGAAGCGGAAAGCGCGGAAGAAAACAGCGTGATGCTGGACGTGATGGAATTCTGCCAGTATCCCGATTATCCCACGGGCTGTGAGACAATCTCCGCAATGATGTATTTAAAGTTTTTGGGCATAGATGTAGATATAAGAGATTTTATCGACAATTATCTTGAGAAAGACTGGTTTGAGGAGCGAGATGGGGTAACCTACGGCCCGGATCCAAACAAGGCCTTTGTGGGTTCTCCCTACGATTCCAATTCCTTCGGATGCTTCCCGAAGGTTATAATCAAGGCCCTGACGGCTTATTTTGCTGAAAAGAAACTCCCCTATGAGGCCCTGGAGGTATCCCACAAGGATACGGAGGAACTTGTATCGGAATATATCGATAAAAACATCCCGGTTCTCTACTGGACCGGAATTGACATGCTTCCCGCCCGTGAGGGTCCCTCATGGATTCTAAAGGACTCCGGTGAGAAGTACACCTGGATAAGCAATGAGCATTGCCTCCTTTTGGTGGGGCATGATGGTGACAAGCTTATTGCCGCCGATCCCTGGAA
>CADBCX010000033.1 GCA_902793245.1 uncultured Eubacteriales bacterium | reverse complement strand
GAAGCGCCCGGAAAACAGTCCGGTGGACTGTTTTCAGCGAAGGCCGGGCGGCAGCCCAAGGCGTGTACGTCGCCGAGGAGCAACAGAATGTTGCTTCCTTTATCAATTTCTGGCCGTAAAATGAGCGGTTTCGGGCATTTTGCCCGGAACCGCCATTTTACAAGAAATTGATGGATCGAATGAAAGGACGGTTTTCCGGCCTTTCATTCGCAGCGTGTCGAAAATTCTTTTTCGACACGCTGAAATGACCGCCTTTTCAGGGGCGGTCATTTTGTTGGGGATTCATGCCAATCCACCGGGCGGGGAACGCCGTTTTCAAGCAGGGTCACGCAGATGTGCCCGGCGCCTTCATAGGGCACGCGCCCGCCGGCCTTTCCCAGCACCGCGCCTTTGCGCACTGTCTGGCCAACGGACACATCCATCTGTTTCAAGCCCCGGTACAGGCTTCCCAGCCCGTCTCCATGATCGAGGCGCACGCAGCCGTTTTCGCAGGACACCACCGTTCCCGCCAACACGGCGTACACCCTGTCCCCCGCCGCCGCCTCAAAATCCGTGGCAGGATGAATCCGCCACATGCGGGAGGCGGGAAAGAACACGGGCGTATCGCTGTATCCGCGAAGCAGCTTCCCTTCCGCCGGTCTGCCACAGTCTTTCTGCTCAGGCGGCGGCACGACCTGGGAAAGCCGCTGGCTCTGGTCGGACAGCGCCTGCTGCCCGCTGATTTCCCCGGCCCGCTGCTCCCGTGTCCATGCCGCCGACAGCAGGATCACCCCCGCGCACAGAAGCGCCAACAAGTAATGTCCCCAGCCCTCAAAGCCGCGGCGAAGACGCTTTAACATCATGATACTCCTGCGTTTATTGGGCGCACTAAACTGCGAAGTCATAGAGTACAGAGTTCAGAGTACAGAGTACAGATAATATAGTGAACATGCTGCGGAATCCAAAATGGATCGACATGATAAATCTGCACTCTGTACTCTGCACTCTGTACTATCGTCTTTTTCTCTCAGACAAACGATAGCAATTTAAGCTGTCCTTTCAATAAAAAATTTTCTCCCAACTTACTGATAGATTCTCCCCAGCGTGGTGTTGTCCAGCGTGCGGTTCTGCAATCCGGGAATGGGGCTGGGGGCGACCTCGGCGCGGTAGTCCTTTCCGCGGCGGTGAATCGTCCGGTCGATCACCTGGTGGCTGGGCACCGCGTCCACGTTGGCGTTGACCGCCTTCTGGTACACAAAGAAGTCATAGTCCTTGGGCAGCATGTTCACGGGCTTGAAGATTTCCTTTTCCGCCGTGAAATCCACCATGTTCAGCGCGGCGCGGATATAGTCGATGTTGGATTCAAAATGGAAGGGCTCGGGGAATTCGCCGCCGGGAATCACCTGCTGCCAGTCCTTCTTTTCGTACTGCCTGAGCAGGTCGGCGGCCTTGTGCAGGTGGCTGACTTCCATCTGGAAGAAGTCTTCCCAGACCTTTTTCACATGCTGGTCGGTTTCATCCTCCATGCAGGAGTAATAGAGATACGCCTCCACGTACTGGTGCATCAGCAGCCCTTCCAGCCAGGAGCAGTTGGGGTCCATCAGGCTGCCGTACTGGGTCACGTGCTGCTCCTCGATCATGCCGATTTCCTGGTACAGCTTACGGCCCAGGTCGGAGGTATAGAAGCCGCACACATTCATGTAATAGTTCATGGTCTGCTGCTCGGCGGCGGTAATGATCTGCACCGCCATCTTGTCAAACAGCGCGGCGTCGGGCTTGCCGGGAACGCACAGGGCGTCCATGGGGCAGCGGTGCTCGGAGATGGTGGGGCGGCCGGGCATGATCTCCGTGTAATCCCCCACCAGCTTTTCCGCGTACTGGCCATGCTCCATCTCCATCAGGTCGGCGTAGCGGTACAGGTGGTCAAAGTCCTCCAGCAGCGCAAAGTCCAGGGCGGATTTCACGTTGGCGCAGGTGACGCGCTGGGCCAGCCCGGCGGTCAGGTCGACAGCCAATTGTTCATAGCCGATGGTATGCTCCAGCACGGTTTCATCCATGGGTTTGAGGCAGGCGATTTTCTTTTGCTGCTGCTGTTCCTGGCGGCGCATCATGGCCAGCTCCCGGCGCAGGCTGTTGTTGCTTTCGTGGCGGTGGAACTGGTGGGAATACCCGGCGGACTCAAACTCCGTGCCGTTCATCAGGATGACGCGCACCCGGGTGTAAGGGTCTGTTTCCATCTTGTCATAGGGGGCGGGATAGAGGCGCTGCCAGTCCATGAACTGGTCGGCTGTTTTTTCGGGTTTCAATTGAAACGGATTCATGCTTTTCCCTCCTTGCGGTTTCTCATCCTAGTTATTTCCGCAAAAGGGAATCTTTATACCATGAACCACGTCTTTTCTTATTCTTTCCCCTTGTGACAATGGGCTTTGTTTGGTATAATAATCCTGCCCCGCTTCACCTAAAGATGCCAAAACGCAAGGAGCCCGATTTATGAACACCACCGTCCGGCGCGTTTCCCTGCCCGATCAGAAGCGCATTCTGATGATCAGTGACATTCACGGCCACGCGGACGGACTGCGGGCCATTCTGGGCAAGGCGCGGTTTTCAAAGGACGACGTGCTGGTTATCGTGGGCGACCTGATTGAGAAAGGGCCGCAAAGCCTGGACACCGTTCGCCTGGTGATGCGCCTGTGCCGGACGTATACGGTCTATCCGCTGATGGGCAACGTGGATTTATGGCGCTGGGAGTTCTTCACCGAACAGCGCGGCGCCGACTGGCCGCGGATGGCGGATTACGCCTTCAACGCCAAGGGCTGGTGGGGCAGCAGCCTGCTCCACGAAATGTGCGACGAGATGGGTGAACCGCTGACAAGGGAAACCAAGATCGACGAGCTGCTTCCCCGGGTGCGGGAACGCTTCCGGGCGGAGATTGATTTTCTCGGCAGCCTGCCCACGATCCTGGACACCCAGCGGATGATCTTCGTCCACGGCGGCATCCCCCACGAACGGCTGGACGAACTGGAAGGGACGGACGCCTTTCCCCTCCTGAAATTCGATGACTTCTATAACGCGGGGCTGTCCTTCCCAAAATATGTCGTGACCGGCCACTGGCCCACGGTGCTGTGCAGCAAAACCTATCCGATATATGAACCGATCATTGACCGGAAGCGGCATATCATCTGCCTGGACGGGGCCTGCGGGGTCAAGACGGAGGGCCAGCTGAACCTGCTGATCCTGCCGGACTGGCGGAGCGATGGTTATTCCCTGCTCACCTGGGACGGTCTGCCACTGATCACCGCCTTGGACAGCCAGGCCGGTTCGCCCAAAGAGGAGGCACGGTATATCCCCTGGAACGACCATGCGGTGGAATTGCTGGAAAAAGGCGAGGAAGTGAGCCGGGTGCTGTACCACGGCAGGCCCATGACCGTGCCGACCCAGTATATTTTCAACCACAACGGGGTGCTCAGCTGCATTGATACCACGGACTATGAACTGCCAGTCGAACCGGGCGACAGCCTGTCCCTGATTCTGAAACTGAACTATGGCTGCTTTGTGAAGAAAAACAACGTGTCCGGCTGGTATTTCGGACGATATAAAACGAACGAGGTGAACGAACCATGAAGCTGTGGGGCGGACGATTCGAGAAAGAAACCAACCAGATGGTGGACGATTTCCATTCCTCCATTTCCTTTGACAAACGGCTCTATCCCCAGGACATCCGGGGCAGCATGGCCCACGCGAAAATGCTCTGCAAGCAGGGCATCATCAGCGCGGAGGACGAAGCCGCCATCCAGCAGGGCCTGGCGGGCATTTTGGCCGACATGCAGGCGGGCAAGGTGGATTTCCCCGCCGAGAGCGAGGACATCCATATGCTGGTGGAGCAGATTTTGACGGCGCGCATCGGCGACGCGGGCAAGAGATTGCACACCGGGCGCAGCCGCAACGACCAGGTGGCCACCGACATGCACCTGTACGCCATGGATACCTGCGGCCAGACAATGGCTATGCTACTGGAGTTGGAAAAGGTGATTCTCGACCTGGCGGAACAGCACGCGGGCGACGTGATGCCGGGCTACACCCATTTGCAGCGGGCCCAGCCCATCACCCTGGGCCACCATTTGATGGCCTACTTTGAAATGTTCAAGCGGGATTACCGCCGCGTGATGAACGCCAAACAGTCCGCCGACTGCTGTCCCCTGGGCTGCGGCGCGCTGGCGGGAACGACTTATCCCCTGGATCGGGAATTTACTGCCTCTGAGCTTGGCTTCTCTGCCGTGAGCCAGAACAGCCTGGACGGGGTATCCGACCGGGATTTCCTGCTGGACTACCTCTCCGCCGCCTCCATCGGCATGATGCACCTGAGTCGCTTCTGCGAGGAATTGGTGCTGTGGAGCAGCCTGGAATTCGGCTTCCTGACCCTGGACGACGGCTTCGCCACCGGCTCCTCCATGATGCCGCAGAAGAAAAACCCCGACGTGGCGGAGTTGATCCGCGGCAAAACGGGCCGGGTCTACGGCGATTTGACGGCGCTGCTGACCGTCATGAAGGGCCTGCCCCTGGCCTACAATAAGGACATGCAGGAGGACAAGGAAAACTACTTCGACGCCCGGGATACCTGGCTCAAGTGCATGCATGTATTCACCGAAATGCTGCGCACCGCAACGTTCCGGGTGGAGCGCATGGAAAAGAGCGCCAGCGCGGGCTTTGCCAACGCCACCGACTGCGCGGACTATCTGGTGAAGCGCGGCGTGCCCTTCCGGGACGCCCACGCCATGGCGGGGCGGCTGGTCGCCCACTGCCTGGAAAAGGGCTGCGCGCTGGATGACCTGCCCCTGGACGAGCTGCGCGCCTTCTCCCCCGCTTTCGGTGAAGATGTGTACGACGCCATCTCCCTGCAATCCTGCGTCGCGGCCCGGAGCCTCATCGGCGGCCCCGCCCCGGAACGGGTGCTGGCGGCGGTCAAGGCCGGGAAAGAATGGCTGAAAGCCTGTGAATAATTCCCCGTTCAGGGAAAAGAGAGGGCCGGAATATGTTTGATTATCTGATTGTCGGGGCGGGGCTGTTCGGGGCCGTGTTCGCCCACGAAGCGAAGGCCGCGGGAAAAAGCGCGCTGGTCATCGACAAACGCCCCCATGTGGCGGGCAACGTGTACACCCGGAACGTGGAGGGCATCAACGTACACGAATACGGCGCGCACATCTTCCACACGAACAATAAAACTGTCTGGGACTATGTGCAGCGCTTCGCGGAGTTCAACCGCTTCACCAACGCCCCCGTGGCAAATTACAGGGGCGAACTGTTCAGCCTGCCCTTCAACATGTATACCTTCAACAAAATGTGGGGCGTGGTGACGCCGGAAGAGGCCGCGGCGAAAATCGCAGAGCAACGGAAGGAAATCACCGGCGAACCTCGCAACTTGGAGGAGCAGGCCATTTCTCTGGTAGGCCGGGACATTTACGAAAAGCTCATCAAGGGCTACACTGAAAAGCAGTGGGGCCGCGACTGCCGCGAGCTGCCCGCGTTCATCATCAAGCGCCTGCCGGTGCGCCTGACCTTTGACAACAATTATTTCAACGCGCTCTACCAGGGCATTCCCGTGGGCGGCTACACCAGGATGGTGGAGAATATGCTTTCCGGCGTGGACGTGCGGCTGGGCGAGGATTATCTGGAAAACAAAGAGAAATGGGACGCCATGGCCCGCCGCGTGATCTACACCGGCCCCATCGACGCTTACTTCCAGTATCGTCTGGGAACGCTGGCCTACCGTTCCGTGCGGTTTGAAACCGAGCTGCTGGACATGCCCAACTTCCAGGGCAACGCCGCCGTGAACTACACCGACCGGGAAACGCCCTGGACGCGCATCATCGAGCACAAATGGTTCGAGTTCGGCAAGGACGCGGAGGGCCGCGACCTGCCAAAGACCGTGATTTCCCGGGAGTATTCCTCCGAATGGAAGCCCGGCGACGAGCCTTATTATCCCGTCAATGACGAAAAGAACGGCAGCCTGTACGCCGCCTATAAAGCCCTGGCGGACCAGGAGGAGCGCGTCGTTTTCGGCGGAAGGCTGGGCGAATACAAGTATTACGATATGGATCAGGTGATCGCCTCCGCGCTGCAATGCGCGAAGAGGGAATTAGAGTAAAGTGACCACCAACACCAGAAAGGCAGTATTCCATGCTGAGATTCAAGCATTTCCGGCTTCGTCCGTTTTTGATTCATTTGATCGTCACCCTGATTTATCCTGTATTCAGGGCGGCCATCGCTCAGGAAAACCGTCTGCTGATCTTTACGGACGCGATCACGGTGATCAGCCTGGTGATGATTGCCGGCGGCGTGATTTACGCGCTGTTTCTCCACGGGGATTTCGACATCAGCGCTTATCTGCTCAAGCGCGGCGTGCAAAAAGAACCGAAGCAGAGCTTCCGCGCCTATCTGTTTGACGTATATGAAAAAAGGGAGGAATCCTTTAACTATCCTCTCTTTGTCGGCTTGCTGTATATTGCGGCGGCATTGGCGCTGGCTTATTTGGTGATATAAACATATGATGACGGCCAGGCGTTCGCGGGAGCGCCTGGCCGTTCTTTTTTATTCCCGAAAGGCTTCGATTATTTTTTCAGCTTTGCTTCCATCCCGGCGACCCGCTCTTGATATTCAGCATATTCTTTGTCGGTTGCCAGAACGAAATGTCCCGGGCGAATCTCCCGCATCGTGCGGGGCGCGCCGGACTGATCCAGCTTGGAGGGGTCGTACACGATGGCCCGCCGGGTGCGTTCCACCACGGGGTCGGGCATGGGCACGGCGGACAGCAGCGACACGGTGTAGGGGTGAATGGGGTACATAAACAGGGTTTCCGAGTCCGCGATTTCCACGATATTGCCCAGGTGGATCACGGCGATCCGGTCCGCGATGAAGCGAACCACCGACAGGTCGTGGGCGATGAACAGGTAGGTCAGGTTCTTTTCCGCCTTCAGCTTGTTCATCAGGTTCAGCACCTGAGCGCGGATACTGACGTCCAGAGCGGAGATTGGCTCGTCGGCCACGATGAATTTGGGGTCCATGATCATGGCCCGGGCGATGCCCACGCGCTGGCGCTGGCCGCCGGAAAACTCATGGGGATAGCGGGACTTGTGCTCGGGCAGCAGGCCCACGTCCTGCAGGGCTTTGTCCACCTTGGCGATGCGGTCCTTTTCATCCTTGTACAGATGGAAGTTGTACAGGCCCTCGGACACGCAGTATTCGATGGTGGCGCGTTCGTTCAGGGAGGCGGCGGGGTCCTGGAAGATCATCTGGATATTGCGCACCACGTTCCTGTCTTCTTCCCGGGAGATCTTGCCGGAAATGCGCTTGCCCTCGAACAGGATCTCGCCCGCGCTGCACGGATTGATGCGCATGATGGCGCGGCCCAGGGTGGTTTTGCCGGAGCCGGACTCGCCCACCAGCGCGAAGGTTTCGCCCTTGTAGATATCGAAGGTTGCGTCCTTTACCGCCACTAGCTTTTTCTTGTGGCCGGTGTCAAAGGTGATATCCACATGCTTGATGGAAAGGATGACTTCTCGATTATCCGACATGGAAAGCGCCTCCTTCATCCGTCAGCAGTTTGATCTTCTGGTGCAGATCGCGGATAACCTCCGGCTTTTCCAGCTTGGGCGCCCGGGGATCCAGCAGCCAGGTTTTGGCGTAATGGGTGTCGCTCACCCGGAAGTAAGGCGGCTCCTGCTCAAAGTCGATTTTCAGGGCGTGCTCGTTCCGGGGGGCAAAGGCGTCGCCCTTGATTTCATTGTACAGAGACGGCGGCGTGCCCGCGATATAATACAGGTCCTGGCCCTTCACGCCCAGCTGGGGCAGGCTGGACAGCAGCGCCCAGGTGTAGGGGTGCCGGGAGTCGAAGAAGATTTCTTCCACCGTGCCGTATTCCACGATCTGGCCGCCGTACATGACGCCCACGCGGTTGGCCACGTTGGCCACCACGCCCAGGTCGTGGGTGATATACAGGGTGGTGAATTTCAGTTCCTGCTGCAGGTCCCGGATCAGGGAAATGATCTGGGCCTGGATGGTCACGTCCAGGGCGGTGGTCGGCTCGTCGCAGATCAGGATCTCCGGATGGCAGGCCAAGGCGATGGCGATCACGATGCGCTGCCGCATGCCGCCGGAATACTGGAAGGGATACTCGTCAAACCGGTTGGCCGCGTTGGGAATGCCCACGCGGTCCATCATCTGGATGGCCTGGGCTTTGGCTTCCGCCTTGGATACGCCCTGGTGTTTTTCAATGACCTCGGTGATCTGGGAACCGATGGTGCGGATGGGATTCAGCGAGGTCATGGGGTCCTGGAAAATGGTGGAGATCTTCGCCCCGCGGATGCCTTCCCAGTCCTTGTCGGTTTTCAGCTTGGTCAGATCCTTGCCGTGGAACATCACCGTGCCCTTGGACACCATGCCGTTGGTTTCCAGCATGCCGGTAAAGGTTTTGGTGAACACGGATTTTCCCGAGCCGCTTTCCCCCACGATGGCGAAGGTCTCGCCGTCGTACAGATCCAGGGACACGCCCCGGATAGCGGTCAGGTATTTGTCGCGCACCCGGAACTTGACTTCCACATCTTTCGCGGAGAGAACAACTTTTCTTTCTTCTGCCATGATGTACCCTCCTTAAATATGCGTGCGCGGGTCGGCGGCGTCGGCCAGCTTCTGTCCCACGATGTACAGGGAAATGGAAATCAGCGCCAGCACGCTCACAGGAATCCAGAACAGGTGGGGATAGCCGTTCATGTAGGACGTGTACAGGGAAATGGTTCTGCCCAGGGAGGCATTGGTGGTGCCAAGGCCCAGGCCCATGTAGGACAGGAACACTTCATAGGAAATCAGCGCGGGAATCTGGCGGGACACATAGGTCATGATGACGGAAATCAGATAAGGAAGAATGTTCTTGACGATCATCGTCCAGGTCCGGGTGCCCAGGCACTTGGAGGCCATGTTGTATTCCCGGTCGCGGATGATCATGACCTGGGTGCGGATAAAGTAGGCCACGAAAATCCATTCCGTACAGGTCATGGTGATGATCAGGGACTGCATGCCCGCGCCCAGCACGTAGGACAGGATCATGGCCAGCAGCAGGAAGGGGATGTTGGAGATGATGTTATACACCTCGATCATCCACTTGTCCATCTTCTTGGAGAAGCCCCACAGCGCGCCGACGGGAATGCCGATGAGCATGTTGATCGCCGTGCAGACGAAGCTGACGATGATGGAGTTCCGGGCGCCGGCCCACACCGCGTCGAACACTTCGTTGCCCACGTGGTCGGTGCCGAAGATATGCTCCGCGCTGGGCTTTAGGAATTTCATTTCGGAATTGTTGATGTTGGGCGTCAGGATGGGGCTGTAGCCCGAGGTCAGCGGCTGGATCAGGGCGAAGCCGATGATGAACAGCAGCAGCACAGCCACGCTGACGGTAAATTTATTTTTAAAGAAGGTCCGCCATACGGATTTCCAGTAGGAGTACCGCGGCGCGGCGATATGCTCCGACTGCAGCTCGTCAAAATCGGCGAACTCAAACAGGTTCACGTCCTGTATCTTTTTATCGCGAATACTCATTATGACCTCCCTGCTTTCTCACTCAGCGAAATCCGGGGATCGACCTTGGTGACCACGATGTCCCCCGCGAGAACGGAGAGCACCGATACGCTGGAGAAGATAAACGCCAGGGCCACGATCATGACGTTGTTATATTGGTTGATGGCGTTGGGCAGCATCTTGCCCATGCCGCCGACAGAATAGATGGATTCGGTGATGATCGCGCCGGTGATACATCCGGCCAGGGAGGCGGGAATGCCATGGGCAATGGGAATGATAGCGTTCTTGAGGATATGGTTGTTGAAGATTTCCCGTTGGTTCAGACCCTTCGCTTTCGCGAATTTCACGTAGTCCGAATTCATCTGGTCCACCACGTAGCGCCGCGTCCACAGCATCAGGCCCGCGATGGAAGGCAGCGCCAGGGAGATGATGGGCAGGATCCAGCTGCGCACGTCGCCCGGACCGTAGGTGGTGAACACGGACGGCAGGTTGAACAGCGTGGTGCCGAGATAGCGGAACAGGTAAATGTAAGCCAGCGACGGCACGGCGATAATGAAGATGATATACACCATGCCCAGCTTGTCCGCCAGCTTGTCTTTGCGCCGCGCCATGAGCAGGCCCATCGGCAGGCCCACCGCGTAGGCCAGTACCATGGCGAAAATACCCATGATGAAGGAGGTGCCGATCATGGAGGGCTGGTTTTTGTCCACGTCAAAGGTGGCGTAATGATCCGTGAACTTCTTCTTGTCCATCCTGTCCAGCACCGATTTATAGCGCAGCGTGCCGAAGTTGATGCCGGATTCCGCCTCGTACCCCGTTTCAAAGGTCACATGGCGCTTCACTTCCGTGCCCTGGCTCTGGAACAGAACGCTCATGACGTTCAGGCCCTGGTACGTGGGATAGGACGTGCCGAAGTCCAGGTGGATGATGTTCTGATGAATAAAGGGGAAACGGCTGTCCGTATACAGCAGATACTTATAGGTGGTTCCGCTGCCGATCAGGGCAAGGCCGCCGGTGGGCGTCCGGCCGAAGGAAAGGCCGCGTTCCAGGTCGGGATTGCTGGGATCCTGTACGGACCAGGGCGTATCAATGGCGATCAGGTGCGCCAGCCAGGAGACCATGCGCATGATCACCGGAATATCCTTGTAGGCGTAGTACCTGTCGCTCTGCAGGTATTGCTCCACCTTATAGCCTTTTCCGGTGTACAGCGCCACAAAGTCCTGGCTTTCCTTGGAATCCGGCTGCACGGCGCGAATCATGTCTTCGCTGCCCGCTTCATACAGGGTCAGGCAGTAATCGTTGATCCTGACATAATCCAGATAGCCCAGCTTCTGCCAGGTAGAATAGACATATTCGGTTTTGTCGTCGGATTTGCCGCCCAGTTTGCGATAGGTGCTGTCTTCAAAAAAGATATTTTCACGCGGAACGAGGGTGTACACCATCGTGAACACGATCAGCATGATAATCAGAATGGAGACGAGCGATCGTAAAAGGCGTCGCCAGATATACCCTTTTTTCTTTCTATTGTTCAGGTATCAGCCATCAGGGATACGGGGGCGGGCATGATCCTTGGATGAACGCCCGATCCCTCGTCCCTCATTTCTCATTCCTGAAATCAGTTGCCGGCCAGCCAGGCTTCCTTCGCGGCATAGTAGTCCGCAGCCAGAACGGGTTCTTCCAGCAGCTGCATGTACTTGAAGTAAGGCACCTGGTTGTAGGCAGCCTGACCATACAGGCCGTAAGCAGCGGTGAAGGGCTTCACTTTGCTGACGGTGGGGGTAGCGCCGCGGGTGCTGTAAGGACGGAGGATGCCGCCGGTGAGCAGCATAGCTTCAGCCTTGGCAAACAGTTCGATGCGCTCGTCGCCCACAGCGGCGGTCGCCTGGTCCACAACAGCCTGAATGTCTTCCAGACCGAGAGTCTTCAGAACGGCCTTCTGCTCATCATCCTGGCCCTGGCTCTCGTAGTTGATGCCGGAGTAGTTCAGCATGTCGCCGTCATGGATGTCGAAGCAGTGGATGTAGGTCAGCGGGTCGCCGTAGTCGGGGCCCCAGCCGGCGCCGAACACCAGGTCGATGGAGTTTTCTTCACCGGTGGGCTGGTTGTAGAACGCGGAGTAGTACACGGAGGAGTTGCCTTCCAGGAACTGCAGGTCGATCTTCACGTAGTCGCCGATGGCAGATTCAATGCTGTTCTGCATGGCCAGCTGCATGTTCTTCTGGTTTTCATTGGCGGCGTACACGGGCACGTCCAGATGCACGGGCCATTCATGGATGGTGTCGCCCAGTTCTTCCTTGGCCTTCTCGATGAAGGTCTTGGCCAGTTCGGGGTTGTACCAGGCGTCCTGACCGTCGTTCAGGTTGATGCCGGTATATTCGGGCACCAGTTCTTCGGCGTACTGGGTCACGATGGAGCCGATCGCGCGGCCATCGGAGGTCACGGCGAAGGTGTAAGGCACCAGGGTGTTGCGGATCACGTCGTCAGCCATTTCTTCGCCCAGGGTGATGGCTTCCACGGCATGGGCGGAATAAGCGGCGTACACGGCGCGGCGGAAGTTGGCGTTCAGGATGGCAGCCTTGGTGTCAGCTTTCTGCTCGTCGGTGGTCTTGGAGGTGGTGGACACGGACGGATCGTTGTACAGGTTGTACAGGCGGCGGTCCCAGTTGAAAGCGCCCCAGTAAGAGGTGGCGGTGGTCATGCTCTTGTACTGGTTGTCCTTGTACAGTTCATCCGCCTTGGCCTTCACTTCGGGCAGGGCCTGGTTGATGCTGGTGGAGGTGACTTCGCCATTGACGAACATATTGAAGTTCTGGGCGGGATCCTGGCCGTCATAGTAGGAAATCACAACATGCTGCACAAAGACGTTGTCCTTGTCGTAGTAGTTGGGGTTGGCATCGAAACGCACTTCCTGAGCGGGAACCAGGGAGGACAGGATGTAGCAGCCATTGTACAGGATGGAATCGGCCTTCACCGCGCCGAAGTCAGCGCCCTGGGATTCCAGGAACTCGGCGTTGATGGGCCACAGGATGGAATAGGTGGTCATGCCGTCAAAGTAGCCGCAGGGGCCGGTCAGGGTGTAGACCAGCTTGTTGCCGTCCGCCTTGACGCCGACGTCTTCCCAGGTGCCGGTGCCTTCGGCGTAGGCGCGCAGGCCTACGATCAGATCCTGCACCAGGCCGAGGGTTTCGGACTTGGAGTCAGCGGCGTGCTTGAGGCCGGTCACGAAGTCTTCCGCTTTCACGGCGTCGTATTCTTCGCCGCTGTTGGTGCTCCACACCGCGTCGTCGCGGATGATGAAGGTCCATTCGGAAGCATCCTCATTGGCGCTCCATTCCTTGGCCATGCCGGGGATCAGGGTGCCGTGGCTGTCCTGGGTCAGCAGGCCTTCGATGAAGTTGCTGGTGTAGTCGCCGTTGGAGGACTTGTTGTTGTACACATAGTCCAGGGTGGTGATGTCGAAATTGGCGATCATGGAGTAGGTGTCGGGGCCGGTGTAAGCTTCAGCCATAGCCGGCACGCAGCTCAGCATGAGCATCATCGCCAGAACGATGGCGATAGTTCTCTTCATATCGAGAACCTCCTTAATATATAGTTGATTCTAAACGCTCCCGCTCAGAATCTTGTGCATTATTATATATATTTTCATTTTCCCTGTCAAGTTCGCTTTCTTCCATTTTATATACAATTATCCATGCAGCCGCATTTTAGTACAGTAAAAAAACAATTTTATCTTGTCTTTTTTCTGTATTTCGCCAGCCTTCCCCCACAGCATTCACGAAAAGAAGAAAAAAGCCGAAGCGCATGCTGTACGCTTCGGCTGCCAATGTAATTTTTTCCTTATTTATATAGCGGATAATTCTTCATCAGTTCTTCCACCTGGGCCCGCACCTGGGGCACGGCGGCTTCGCCTTCCCGCAGCACGCGGGCGATCCAGCCGGCGATCTTCACCATTTCCGGTTCTTTCAGGCCGCGGGTGGTGGCGGCGGGGGTGCCGACGCGGATGCCGCTTGTCACGAAGGGGCTGCGGGTTTCGTTGGGCACGGTGTTCTTGTTCACCGTGATGTTGGCGTCCTCCAGCAGCGCTTCCATCAGCTTGCCGGTCATTTCGGTGCCGGTGAAGTCCAGGAGCAGCAGGTGGTTGTCCGTGCCGCCGGACACCATGCGCACGCCCTCCGCCCGGAAAGCGTTCTCCAGCGCCTTGGCGTTTTTCACGATCTGCTTCTGGTAAGCCTTAAATTCGTCCTTCATCGCTTCGCCGAAGCACACCGCCTTGCCCGCGATGATATGCTCCAGCGGGCCGCCCTGGGTGCCGGGGAAGATGGCCTTGTCGATGGCCTTGGCGTACTGCTCCCGGCATAGGATCATGCCGCCCCGGGGGCCGCGCAGGGTCTTGTGGGTGGTGGTGGTGACGATATCGGCGTAAGGCACGGGGCTGGGATGCTCGCCCGCGGCCACCAGGCCCGCGATGTGCGCCATGTCCACCATCAGCAGGGAGCCCACTTCGTCGGCGATTTCCCGCAGCTTTTCAAAGTCGATCACCCGGGGATAGGCCGACGCGCCCGCCACGATCAGCTTGGGCTCGTGCTTCAGGGCCAGATGCCGCACCTCGTCGTAGTCGATGGTCTCGGTTTCCTTGTTCACGCCGTAAGGCACAAAATTGAAATACGCCCCGCTCATGTTCACCGGGCTGCCGTGGGTCAGGTGGCCGCCGTTGCTCAGGCTCATGCCCATGACCGTGTCGCCGGGCTTGAGCAGCGCGAAATACACGGCCATGTTGGCCTGGGCGCCGCTGTGGGGCTGCACGTTGGCATGGTCGGCGCCAAAGAGTTCACAGGCCCGCTTGCGGGCCAATTCTTCCACGATGTCCACATATTCGCAGCCGCCGTAATACCGCTTGCCCGGATATCCCTCGGCATATTTGTTCGTCAGGCACGTACCCATCGCCGCCATGACTGCGGGAGAAACAAAGTTCTCGCTGGCAATCAGTTCGATGTGCGTGCGCTGGCGGTTCAGTTCCAGTTCTATCGCTTCCGCGACTTCGGGGTCTGCTGAGCGGATCAGTTCCAATTCCATCTGGCGTGTCCTCCATGAAGTAGTATCGTTCACAGTATACCAGCACAAGAAAGGAACGGCAAGAGCGGATACAGAAAAAGTACCGTCCTTGCCGCTGCATTTTTTACCCCAGGGAATACGCCGCCACGCCGATGAACAGGATGATCGAAGCAACGGTCTGCATGGAAAGCGTGGTGGAGATGTATTCCCCGTCGCCACCCATCTCGGCATAGAGGGGAATAATGAAAGGCGCGGGCAGGGAATACGCCAGCATCAGCGCCGCGAACAGCTGCTTATCAAAGGGAATCACCCTGAAAATGATGAACGAACCAATCGCCAGCAGCGCGCCCATCACGGCGATGCGCAGAGCGACGGTGGTCAGCACCGGCCGCAGCAGTTCCTTTTTGAAGCGCAGTTCATAGCCCACGATCACCAGGATCAAGCCCGATACCGGCGCGCCGATGAAGCTGAGGGTGCCGCTGACCAGGTTTCCGGCAGCGGAAGAGAGCACCGCCTTCCCTACGCCCGACGCGCCCAGGATCACGCCCAGCACAATGGCGATGAGCACGGGATTCCTGACCGCATCCCGCAGCAGGGATTTCACGTCGCTCCTGCCCGTGCCGACGGCCTGCAGCGCGGTGAGGAAGAAGGTGAACGCCGCCAGGGTCTGGCCGATGTCCGCCATGGCGAAGACGTGGGTCTGGCCCGGATACAGCAGGCCGAACAGGGCATAGCCCATCATGCCGCCCTCAAAATTGGTGACGAGAAACGGCAGAAACCTGCCATAGGGCTTCACGAACCGGCGCAGCAGGAAGCCCGCCGCCAAGCCCACGGCGCAGGACGCATACACCACTCCGAAGGTCAGGGCAATCTTCCCGGAATACTCCGCCGTGAAAAACGCGTTGAACAGCACCGCCGGCAGCAACACGCTGCCCACCAGGGATTTTATGCCCGCCAATCCCTCCGGGGAAAAGATCCGCTTTTTGCTGCACAGCCGGCCCAGCAGGAACATGACCGCCACTGGGCACACCATGTCCAGTATCGATAGAAACATAAATACTCCTTCCTATCATAAAAATACATTGTGGATAAACGCCCGCGCCGGGGTCAGGGTCATTTCATTGAAACACGCGTTCTTCGGGGGGCGGCGCGTTTTTTTCTCCTCCCGTTCCCTGTGCTCTCAATGCCCGCATTATACAGCAAACCGCCGGATTTTATCAAGACTTTCCCGCAATGCTTTACATTTTTCGCCGCATATGATAACATAAGAGCCGGGAAAAATCGCATCCGAAAACAAAAAATGGGAGGGGAGCAAGGAACATGAAAAAGACAATGACGGCAATACTTGCGGCTGTGCTTCTGTGCGCAATGATTCCCTTTGCGCAGGCTGAAATCTGGTACTGCCCCCAGTGCGGCAGGCAGAACAACCTCAATTTCTGCCCCAACTGCGGCACGGCAAAGCCAGCGAACAATCCCCAGCAAAGCGGCGGATGGAACGGATACTACACCGACTACGCTTACGTGCCTGCCGTGCTCAACAGCCGCCTGGCTTCCCGCACCGGCCCCAGCACCACTTACGACGAGCCCGGCAGCTTCTTTTCCGCCGGAACCACCGTGAATGTGCTTTCCCGCGCCTATGACAACCGGAACAATATCTGGTGGGTGCAGGTGGAGTTTTTCTACGGCGGCGCGGCGTACCGGGTGTATACGGGCGTGAAACGCTTCTACAACCTGAACCTGAACGCCATTCCGGAAGAATACCAGATCGGCACTTGCACCCTGAAGGGCAGCGTGGTGGGCCGTTATGGCCCCGGCAGCGCCTATGCGGCCATCGGGCGCAGCCTGCCCGGCTACGCCTCCTGCAAGGTGTTTGCTTACGCGGACAGCGGGACGGGCGACTATGTGCAGATCGAATGCTACGACAGCGGTTTGAAGCAGTACCGCCGCGCCTGGGTGCCCGTTTCGTATGTGAGCGGCCTGATCCTGTATTAATTGGAACAAATTTTGTACTTTTCTTTTGGACGGTTATTTGCTATACTTTTCATTTGAACCGGCGCAGGCGTCTGCCGGAAAAAACGATGACAGGGAAGCATTTCCCCGACATACAGTACATGGATAAGCGAGGGAACCTTTCATGAAAAAGCTGATGATCGGCAACGAAGCGGTGGCCCGCGGGGCCTACGAGGCCGGGGTGCGCGTGGTGTGCAGCTATCCCGGCACGCCCAGCACGGAGATCACCGAATTCTGCGCCAAGTATCCCGAAATGAACTGCCAGTGGGCCCCCAACGAAAAGGTGGCCGTGGAAACCAGCTTCGGCGCGTGCATGGTGGGCGTCAGGGCGCTTTCCTGCATGAAGCATGTGGGCGTGAACGTGGCGGCAGACCCGCTGTTCACCGCGGCCTACACCGGCGTCAACGGCGGCCTGGTGATCGCGGCGGCGGACGACCCCTTCATGCACTCCAGCCAGAACGAGCAGGACACCCGCATGATCGCCCGCAGCAGCCATATCCCCACCCTGGAACCGGCGGACAGCCAGGAATGCCTGGACTTTACCAAGCTGGCCTATGAAATTTCCGAGCAGTATGACACCCCGGTGTTCCTGCGCCTCACCACCCGCCTGGCCCATTCCCGGTCGCCGGTGGAAGTGGGCGAACGGGCCGACGTGCCGCTGAAAGATTATGAAAAGAACCCCATGAAATACGTGATGATGCCCGGTATGGCCCGGAAGCGCCATCTCGTAGTGGAAGAACGGGAAAAGAAGCTGACCAAAGACGCCGACACCCTGCCCATCAACCGCGTGGAAATGCGGGATACCAAGCTGGGCGTGGTCTGCGGCGGCGTGGTGTACCAGTACGTGCGGGAAGCGCTGCCGGACGCCAGCGTGCTCAAGCTCGGCATGACCTATCCCCTGCCCGAAAACATGATCCGGGACTTCGCCGCCAAGGTGGAAAAGCTGGTGGTCATCGAGGAGCTGGAACCTGTGTTCGAGCGGGACATCCGCAACCTGGGCATCGAAGTCTCCGGCAAGGACAAGACCGGCTTGCAGGGCGAGCTGTCCGCCGCGAAGATTCGCCAGCTGTTCGGCGACGGCGCGGAAGCGCCCCAGGAAGCCGCGCTGCCCGGACGGCCCCCGGTGCTGTGTCCCGGCTGCCCCCACCGGGCCACCTTCTTCGCCATGAAGAAGCTGGGCCTGACCGTGTTCGGCGACATTGGCTGCTACACCCTCTGCGCCCTGCCGCCCATCAGCCTGATGGATTCCACGCTCTGCATGGGCGCGTCCGTCGGCATGGCCCACGGCGCGGAAAAGGCCCGGGGCAAGGAATTCTCCAAGAAGGCCGTGGCGGTGCTGGGCGATTCCACCTTCATCCACAGCGGCATTACGCCCCTGGTGGACGCGGTGTACGGCGGCGCTTCCACCACCACCGTCATCCTGGACAACCGCATCACCGGCATGACCGGCCACCAGCAGAACGCCGCTTCCGGTAAAAACATCTTAGGCGACCCCGCGCCGCAATTGAACCTGGAAGCCCTGTGCGAAGCCATCGGGGCCACGGTGCGCGTGTGCGACCCGCATAATTTGAAGGAATTTACGCAAATATTAAAAGAAGAAACCGAAGCCGACCACGTGTCCGTGGTCATCGCCCGGCGTCCCTGCGCGCTGTTGGATAAGCGCAGGAAGGAGCCTTCCCACATCGAGAACTGCCGCAACTGCGGGGCCTGCATGAAGATCGGCTGCCCGGCGCTCATCAAGACCGACAAAGGCGTGGTCATCGACCATACCCTGTGCGTGGGCTGCGGCCTGTGCAAGCAGGTGTGCCCCTTCGGCGCCATTCAAGGAGGCGAGGAATGATGAAGAACACCAATATCATCATCGTGGGCGTGGGCGGCCAGGGCATCCTGCTCACCAGTAAGATCCTGGGCTACCTGGCCCTGGACATGGGCGAAAACGTGAAGGTCAGCGAAGTCCACGGCATGAGCCAGCGGGGCGGCAGCGTGATCACCCACGTGCGCATCGGCCAGGATGTGCATTCTCCTCTGGTGGACCCCGGCGAAGCGGATTTCGTGCTGAGCTTTGAAAAGCTGGAGGCGCTGCGGGCGGAATACTTCCTGAAAAAGGACGGCGTGCTCATTTCCAACACCCAGGAAATCCTGCCCATGCCCGTCATCATGGGCAACACCCAATACCCGCACATCGACCCCCAGCAGGAAAAGACCGTGCTGCTGGACGCGCTGAAACTGGCCGAGGACGCGGGCAGCGCCCGGGCCGTCAACATCGTGCTGCTGGGCGTGCTCAGCCGCTTCATGGACTGGCCCCAGGAAAAATGGGAAGCCGCCATTGAAGCCTGCGTGCCGGCTAAGACGCTGGAAATCAATTTGAAAGCGTTCCGAGCGGGACTGAAAGAATAAGAGAGTACAGAGTGCAGAGTACAGAGTACAGGTATTTTACTCTTCATATTTTGGCCATCTGTAATTGGCCGACTATATAAATCTGAACTCTGTACTCTGAACTCTGCACACTGAAAAAACCTCTTTTCACTTCTGTAATAATATGTTATAATAATTTGGAGGCAGCTTTGCAGTATCGGGGAACGTACATCCGGGTGGATTTGGGGGCGATTGCCGCGAACACGGCGGCCCTCCGGCGGGCGACCCTGCCCGCGCCCCACATGCTGGCGGTGGTGAAGGCCAACGCCTACGGCCACGGGCTGGTGCAAGTGGCGAAAACCGCGCTGCAAAACGGCGCGGACTGGCTGGGTGTGGCCATCCCCGAGGAAGGGGAGCGCCTGCGGGAAGCGGGCGTGGAAGCGCCCATCCTGGTGCTGGGGGCGGTGACGGAACGCGGCGTGGAAGCCAGCGTAAGGAACCGGCTGACCCAGGCGGTGTTCGACCCCGCGCGCGTGCGGATGCTGGAAGAAGCCGCGGCGCGGCTGGGCATGACCGCCGGCATGCATCTCAAGTGCGACACCGGCATGGGCCGCATTGGGGTGCGGACGGAAGCCGAACTGAAAGCGGTATTGGAAGCCCTGGAAGCGGCCCCCCACGTGCGGCTCACCGGCGCGTTCACCCACTTTGCCGACGCCGACGGGGACAGCGACGCCTATTCTCTCCGCCAAATCGACGCCTTCAACCGGCTGACCGCTCTGCTGCCTAAGGATATTCTGATTCACGCCGCCGCCAGCGCCGCCAGCCTGCGGTATCCCCAGGCCCGGTACGGCATGACCCGGCAGGGCATTTCCCTCTACGGCTGCGCCCCGGTGCCGGAAGCGCCGGAGCTGAAGCCCGCCCTCAGCTGGCACACGGAAATCGTGTATGTGAAAGACCTGCCCGCCGGG
>CADBCX010000032.1 GCA_902793245.1 uncultured Eubacteriales bacterium | reverse complement strand
CAGAGGGCTGTCGCCGCTCATCAGGGAAATCGCGGCGATGCCTGAGAGGGATGCGCCGTTTCTCCATCAACGGTACCCGGCTGAAGAACAGCGGCGGTTTGCGCACAGGCTGATGGCCCTGGAAGGGATCAGTGAAGAGGATTGTACACTGGCGGAATCGGAGCATCCTTTCACGGATGCCTATAACCTGCATGATGTGCGCATCACGACGCATTATTACGAAGAAGATGTGCTCTCCAGCCTGTATTCCGTCCTGCATGAGGGCGGACATGCGCTTTATGAGCTGGGATCCGGAGAGGATTTGGAAGGGACAGTCCTTTCCGGTGGCGCGACGATGGGAATTCATGAAAGCCAGAGCCGGTTTTACGAGAACATCATCGGCAGAAGCAGACCTTTCTGCGAGGTGCTGCTGCCTTTAATGAGGAAGTGCTTTCCAAAGCAGACCGAAGGTCTGGATTCGGAAACGCTCTATCGGATGGTGAACCGTTCGAAACCTTCGCTCATTCGCACGGAGGCGGACGAGCTGACTTACAGTCTGCACGTGGCGGTTCGCTACGAGATTGAAAAAGGACTGATCATGGGCAGCCTGAAGGTGACAGAGGTGCCGGGTGAATGGAACCGGCTCATGCGCGAAAAGCTCGGCGTGACAGTTCCGGACGATCGCCGAGGAGCCCTGCAGGACAGCCATTGGTCGGGCGGTTCCATCGGCTACTTCCCCTCGTATGCGTTGGGAAGCGCCTATGGCGCGCAGATGCTTTCTGTGATGCAGCGAACGGTTAATGTGTGGGACGCGGTGGGAACCGGCGATCTTTCCGGTGTCACAGGCTGGCTTCGTGAACGTATCCACCGCCATGGAAACCTGCTTACGCCTCAAGAACTTTTGAAGAACGCCCTTGAAGGCCCCTTTGACGTCCAATATTATATCGATTATCTGACAGACAAGTTTACAGAACTGTACGGCATCAGGTGAGGAGGAGAAATGTGATGGCAGGCTTTACTTATTACACGCCCACAAAAGTGATCTTTGGCAAGGATACAGAAAAGCAGGTGGGTACTCTGCTGCGTGAAGCAGGTGCAAAGAAGGTGCTCGTTCACTTCGGAGGGCAGAGCGCCGCACGCTCCGGTCTGCTCTTCAGGGTACTGGATTCTCTGGAATCTGCTGGAATCGAGCATGTTGAACTTGGAGGAGTTGTACCAAATCCGCATTTGTCCAAGGTCCGTGAGGGCATTGATCTCAGCCAGCGGGAAGGCGTAGATTTCATTCTGGCTGTAGGCGGCGGCAGCGTGATCGATTCTTCCAAAGCGATTGCCTATGCGCTGGCTGAGCCGGAGAAGGATGTATGGGAACTCTACGAGAATAAACGCAAGGCGCTAGGCTGCTTCCCGGTGGGCGCTGTGCTGACCATCGCTGCAGCGGGCAGCGAGATGAGCGACAGCAGCGTCATTACGAATGAAAAGACGGGGGAGAAGCGGGGCTACAGCAGCAACTATGCCCGTCTGAAGTTTGCCATCATGAATCCGGAACTGACGGTCACTCTGCCGGATTGGCAGACGGAATCGGGATGCGCGGACATCATGATGCATACCATGGAGCGCTACTTCGTCCGCGGCGAGACGATGGAGATTACGGACAGCATGGCGGAAGCGCTTCTGCGGACGGTGATGAAGTGCGCGGAAATATTGCATCAGGATCCGGCGGATTACGATGCGCGTGCTGAGGTGATGTGGGCGTCCAGCCTGTCTCATAACGGATTGACCGGCTGCGGTATCGAGGCCTCGGATTTTGCGACGCATAAGCTGGAGCATGAATTGGGCGGAATGTTCGACGTGACGCACGGCGCGGGACTTGCGGCGCTGTGGGGAACCTGGGCGCGCTACGTGATGGACGATTGTCTGCCGCGCTTTGTACGGTATGCGGAAAACGTGATGGGCGTTGCTCCCGGCGCATCGGACAGGGATACGGCGCTGGCCGGCATTGAGGCGATGGAAGCATTCTACCGGCGCATCGGGATGCCGACGAACCTGCGGGAGCTCGGCGTGGAGCCGACGGAAGAACCGTTGAAAAACGACGCGGGCGATAGCGATCTTAGGACGCTGGATTTCCGTTATGGGAACAATGGATTGACCTTCCTCCGCATCACCATGAACGATGAAGAGAAGCGGGTGTTTACCTGCGCGCCGCTTCCACCTTTCTGCTATTTAGATACCTACCACGACGGAGACGCTATCCTGATTCATCATTACGCGGAAATGGCGCAAAACCCAGATGCTTGGGATGAGTTAGCCGGGGAAAGCTGGTTCATGACCTTTGAATATGTGGAGGATGACTGGCGGCTGACGTACATTTCAAACGGTCAGGATTGGATGGCCAGCGTGGAAAACGGAGTTTATACCTTCGATGATCATTACAGCGATGGTTCCAGATGGCAATGGTCGGCGGAGTTTGAAGACCGTTTATTGGTCTTTGATTACACGGGAATGGCGAAACTGATTGACAGATACAATGCTGCCATGCCTGACAGGCCATCCTTGCATGAAGATGAATTGGAATGATTGAACAGGAAATGTTCTCTCACGCATAGGGTTTATTTGACCCTTACGGCTTTCTCGGAAGGGGGTCTGGGGGAAACCACTCTTTGGCCTCCAAAGAGCGGTTTCCCCCAGAAAAAGGAGGTTATATATTTTTGAGCACATCCCGTTTCGCGTTATTTGTTGATTTGGAAAACTGCGGGGCCAAGGCGGCCACGCTGAACAATATTCTGGACAAGGTGAAGATTCGCGGTGATATTTTACTGGGCAAGGTGTACGGCTACACGGACCGGTTCAGCGATCTGAAAGAGGTGCTTCTGTCCAACACCTTCACCGTGGTGCCGTCCATCCGGTACGGCTTCGCGCAGAAGAACAACGCCGATATTATGCTGGTGATCGACGCGCTGGAGGTGGCCTACACCAACCCGCTGATCGACTCCTTCTGCATCGTGTCCGGCGACAGCGACTACACGCCGCTGGTGGGCAGGCTCAAGAGCATGGGCAAGTTCGTGCTGGGCATTAGCCGCAGCGAGGTGGCCAGCAGCATTTTCATCAACGCCTGTAATGAGTTCCAGTTCCTGGAAACGGTATCCTCCGTCAGCCGGGACAAGCGCACCCGCAAGGCCCAATCCAAGGACGAACCCCTGGACGACGCGGGGCTCAACAAGCTGCTGGAGGGCATCCTCAGCGAGCAGACCGACGAGGACGAAATGTACGCCAGCGAGCTCAAAGGCGTGCTGCTGCGCCTGCGGCCGGACTTCAACGAAAAGTCCTTCGGCTGCGCGTCCTTCGGCAAGCTGCTGAACAAGCTGGCGGCCAAGTTCGGCACCATCCGGGTGAAGAGCGACAACTACAACGTGCTGGTGTCCCTGAACGCCGACGCGCCGGAGGAAGGCAGCACGAAGAAGCTGACCGCCGAAAACTGGCGCGCTGCCTTCACCGAGCAATTGCAGCACTACAAGGACGACGGCTTCGAGCGCATCAATCCTTCCATCCTGAAAGCCGACATCCAAGCCGCCTATCCCGATTTCACGGAGCGCAGCATTGGCTTCAAGCGCTTCTCCGACGTGCTCAAGCAGATGGAAAGGGACGGCCTGCTGGCCCTGGAAATGGACGAGCAGAAAAATATGCTGATCAAAATGCTGTGACGCTCCGCACGCAAAAGTGCCTTTCCATGTATGGAGGCGGGGATTTTTGCGCATACTGCAGTCAGCGCCCGCCAGGTGCTGCCGCGGGCGCAAAGCGAAAAGGAGCGTATCATCCTATGTCAGAAAAGAAAAATCAGTGCATCCATTGTTCCGTGGAATCCTGCCGCCATCTGCGGGAGGATCAGGGCATCTGCTCCCTGGAAGCCATCCAGGTGGCGCCCACGCCCATGGCCTACTCCGGCGACCCTGCCGACGAGAGTATGTGCCAGAACTATGAAACCAAATGAGCGGCTCCGTGAGACCGCCGCGGGTGCAGCCCGCCCCGCCGCCCCCGGACCCTTCCATGCCCGGGCAAAAGCACAAATCGGACAAGCAGCCGGAAAGCCGGGATCATGATTCCTTTTTCGACCTGGATCAGGTCGCCAGCGCCACGGAGTGCACCGGCATCCTGGCCGCCCAGGTGCAAAACGAGGACGAAGCCGAAAGCGTTTCTTCGCTGGAAGGGATTCATACGATCCAGCCCCCGGATAAAAACAAAAAACGCGGATAAATGATCAACACCCCCTGCTCCTTTGAAGCAGGGGGTGCTGCTGTACGCCGACGGCATTATCGCTCAAACTTGCATGTGCCGCGGACAATGGTTTTGAGGACGCCGCAAGCGTCGTCCAGCAGAACGATATCGGCGTCCTTGCCGGGGGAGAGGGAGCCCTTGGTATCCGCCAGGCCGACGGACTCCGCGGCGCTCAGGGACGCGGCGCGGACGGCCTGGGCCATGGTGACGCCGCCATAATCCCGGAAGTTCCGCACGCCCTGGTTCAGCCGCAGCACGCTGCCGGCAATGGTGCCGTCCCTGAGGCGGCATTCGATGCCCTTGAGCACAAACACCTGGCCGCCGTTTTCGTATTCTCCGTCAGGCATTCCGGCGGAGCGCAGGGCGTCGGTGATGAGCACCAGCCTGCTGCCCTTCACTTTCGCCAGCATGGGGTAGATGCCCTTGTTCACGTGGAAGGTGTCGGCGATCAGCTCGGTATATACGTCGCTGTTCAGCGCCGCGCCGACCACGCCGGGATCCCGGTGGTGCAGCGGGCTCATGGCGTTGAACAGGTGGGTCGCCCGGGTGACGCCCAGGCCGATGCCGGTCATGGCCTGGTTGAAGGTGGCGCTGGAATGGCCCATGGAAATGGCAATATCGGATTGCTGTTTCAGGGCGCGGATGCAGTCATATCCGCCCGGCATTTCCGGAGCCAGGGTAATCAGCTTGACAATGTCGGCATAGGGCAGCACCTTGTCCGCGTCGGGCGGAAGAATGTATTCCGGGTTCTGCGCGCCCTTGCGTTCAGGGTTGATGAACGGGCCTTCCAGATGCACGCCCAGGATCTCCGCGCCGCGATATTCGGGCCGCTGGCTTTCCCGGGCCAGAAGGCGCATGTGGCCGCATATGCTTTTCAGCGTGTCCCAGCCAACGGTCAGCGTGGTGGGCAGGAAGGAGGTGACGCCGTTTTCCAGCAGCTTTTCGGACATGCGCCGCACGCCCGCCGGGTCGTCGTCGGACACGTCGTCCCCGCCGTAGCCGTGGATATGTACATCCATCAGGCCGGGAGCCACGTAAGCTCCGCCCGCGTCGATGATTTCTTCCGCTTCCCGCCGGGCGTCGGCTTCGTCCACGATCCCGATGATCGCTTCGTCATACAGCAGCGCCTTGGAACGCACTTCGGCGTCGGGCAGCAGGATTCTTCCATTGACAATTGCTTTCATACCCATACCCGCTCCTTTCAGTTTATGAATTCTTCGCGCAGGATAAACGCAGTTCCTTTGCATGGATTCTTTCATAACGCCAAACGGATGGCTTCGGCGCAGCCGTCGTGGTCGCAGTCCGCCACCACGCGGTCCGCGGCGGCGCGCACGTTTTCGGCGGCGTTTCCCATGGCGATGCCCAAGCCGGCGGCCCGAATCATGGGAAGATCGTTTTCCGCGTCCCCGACGGCAACGCATGCGGAAGCGGGAACGCCCAGCGCTTCGCACAGGCGCAGCAGGCCGGAGCCTTTGTTCACGCCCGCGGCAGAGCATTCCACGGATGTAACCTCGGAATAGACCATTTCAATGGGCAGATGCGAAAGCTGTGCCCGGGTGCGGACGCGCTCTGCCGTGTCGGCGTGGTAGAGGTTGATTTTCAGGAAATCTTCCCGGCAGCTTTTCGCATAAGCGTATATATCCGGCACCAGCGTCATGGCTTGTTCATACAGGGGCCGGTAGATTTCCATGTGAAAGTGATCCAGGCGCGCCATATGGGACGCCTGAATCACATCCCGGTTCCCGATCACGATTTGGGGCATCACGTCCTTCGTTTTCGCCAGGGCCAAAATTTCCTCCGCGTATGCCCGGGGAACGCCCTGGAGGGCGAAGGTCTTTTTCCTTTCAATGTCATACAGCCCTGCCCCGCTGGCAAACACCGCCCAGCGGATTTCCGGCAGCAGGGGAAAGAATTCCTTCAGCTCGGACACGGCGCGCCCTGTGCAGAAAACGATGGTTTTCCCCGCGGCGGCGGCTTCGCGGATGGCTTCGGCGCACGCGCGGGATACTTCCTTTTTGCTGTTCAGCAGCGTTCCGTCGATATCCAGGGCAATCATGCGGGATTCGCTCATGCCGTTATGCCTCGCTTGCTTCGGAGTTTTGCGGGCGGATCATTCGACGATTTCCGCCATGCTGCTTGTGATCCAGCCTTCTTTACCGTCAGCCAGGCGGATCTTATACCATTTGCCCTCGGTATCGAGCAGTTCATACTCGGCCCCGGCTTCCGCGGCGCCCAGTTTCTCGCCCTTCGTGGAAGGAATCGAACGGATCACGGGAGTTTTTGAACGGTTAATCCGCACTTTCTGTGCTGTGCTCTGAGGCGTTTCTTCCTTGGGCGTGTTTTGATCCGCCTGCGCTTTTGCCGCCCCTTCTCCGCCATTGCCCTGGCCCTGTTCTTTGGGGGTTTTCTTCTGCTCGTTCTTGGGCGCGGAGGTTTCTTTCGGCTTCGGGGGTTCCGCATTCGCCGCCGTTTCCGGGGGTTTGGGGCTTTCCTGCGGGAGAGGCGCGGGCGAGCTGGAGGAAGAAGATGGCCGCGGGGGCTGCGTATCCGGCAGAGAACCCGGCGGAGGAGGCGGAACCTGCGGCAAAGAAGCATTGTCTGCCAGCCTGGCTTCGGGCACCATTTCGCCCAGATAGCAGTCGTTCAATTCCAGGTATTGGCCCTGGCTGAGGCGAACGACGCGCGCGGTTTGAAACGTTCCTTCTTCGGCCACGAAATAGTACCTGCTGTCGTCATACACCCGGTAGATGGGGTTTTTATCCTCCTTGGCGAGCAGTTCATAGACGCCCGGTTCTATATCTTTGCCCACTTTGAGCATTCCCCCGGAGGAATCCAGCTCAATTTTATACCTGCTGTAATAATCCTCGGAGGAAGCGGCGGTGCAGTTGATCAATTGAAGGTAATCGCCGTCTTCCACGGTCAGGATGGCGTTTCCCCGGAAAGAGGCTTCCGAGATCACGTCGTTTCCTTCTTCGTCAATGCTGACGATGAAAGTACCCTCCTGCGATGAGGAACAGAAAAGGATATACTCTCCTTTTACAAAATTCGTTCCGACGGTATAGGCGCCCGCGCCATAGATCCGCATGCCGGAAGCGGGCTTGCCCTCCGAATGCGCGGAAGCAAAGAGGAGGAGGACTGATACGGCGACGCAGAGGACAAATGATATTTTTTTCATCGTATGCTCCTTTTGACGGTACTGTTCTTTTCCTGGTTCATTCATATGTATTATAGCCTGAAACGAACCAAATGGCAAGCGGAAAAAAGAAACCGCCGCTGTTTCCGGTTTGCGCAGAAGCGGCGGCAGCGGATTATTTGGTTCCGGCGAAGGAATCGGCGGTGTCGGCGAACACGGCGGGGCCGCCTTCCTTGCGGCGGGAGGTGGCGACGCGCTTCATCAGCTCGTCATAATACAGGTTTTCGTCGAAGGGCAGCTCCACGGCCTTGCCCAGGAAGGCGGACAGGTGCATGGCGTTGGAGAGGGTCAGGCCGTTGATGCCTTCCTCGCCGCCCGCCACCAGCGGTTCGCCCCGCAGGATGGCCCCGGCCCAGGCTTTGAACACACCCTTGTGCTGGGGGTTCTGGCCGTCGGTTTCCACTTCCACCTCATGGCAGGGCACCGCGCCGAAGGGGGCTTTGTTGGTTTTCGTCCAATCCTGCTCCAGCTGGTCGAATTCCAGCAGATACAGCTTTTCGTTTTCGGCGATGATCTGCGCCCCGTCCATCTGCACCTCGAAGCGGTTGGAGCCGTGGGGGTCGCCGGTGGAGGTGATGAACACGCCGGTGTGGCCGTCCTCGTATTCCATGAGGGCGGTCACGTCGTCTTCTACTTCAATGTCGTGCCACTGGCCGTAGCGCATGAAGGCCTGGACTTTTTTGGGCATGCCCAGAATCCACTGCCACAGGTCCAGCTGGTGGGGACACTGGTTCAGCAGCACGCCGCCGCCCTCGCCCGACCAGGTGGCGCGCCAGTCGCCGCTGTTATAGTAGAACTGGCTGCGGTACCAGTTGGTAATCAGCCAGTTGGCCCGGCGCACGCGGCCGTACTTGCCGCTCTGCACCAGCTCGCGCATTTTGCGGTAGAGGCAGTTGGTGCGCTGGTTGAACATCATGCCGAACACGACTCCGGGATGCTTCTTCGCTTCCTCGTTCATTTCCCGCACCTGCTTGGTATACACGCCCGCGGGCTTTTCGCACATCACGTGAATACCCCGCTTCATGCATTCGATGACATACTTGGGATGGTCGTAGTGGGGGATGGACACCACGCAGGCGTCGATCAGCCCGCTGTCCAGCATGTCGATGGCGTTGTCAAAACAGGCGACGCCTTCGCCTAAATGGGCCTTCGCCCATTCCACGCGGGCGGGATTCCTGTCCGCAATGGCGGTCAGCTTGATTTCCGGGCACCAGTCCGGGTCAGTGGTCAGGCAGCGGGAATAATTGCCACCCTGGTTGCCGATGCCGATAATACCGAGACGAACAAAGTCAGCCATGGTCTGTCTCTCTCCTTCGCTTTGATGGATTCAGGGGCGGGTGAAAAACGAATATGGGATACACCCATGATTATACAACAATTTTCCGGTTTTGTGGAGATTTTTTTCCAAAAGGTTTTTTCAATGTAAAACGATGTGGGGAAATGTGTTTCCATCCAATTGATACTTTCCAAAGAAGGGCAGGCAAGGAGAAGTTTTTTCCAGTCACCCCTTATGGCTTTCTCGGAAGGGGGTGTGGGGGAAACCACTCTTTGTCCAACAAAGAGCGGGTTCCCCCACAAACCTTTGCCCTGAAGCTATTATTTTCAAAATCATGAAACGAAAACCTTGCTGGCGCGTCTTTTATATGTGAGAATATTCCACGAACTGTTGTTGAAGGGGGCTGCGAACCGATGGCTGACCGCCGGGAATATGAGCGCGTCGCCCAGGAAGCGCTGCCGGTGCTGTACAAGATCGCCATGGGTATCCTGCGCTGCGACGCGGATGCCCGCGACGCTGTGCAGCAGGCGCTGCTCAAGGGCTGGGAAAAGAAGGAGAACGCGCGGGAGGGCAAGTTCCGCTGGTATCTGACCCGCATTTTGATCAACGAATGCCGCAACATCCAGCGGCAGCGGATGCGGGTGTTCCCGGCGGAAATGCCGCCCGCCGTCCAGAAAATGGAGCCCGACTACCGGGAATTATATGACGCCATTTTCCAGCTGCCGGAAAAGCTGCGGCTGCCGCTGCTGCTGAAATATATCGAGGGTTGCTCCGAAAAGGAAGCGGCCCAGGCCCTCGGCATCCCCGTAACGACCTTCAAGAACAGGCTGCATCGTGCGCGAATGGAACTTCGGAAAGCCCTGGATCGGGAGGTGATGTTTGAATGAAGCGGATCGTGAAGGTAAACAAGGAAACGCTGAACGCTATGCTGCCCCCCATCCCGGCTGATTTTGAACAGGACATGCGGAACCTGATTTCCGCCATGCCCGCCGAAACAGAAAAAAGGGGAAAACCGATGAAAAAGAGAATATCCGTGGGCTTCGTGCTGGCCGTGGTGTTCACGCTGCTGGCCGCCAGCGCCCTGGCCGCTGTGCTGCTGGGCGGCAGGGATTTCGTGGAGCAGATCATGGCCCCCAAGGCGGTGGAGAATCCCAGCCAGAATTTCACGAAAGAAGAGATTGCCGAGATTCTGAAAATCGCCGAGGAAAACAACCTGACCCTCAGCGACGTGGATCTGTACAGGCTGAATCACCTGGGCGAAAGCGGCTACAATAAGGAAGAGCTCATGCGCCGCTTCGTGAAAACGGAGTACGGCTTCTATCCCGCTGCCTGGCCGATTGAGGTGCAGCATTGGTACGAGCAGCTCATGAAAGCCTGCGGCCTGGACAAAAGCAGGCATCAGGCGAATGTGCTGCCCGAAGGGGACGAGATTTCCCAGGAGCAGGCGGTGAAGATCGCCGAAGACCTGATTCATGAAAAGTACGACCCCAGCGTGGATTTGAACGACAAAACAAAGTACCTCCGCTTCCTCACCTACATGGAGCACAAGATCGGCGACACCCTCTACCGGGAGTGGAGCTTCGCCTATGAGGCCCAGGACCTCTACGGCGCGGATTACTATCTGACCCTCGACCCTGCCGGAACCATCAAGAACGAATACAGTGTGGACGGCATTCTGGGCACCAGCTACACCATGCGCGGCCAGTTCATCCTGGACAGGTTCAAGCGGGTGTACGGCGACCAGTTTGGCTTCGTGAACTGGGACAGCTACAAGCTGCTTAACTATCAGGACGCCCTGCGCCACCGGGATCAGGTGGAACCCGGCAGAGCGCATCTGCTGTCCAGCGAGGAATACATCCTGGAAAACACCTACCTGCTGCCGGACGACGGCTGCATTTCCAAGGAGGACGCCATCGCCAAAGCGAAAGCCGCCTGCGGCGATCTGAACTATGAAACGGTGTACACCGCCGGGGAAATGGCGGTGCTGATGAAAGACGGGGACACGCCCATTTGGAAGGTGACCTTGCAGATTCGGGACAGCAGCCCGGCGTATGTGGAACTGAACGCCGCCACTGGGGAAGTGACCTTCCGGCTCACCGACCGGGAGGAAGCCACCTACGAATGGCGTTCCTATGTGCCGGAAAGCTACTGGGAAATCCACAAGCCCCAGGGAGGCTACCGCGCCGCCCGGCCCGAACAAACCGCGGCGGCGGACGGCTTCCGGTATCCCGCCTTCTGGAACAGCAGCGAGCTGCCCGAAAGCTACTGGAAGCGCCTGAACGCCATCGGCTACAACGACGACACCATGGATGATATTTATACCAAGTGGATGGACGACTACGGCTGGAACACCGATTTCTGGCCCCTGGAAGCCCAGGCCCTGGATTATATGCTCCATGACCAAAGCCCCGACGGAAAGCTGAACCACGTGCCCGGCTTCCCCCAGGAAACCGACATCACAAAAGAAGAGGCCCTCGAAATCGCCCGGGCCGCGTTCAAGGAGGAATTCGCCGACGAGGTGCCCACCCTGAACGTGAGCACCCTCAAGCCCGCGTTCCGCTACTGGTTCAACCAGAACGGCGAAGGCCCGTCCGCATGGCAGGTGATTTTCTACCGGGAGGACAGCAGCGAAGCGGGCGAAGTCTATGTAACGGCGGATACGGGAGAAGTATCCGAGCTCATGTCCAACGACGCTCCCGGCGTGCGGCACAGGACGGTTTCTTCCGATGTGCCCGTGGCCACACCCACCCCGCTGCCCGGCGGCAGGCCCTGGTATTGGGGCATGGATTTTGCGCCTGCCTCCTTCTGGGAGCAGCTGGACGCGACGATGCAAAAGTACGGCGTGACCCCGGAGAACATCTGGGAGAAGGCGGAGGAATGGGGCATGGAATATGAGGATTCCGCCTTCTGGCCCCACGATTACAAGCTCATGTTTCATATTCTGGCCCTGCTGGCGCCGGAGGATCTATCGTATCCCGAACAGCCCTATACCTACGTCTTCTTCCCCGACCCCAACAAAAAAAGCCAGGCGGAGATCGAGGAAATCGCCCGGAAAGCGCTGCATGAAACGGGGGATGAGCAGGTGGGCGCGGACTGGCTGAACCGGCTTCGCGCCGGCTCCGCTCTGCTCGGCCCGGTGGTGTACATGGACGGAAGCCGCTATGACGGCGCCACCTGGGTGGTGCAGTTCTACGATTACGAAGCGCAGTACGGCTATTGGGCCACCCGCGCCTGGGTGTTCATCACCGAGGACGGCCAGGTCATCCGCGCCGAGCTGGACCTGTACGGCAACGGATAAGCAATCTTTCTTACCAACGATAACGGCCCCCCGGAATGCTCCGGGGGGCCTTGGTGATTTTGGAAGATTACTCGTTATCCGCGGTCACGGCCTTGGCGGCGGTGCGGCCGGAAACGAAGATTTCCACGATGGCGTTGCCGCCCAGGCGGTTGCCGCCGTGGATACCGCCGGTGACTTCGCCCGCGGCGTAGAGGCCGGGGATGATTTCGCCGTCAGCGGTCAGCACGTGGCGGTCGGTGTCGACCATCAGGCCGCCCATGGTGTGGTGGGTGGAGGGGGCCATGAGGCGCACGATCAGCCGGGTGTTTTCCAGATCGTAGGTGTCGGGCAGGTACTTGCCGTTGGCGTCCTTCTCCACGTTGCCGATGGTGCGGGAAGCGATGGCCTTGCCCACGTCGGGATATTCGCCCTGGCCCATCACGGCCTTGTCGTAAGCCTTCACGGTTTCCAGCACGGTGGCGGGGTCAGCGGTGACGCCGGCCATTTCGGGACGGGCGAACAGTTCGGTCAGGGCTTCCACGGTGCCCTGGATATGGTAGTAGCGGCCTTCATAGTCGCTGGCAGCCAGCTGCGCAACGGGCGGTCCGGGAATGGGCTGGGCTTCGTTATAGATTTCCAGGAATACGCCCTTGGTGCCGTTGATTTCGATGCCGTTGCGGAATTCGGCCAGGCTCAGCACGTCGCGCTCGGAACCTTCATCCACGAAGCGGGCGCCGGTGGTGGGGTTGATCCAGCAGGCGTAGTTGCCGCCGCCGAAGGCCAGGTTGCCGTTGTCCACCCAGGAGATGGGCATCAGCTGGGTGAAGCCCAGGCCGGTGGTGCCCGCGCCGATCATGGTCGCCAGGTCGATGCCGTCGCCCTGGAGGGAGGAACGGTTGGTGGTCTTGGTGGCCTTGGAGAGGTATTCGGTGCTCCAGTACACGTTGGCGTCCAGCACCTTGTCGATGTTCGCGGCATAGCCGCCGGTGGCGAGGATGACGCCCTTCCTTGCATGGGCGTTCACTTCGGTGCCGTCGTACATATGCGCGCCTACGCCGATGACGCGGCCGGTGTCGTCCAGGATGAGGCCGTCGGCGGTGGTGCGGGTCATGATCTTGTTCTGGCTGTTGGCTTCGTAGATGGTCTTCATGGGTGCGGCGAAGTAGCTGCCCCAGCGTCCCATCTCGGGATTGCCGTCGCCGTCCAGGTCGACGGTGGAGCCGATGAACTCGTTTTCACGATACCACAGCGCGCCGATCAGGGTGGGCTGGGTGTTCTCGATGAAGGTAGCGCCCTGGGCTTCCAGCCATTCCTTGAGGCCCTGGCCGCCGGTGATGAACTGCTTGACCAGGTCCACATCGCCATAGATCCAGGAGCTGCCGTCGGCGCTGGGACGCAGGCCGCCGTAGTAGGTCTGGAAGATGTGGAGGTTGATGGTAGAGAACAGGGTCAGCTGGCTTTCGTCCTTGCCGGCGGCCAGCTGGGGCGCGGCCCAGACGAAGTATTCACGGATCTCGGATTTGAGGGCCTGCAGCACGGGCAGGTATTCGGCGTGCACGCCGTGTTTGCTCAGCTCCAGCGCGTCGCCCGCCACGAACTCATGATCCTTGTAGTATTCTTCATCGAAGGGTTCCTCGCTCCAGTTCAGGATCATTTTCAGCTCGTTGATGCAGCCCTGCACGGACTTGACCTTGTCATAGGTTTCGCCGTTGAAGGCATAGGTGCCGGTGGTGGCGTCGGGATCGGCGGGATCCCAGACCAGGTAAGGCATCACGCTCTGGTACTGGCCGCCGGACACGAGGGTGTTGCCGCCCACTTCGGCGTTCTTTTCGATGACCAGCACGGTGTTGCCGTCCTGGGCGGCCTGGGCCGCGGCGGCAATGCCGGCGCCGCCGGCACCGACCACGACCACGTCATACCACAGATTCATGGGGTCCTTGGCGATGTGCTCCACCTTGGCGGCCTTGAAGGCGTCCAGGGCGGTGCAGCCCGCCTGCTCGGCGGCGTCGTTCACGGCGGCGCGCAGGGCGCGGGAGGAGAAGGTAGCGCCGGACACGCCGTCCACGCCGGAACCGTTGGCTTCGAGCATTTCGGGGATCATGATGTCAAAGGCCACGTCGCCCACATGCTCGGTTTCCACGGTGGAGACGATTTCGATCTTTTCGATCTTGTCCTCCGCGAAGGTCACCTTCACGGTGGTGGGGCCGTTGTAGCCCGCGGCGGTGGCTTCGTATTCGCCGGGGGTGAAGGTCATAGCAGCGGCTTCGTCAGCGGCGGGGGCTTCGCCCTTCGCCTGGGCCAGGGCCTTGGCGACGGCTTCCTTCACGGCGGTGGAGGTCACAGTCGCGCCCACCATGCCGTCCACGGCGTCCGCGGCGTCCTTGCCGGGATAGGCTTCCGCCATGGCGGGCATGGCAGCGCCGCCCAGGGCGGGGGTTTCGTCCGCGCCAGTGATTTCGATAGCGGTGATGGCCTTGTCGTCCACGGTGACAACGACCTTCACTTCGCCGCCGAAGCCCTGGGCCGCGGCTTCATAGGTGCCGGGGGTGAAGGGGCCGGCTTCCGCGGCGGGAGCAGCAGCTTCCTCAGCGGGAGTCTCGGCAGGAGCTTCCTCGGCGGGAGCTTCTTCAGCAGGAGCGGGTTCTTCCGCAGGAGCTTCCTCAGCGGGAGCGGGTTCTTCCGCGGCGGGAGCTTCCGTAGTATCGGCGGTGATGGTCTTGGCAGCGGTGCGGCCGGACACGATGATTTCGGTCACGGCGTTGCCGCCCAGGCGGTTGCCCGCGTGGATGCCGCCGGTAACTTCGCCCGCGGCATACAGGCCGGCGATCACGTTGCCTTCGGTGTTCATGACGCGGCGGTCGGTGTCCACCTTGATGCCGCCCATGGTGTGGTGGGTGGAGGGAGCCATGAAGCGCACGCGGATCTTGTCCAGCTTATAGGTTTCAGGCTTATAGTTGCCATTCTCATCGGTTTCCACCTGGCCCACGGTGCCGCGCAGGGACAGCTTTTCCACGGCCAGCTTGTCGGTCTGGCCCATCACGTAGGCGTCGTAGTCCTCGATGGTCTTGCGCAGCGTGGCGGGATCGCAGCCAATCAGTTCGGCGGTCTCTTCCACGGTGCGGAAGATCATGCGGCCTTCCACGTCCTGGGGCTCGTTGTTGAAGCCGCCGGGGCCCGCCTGGGTGCCGATGTTGGACACTTCCACGTAGATGCCGGGCACCTGCTTGAGGCCCAGCTTGGCGGCGGTATCCAGGTTCATGCTGTTTTCAAACGCGCCAAGGCTCAGCACGTCGCGCTCGGCGGATTCGTCCACGTAGCGCTCGCCGGTCTGGGCGTTGATGAAGATGACGTTCTCGCCCGCGCCGCCGGACAGGTTGCCGTTGTCGACCCAGCCCAGGGGCATCATCTGGGTCCAGCCGGTGCCTTCCACTTCGGCGCCCACAGCCTGGGCCATGGTGAGGCCGTCGCCGGTCAGGGCGGAACGGTTGGTGGTGCCGATGTTGTCGGCGATGTATTCAGGCTTCCAATACTTGTTGGTTTCCTGCACCTTGCCGATGTTCGCGCCGTAGCCGCCGGTGGCGATGATAACGCCCTTCGCGGCGTGGGCGGTCACTTCGGTGCCGTCGAACTTCACGGCCTTCACGCCCACGATGCGGTCATTCTCCATGATCAGTTCGGTGGCGGTGGTGCGGGTCATGAGCTGGTTATGCTCGTTGGCGTTCTTCACGGTGTTCATGGGCACCATGAAATAGGAACCCCACTTGCTGGGATAGGTCACGCCGTCCACGACGCCGCCCTGGGGGCTGTTCTCGCGCTGCCACAGGCAGCCGATCAGCGTGCTCTGGCGGGCGTAGTCGAAGATCGCGCCCTGGTCAACCAGCCAGCTCTTGATGTCCTGGCCGCCCTCGATGAACTGCTTCACCAGGTCGTACCGGCCATAGACCCATTCGGTGCCGTCGGCGTTGGGCCGCAGGCCGCCGTAATAGGTCTGGAAGATGTGCAGGTTGATGGTGGAGAACAGGGTGATCTTGGTTTCCGGTTCCCCGGCGTCCAGCTTGGGCTGGGCCCAGGCCAGGTATTCGTTGATTTCTTCTTTCAGGGCTTTCAGGGTGGACAGGTATTCCTCATGCACGCCGCGCACAGCGTTCAGGGAAATGTCGCCCGCCACGAAGGGATGGTCCGCGTCCAGGGTGCCGTCGAAGGGCTCTTCGGACCAGTTCAGGATGGTCTTCAGGGTCTCGATGCGGCCCGCGTCGTTGAGCACATTGTCATATTCCTTGCCGTCGATGGGGTTGACGCCCGTGGTGGCTTCGGGATCGTTCTTGTCCCACACCAGATAGGGCATCACGCTCTGGAACGCGCCGCCGGAAACGAGGGTGTTGCCGCCCATTTCAGCAGCCTTTTCCAGAATCAGCACGGTGTTGCCGTCCTGCGCGGCCTGGGCGGCAGCGGCCAGACCGGCGCCGCCGGCGCCGACGATGACCACGTCCCAGGTATCTTCGATGGGTTCACCGGGCACATGTTCCACCTTAGCGGCCTTGAAGGCGTCCAGGTTGGCGCAGCCCGCCTGCTCCGCGGCGTCGTTCACAGCGGCGCGCAGGGCGCGGGTGGAGAAAGTGGCGCCGGAAACGCCGTCCACGCCGGAGCCGCCCGCTTCGATCATTTCGGGGATCATGATGTCGAAAGCCACGTCGCCCACGTGGTCGGTTTCCTTATCGGAAACGATCTCGATGGCTTCCAGCTTGTCGGAGGAGAAGGTCACCTTCACTTCCACAGGGCCGTTGTAGCCCTGGGCGGTGGCGGTGTATTCCCCGGCGGTGAAGGCCACGGCGGCGTCGGCCGGAGCGGCGTCCTCGGGGGAGAGGATCTTGTTCAGGGCTTCCAGCACAGCGGTGCTGGTGAAGGTCGCGCCGGTATGGGCGTCAATGCCTTCGGTGGTGCCCGCTTCCAGGATGGCGGCAATCAGCTTGTCCACGCTGTCTTCCCGGGGAATGGGATAGGATTCGCCGGAATCATCCACGGTCAGGGCGACGATTTTGCCGTCCGCAACGGTGGCTTCCACTTTCACTTCGCTGGCGAAGCCCTGGGCGCTGGCGGTTTTCACTTCGCCCACGGGGGCTTCCGCAGCGGGAGCTTCTTCCACAGGAGCTTCTTCCACAGGAGCTTCTTCCACAGGAGCTTCTTCCGCAGGAGCTTCTTCCACGGGGGCTTCCGCGGCCTTGGCTTCGGTCGCTGCGTTGGTGCCGGCGATGGAACCGAACACCAGGAAGTCGGTCATGGCGTTGCCGCCCAGGCGGTTGCCCGCGTGGATGCCGCCGCAAACCTCGCCGGCCGCGTACAGGCCGGGGATGATGTTGCCGTCGGTGTTGATCACATGGGTGTCGGGGTCGATCTTCACGCCGCCCATGGTGTGGTGCAGGGAGGGAGAACGGGGCGTGGCGACGAAGGGAGCCGTGTCGATCTTTTCACCGAACAGGGGCTTGCCGAAGTCCTCGTCCACCTGGTTTTCCACAAAGGTGTTGTAGCGGTTGATGGTTTCCACGAAGGCATCCGCGGGAATGCCCAGCTTCTCGGCCAGTTCTTCCAGCGTGTCGGCGGATACCACGTTGCCCGCCGCTTCCATGGAAGCGATGCGGTCGGGGTTGTTGGCGATCTTGGCGTCGCAGATGATATAGAAGATGCCGTCGGTCTGATCCAGGGCGGCCTTGGAAAGCACGTCGCGCTCAGCGTATTCGTTCACGTAGCGCTTGCCTTCCTTGTTCACGAACACCTGGGTTTCAGCGCTGCCCCAGATGCCGGAGAACAGGGAGCCGTCCACGGGATGGGAGGAAGGCATCAGCTGGGAGAATCCCATGCCCACCAGATCCGCGCCGATTTCCTTGGCCATGTTGATGCCGTCGCCGGTGATGCCCGCCGCGTTGGTGGAAGGCATGGTGGGAGACAGGCCGGGCCAGTAGTTGTTGTATTCCACCACCATGGGCGCATTGGCGGAGAAGCCGCCGGTGGCCAGCACCACGCCGGAAGAGGCATGCAGGGTGACCTTCGCGCCGTCGCTGGTTTCAGCGTTCACGCCGGTCACGCGGCCATCCTCCACGATGAAGGAATTGCCCTTGGTGTTCAGCAGGATTTCCACGCCTGCGTCGCGGGCGGCTTTTTCCAGGATGGGCACGATGTTGCCGTTGATCAGGCTGTGGGAGCGGGGCCACATCGCGCCCAGGATGGTGTGGGTTTCATCGCCCCACTGCACGCCGATGCTCTCCGCCCAGTCCAGGGCCGCGTCCGCGCTGTGGGCGAACACGTCGATCAGCGCCAGGTCGGGAGAAATCTTGGTGCCGTCCAGGCCGGTGCGGGTGCCGCCCAGGTAGCAGTGCAGCATGTGCAGCTCAGGAGTATCGAACAGGTAGGTTTCCCCGCTGGCCAGGTATTCCTTGATCTGGCCCTGGACGGTGGTGAGCACCTCGCCGAATTCGCCGAAATCTTCGGGCTTCAGCTCCAGGTAGCTTTCCAGTTCCTTACGCAGGGTGTCGCTCATCTGCTGGTTATGCTGGCGCTCGGGGTCAGCCGCGTTGAAGCCCTGGCCCGCGATCAGGGTGTTGCCGCCCAGCGCCGCGGTCTTTTCGATCAGCACGACCTTCGCGCCCGCCTGCGCCGCGCGGATGGAAGCGGTCAGGCCCGCGCCGCCGCCGCCGACCACGACAACGTCATAGGTGGCGTCAATGTCTTCGCTCTTTTCAGCTTCAGGCGCTTTCAGTTCAGAGAAAGCGGCCTCGTCCAGCCCGGCCTTCTTGATGGCGTCCAGCACGGCCATCTGAATGCCGTTCTGGGTCAGCGTCGCGCCGGTCTTGACGTCGATGTTGGCGCTCTGCAGGTCAACGATCAGGCCGGGGATCTTTTCCACGGCGGGGTCGCTGATGCCCGCGTCGTCGCCGTTTTTGGTGACGCGCACGTCGGTCAGCTTGCCTTCGGCATCCACGTCCACTTCCACTTCAATGGACCCGGCGCCGTTCTTGCCATCGCCGACGCCTGTGAACGTGCCGGCTTCGGCAACGGCAAAGCTCATCATGGAAAATACCATGACGAGCGCCAGAAGCAGGGAAAGACACTTCTTCATGAAAATCCTCCTCTATATATGATTGTGATGCTGTTGAGAACCATACATTATTATAACAGAATGTCCATGCGTTGTAAATACACTTGTTGGCCACTTTTTACCGGCGTTTTTCGCGCGCCGCCGCCTGAACCGCAGGCTCTAAGACCGTTCACGCGGATGTGAAAAGTCCTTGACTTGTGAAAAATGACTCGGTATAATAGATGTGATCGAACGTTCTCTTGATTGGGGAGCGACATTGTAACAGCATAAAAAACGCATGCATTTTTCGGGAGGGAACCATATGACGCATCGGCAGCCGGACGTATATCTTTTCGGCCAGGTGCTGGGCACCCATTCTTTTCTGCTGAAGGACGGCTTTCTCCAACCGGATGAATACGCGGAAATCAAAGAGCAGTATTTCCTTCCCGGCGGAGAAACGGGCACAGCCGCCACGGTGCTGTCTTCCCTGGGCGTATCCGTCAGAATGGACGGCACCTGGATCGGTACGGAAGTGGGCCCCATGCTGAAAGCGTTTTATGCGGACAAGCGGGTGGACCTTTCCCCGCTTCATTTCAGGACGGACGATCCCGGCGTGATGGATTATGTGGTGATCGCCGGTCTGACGCGGTCACCCATGGGAAAATTCCAGGCGCTGTTTTCCTCGGGAAAACGGTGGTGGAGCATCCCGAGGGAAGAGGACATCGCCGGCTGCAAAGCGGCGGCCATCGACCCTTTTTTCGGCGAAGAAACGCTGCTGGCGGCGGAAATCTGCCGCCGCCGCGGCATCCCGTATGTCACCATCGACACACCGCATGATTCGCCATTGCACCGTTACGCCGCCGTGAATATCGTATCAAAGGAATGCACCTCCGGCCATTACGCCGGAATGGCGCCGGAGACGGTGATGGAGCTGATGCGGGAAACAGCGGAGGGCCTGACCATCATCACCCAGGGCGGCGGCGATATGCTGTATGCCAGGAAGGGCGAAGCCATCCGCCGGATGAAGCCGTTTTCCGTTCAGGTCAAAAGCACCCTGGGCGCCGGCGACACCTTCAAGGCAGGCTGCGTGTACGGCCTGCTGCGCGGTATGGACGACGAAAAACTGGTGCGGTTTGCCAGCGCCTGTTCCGCCGTCGCCATTTCCCGCTTTCCGCTGCCGAAGCATCCGCCAAGGCTGGACGAGGTGATGAAATTGATAGGAGA
>CADBCX010000031.1 GCA_902793245.1 uncultured Eubacteriales bacterium | reverse complement strand
GGGTGCTGGGCACGGGCGCGCGGATGTTCACCATCGCCGGGCCGGTGCTGGTCTACGGCGTCAGCGCGTCGGTGATCGTGGGTATTCTCTATTATTTCATCAGGTGGTAAACAGCATGGCAACACACCGGATCGGCGATCATACGATCGAATTTGTTCACCGTCCCCGCATCCTGTCCAGCGCCGCGGTGGTAGGGCCCAAGGAAGGCCGGGGGCCGCTGGGTTCAGCCTTCGACCTGGCGCTGGAGGATGCCCTGTATGGGCAGAAGAGCTACGAGCAGGCCGAGCACGCCATATTTCAGGAGGCCTGCGAACGCTGCCTGAAAAAGGTGAATATGCCCCGGGAGCGCGTCCAGGCGCTGCTGGGCGGCGATCTGCTGAACCAGATCATGGCCGCGTCCCTGGCGGCAAGAGAATTGTCCGTTCCTTTCCTGGGCCTGTACGGGGCCTGCTCCACCATGGCGGAATCGCTGATTTTAGGCAGCATCCTGGTGGATGGCGGCTACGCTTCCCCGGTGCTCTGCGCGGCGGGAAGCCATTACTGCACCGCCGAGCGGCAGTACCGTTTTCCCCTCGAATACGGCAACCAGCGCACCATGGCGGCCCAATGGACGGTGACCGGCACCGGGGCCTGCCTGCTGGGGGACGAAGGAAATTGTCTGGCAAGGACAGAGATGGCGACCGTCGGCCAAGTGGTGGACATGGGCATCCGCGACGCCAACAACATGGGCGCGTGCATGGCTCCCGCTGCGGCGGACACGCTGCAGCGCCACTTTCTCGATACGGGACGCAAGCCGAAGGATTACGACCAGATCATCACCGGCGACCTGGGGCGGGTCGGCAGCGAAATTCTGACGGAGCTGATGGAAGAAAGCGGTTTTCCGCTTCGGGAAAGCCAATATATGGACTGCGGCCTGTGCGTCTTCGACCCCAAGGATGATGTACACGCCGGGGCCAGCGGTTGCGGCTGTTCGGCGTCGGTACTCAGCGCCATGATCCTGCCCAAACTGCACAGCGGGGAATGGAAGCGTGTTCTGTTTATGGCAACGGGCGCGCTGCTCAGCCCCACCACCAGCCAGCAGGGAGAAACCATTCCCGGCGTGGCCCACGCGATTGCGCTGGAAGGAGGCGATCAAGCGTGATGACCTATCTCAAAGTGTTCCTGACCGGCGGGCTGCTCTGCGTGATCGGGGAGGCGCTGATATTAAAAACCAAGCTGACCCCCGCCCGCATCCTGGTGCTGTATATCACGGCGGGCGTCATCCTCAGCGCCGCCGGGCTGTACGGCCCCATCGTCCGTTTCGGCGCGGCGGGAGCCACGGTTCCGCTTACCGGGTTTGGCCATCTGCTGGCGCAGGGCGCGATTTCCGCCGTGCAGGAAAAAGGCCTGCTTGGGGCGTTTATCGGCGGAATGCAGGCCGCCGCGGGAGGCATCTCCGCCGCCGTGTTTTTCGGTTTTTTAACGGCAGTCTGTTTCATGCCCCGGCCCAAAGACACCTGAATCTGGATTTCTCCGTTTGCAAATCGTTTTCTGCCTCTATGCGGAAAGCGATTTTTGTTGTATAATAACGAGGCAACCGGCCCGAAGGGCGGTTGGCCGTCCTGCCGGCTCCCGAAGGGAAAGGCGGCAGGCGTTATGGCATAGTGATGAGGAAATCAGCCGCAGGCTGATTGTCCGTCCAGCCGGGCCGCGTATGCGAGCACGGCTGGCATCATGCTGAAAAGGATGCGTCCGGCGGAAAGGAGGCGGTTCCATGGAGGAAGAGAGGCGAACGCCGCTGCAATGCCAGATCGACGGGATTCCCTATGAAGCCTGGGAAGAACCTGATTTGCGATGGCTGAAAGCCTATGGAACCGTCTTCCGGGTATGGGATCAGCTGCTGACCGGAAACTTATGCTTTGGGGTGGAAGGGAAGTTTGGCAAACTGTTTGTGAAATACGCCGGCGCGCGAACCTCAGGCTTTCGCGGACAGACTGCCGACGCGATTTATACACTTCAACAGGCTATACCGCTGTATCAACGCGAACACCCCGCGCTTGCAAAACTCCTGGCCTACGGTTCCACCGGGGATGGATATGCCGCGATTTTTGAATGGCGCGACGCGCTGCCGCTGAACGGACGGCTGAAGTATTATTCCGTGCGGGATCAGGTTCGCAGGATGCCGCTTGTCAACACGCTGACCATGCTGGAGAATGTGATCGATCTGCATGCTTCCCTCGCCCGCGACGGCATCATCGCTTCCAATTTTCATGACGGCCATGTGCTGATAGATTTCGGAAAAAACGAGGCGGTTGTGTGCGGCATCGACCTGTACCGCCGCAAACCCGCATACAATATCAAAGGTCTCATGCGCGGGTCTCCACAGTTTATGGCCCCTGAGGAATCAGAACTGGACGCGGCGCTGGACGAAACCACCACGCTTTATAACATGGGCGCGCTGGCTTTCGCGTTTTTCGGAGATAACGATGACAGAACCATAAAAACATGGGTTGGCCCCAAACCGCTGTTCCAGGTTGCGGCGAAAGCCACAAAAAAGAAAAAATCCGATCGTTATCCTTCCATGCGGGCGTTTCAGAACGCCTGGCGCGAAGCGGTGGGCTGGTGCAGGTTATAAATATTTTCCATTACCAAGGAGGAAACAGCCATGCTTTCAACCAAAGAAATCACCCGGAAATGGGAAACCATCGCCCAGGGAAAAGCGTCCCTGAGCATTCCCAACCTGCTTTTGCTCGGCATTCTGGCGGGCATGTTCATCGCCTTCGGCGCGCTGGGAAGCACGGTCGTGTCTTCCGGCGTGGGCGGGGGCCTGGGCAAGCTGCTGGGAGCCTGCGTGTTCCCCACGGGGCTGATCCTGGTGGTGATGGCCGGGGCCGAACTGTTCACCGGCAATTGCCTGATGGCAGGCCCGGCGCTGAACGGAAAAGTGAAATGGACGGGCGTACTGAAAAATTGGCTGTTCGTTTACCTGGGCAATATGTGCGGGGCATTCCTGTTCGCCTGGCTGGTGAGCGGCAGCGGGCTGATGGCGAAGGCTGATCTGGCAGCCGCGGCGAAATCCATCGCGGACAGCAAGTGCGCCCTGACATTTGGCGAAGCATTGCTGCGGGGCATTGGCTGCAACATCCTGGTGTGCGGCGCGGTGTGGATGGCGTCCGGCGCGCAGAACGCCGGCGGCAAAGCGGTTCTGTGCTTCTTCCCGGTGATGCTGTTCGTGGCCTGCGGCTTTGAGCATTCTGTGGCGAACATGTATTATATTCCCCTGGGGATGCTCCTTGGCGCAGAGAATGCGAATGTCGGCGCTTACCTGCTTTCCAACCTGCTGCCCGTTACCTTGGGCAACATCATCGGCGGCGCAGGGCTGGCAGTCGTTTATGCGTCAATTTACAGGGAATAAGAGAAATCATGATCCTGAAGGAGAAAAGAAGACATGCCAATGGACGGCCTGACCCTGGGCTTTATGGCCCGGGAACTGAGAGAAGCTTTGCAGGATGGCCGCGTGGAAAAGGTCAGCCAGCCGGAAAAGGATATGCTGGTGCTGACGATCCGCGCCCAGGGAAAGAACCATAAATTATTATTGTCCGCCGCGCCCTCTTTCGCCCGGGCGCACCTGACGGGTGCCAATTACCAGAACCCTGCCGACGCGCCCATGTTCTGCATGCTCATGCGCAAGCATCTCCAGGGCGGCAGGCTGACCGGGCTGGAACAGCTGGGCGGCGACCGGGTGCTGGTTCTGACGATTGAAAACAAGGACGAACTGGGCGACAGCGCGCCGCGGGAATTATACCTGGAGCTGATGGGCCGCCACAGCAACCTGACGCTGGTGAAGGACGGGCGCATCGTGGACGCCATCCGCCATGTGTCCGGGGATATGAGCCGGGTGCGCCAGGCGCTGCCGGGCCTGCCCTTCGTGCTGCCGCCCGTCCAGGATAAAATCGATCCGGCGGAATTGACGGAAGCATTGCTTTCCGCGCGCCTATCCTTGCTTTCCGGCCCTGTTGACAAAGCGCTGGCCGCCTCCATCCGGGGCCTCTCCCCTGCCGCCGCCCGGGAAATTGCTTTCCGCGCAACCGGCATGCACAAAACAGACCTGGGGGATTTGGACGTTGCGGAGCTCTCCGGCGTCGTCTGCTCCCTGTTCCGGCGCATGCCCGCCATGGCGCGGCCTACCGCCCAGATGGGGCCGGACGGACTGATGGCCGATGTGCTGCCTTTCCCCTATTTGAGCCTTGAAACATCGCTGCAAAAGCCTTATCCCACGCTGTCCGCCGCGCTGGACGCCTTCTACTTCGGCCGGGACCGCCGGGACCGGATGAACCAGAAGAGCCAGGCGCTCAAGCGGCTGATCAAAACCCATCTGGAACGGGATGAAAAGAAGCTGGCCTTGCAGGAAGAAGAACTGACCGCCAGCGCGCGGATGGAAGAATACCGCATGGCGGGCGAGCTGCTCACCGCCCAGGCGTATTTGGTGCCGCGGGGCGCGGAAACCGTGGCGTTGCCGAACTTTTACGATCCCCAGGGCGGCATGATGGAGATTGCCCTGGACGTGGCACTGACCCCCGCCCAGAACGCGCAGAAGTATTTCAAGCGCTACCGCAAAGCCCGGGTCGCCCAGGATCTGGCGAAAGAGCAGAAGGAAAAAACACTCAAGGAAATGGAACTGCTGGAGCAGGCGCTTTTCGACCTGGAAGAAAGCGAAACCGAGCAGGACATGGCCGACGTGCGCAAAGCGCTGGAAGACGGCGGCATCGTGAAGCCTGCCGGAGCAAAGAACGGAAAGAAGAAGCCAAAGTCCTCCGAAAGCGCGCCGATGCGCTTTGAAGCCCCCGACGGAACGGAAATCATCGTCGGCAAAAACAGCGCGCAGAACGACCGGGTCACGGGCTCCGCCCATGGCACGGACACCTGGCTGCACGCCAAGGACATGCCCGGTTCCCACGTGATCGTAAGGGCAGAGCATCCTTCCGCCGATACGCTGTCGATGGCGCTGCGGCTGGCCGCCTGGTACTCCAAAGGAAAAGGCGTGTCCGTTCCGGTCGATTACACGCTTCGGAAATATGTAAAAAAACCTGGCGGTTCCCCCCCAGGTTTCGTGATTTATACGAACCAGAAAACCGTGATCGTCAACGCATCCGAAAGCGAAATCGCAAACATGAAAAGATTATAATCAAAGGCATGTACGGATGAGGACGCCGGAAGCTTATGCCTGTACAGACGGCGCTTTGCTCATATCGACTTTTTTGATCACAAGATCTTTATTTCCGCAGCCGATGCAGCCGGAGCCTTTAAGACGTTCGTAGGTTGATTTGATGTTCCGCCCCTGGGAACGGATGCTCATTTCGCATTGATGGCATTTGATCTCGTAAACAGCGGTGGGTTCAAGAAGATCAAGATCAGTGATCGCTTCGCCTACGGCCTGATAGGGATAATCGGGCCGCAGGAAAGCGGGCGTAGGCTTTTCTGCCGGTTTGGGTTCCACTGCCGGTTCTTGCTTTTTCTTTCCGAACATATTATCTTTCCTCTTTTCTTTTCCTGCATCCGCGTTCGCGGCTTTCCCGATACCGCCATGCCGCGGCGCGTTTTGCCGTATGTTATTTTGCTCTCTGCCTTTCCTTCCATTCCCTCACGCCGACGACCAGCTTTTCTTTTTCGCCGTCTTTGAACGGCGCGATTTTCAGCACGACGGGCTTTACTTCGCCGTTGATCATCAGGCGGTACTGCGTCCTGTAATTGCCGTGATCATGGATTTCCCGCAAGATATTCTCTTTGGAGAAGCACGCCATGAAAGCGGTGAGGTCATCCGGGAAAATACACTGCTTGATGTCGATTCTCGCCTGATCGAAGAAGTCTTCGCCTTCTTTTGCGAAGCCAAGGCTTTCATAGGCGTCCGTGGAGCTGTATTCGATATAGTGCCCGGAGACCGGATCGACGGTAAACAGGCTGAGGTAACCGTCGGAAAGGGCCATGACCCGAACCAGGGTGTCGCGGCCCCTTTGAAGCTCTTCCAGGTGCTCCTGCTGCTTCATCTGGGCGTCCACGATACTGATACCCATGATGATGCGTTTTCCGCCCGGCAGACGCATCACCTTCATGCTGGCGTAAACCGGAACGCCCGTGTCCATCAGGCGGTACGTGGCGTTGAAAACGCCCTGCTGATCCAGCGCGCGGATGATGTTTTCCTTGGAGAACGCCGCGAAAAACACTTCTCTGTCCTCCGCGTAAATGCGGTTCGCCTCGCTTCTGCTGGATTCAAAGAAGTCCTTGCCCCGCCGTTCGACGGCCAGCTCTTCCTCGCCCACCCGGGAGGAATACTCGATATATTCGTCCGTGTCCAGATCGACAACGTAAAGGTTATAGTAGTCCGCGGCCAGCGCCCGGGCGATTTCCGCGTACGTCATGCTTTCATTCGGCTCTGTAACGGACAGAACGATGATGGCTACGGCGATTGCCCCGGTCACGGGATTCGTGCCGACTTTCCTGGCGAAGGAATGGACAACCGAGCCATCCGGCATTTTTTCGTCAAAGAAAGCCCGGTTCGTGCCGCCGCTGCAGCACTGCTTCACCGTTCTGATGAAGGTCATGCCGTATCCGACGGGCGACTCGCCGAAGTTCACCTTTCCTTTTGTAATATCCGCGTCAAAGAAGCGCTTGATAAAATTAACGTAAGCCTGGTTGATCCGGATATACTGCGCTTCATCCCCATTCATTTCCAGAATGCCGATGGGGAACGTGGTGAAGTAGTTCTGGAAGGCGGTGTCGTTTTCATTGGCAATCAGCGTCAGGTCGAAAAGGTTCACACGGCCGATCGCTTCAAAGTAGGAGGATTCCTCCGGGTTCTCCGGCAGGAGCGGATGGCCGTTCGAGCGTCTTTTCTGCACTTCTTCAAACGGCACCGGCTTGCTGTAAAAATATCCCTGCAGCTTTGAGCAGCCGATTTCCTGCAAGAAGCGCACCTGTTTTAGGGTTTCCACGCCCTCGCACACGGTTTCCACGCCCATGGAATTCGCCATTTTCATCAGCTCGGTCAGGATAATCTTGGCCTTTTCGCCTTCATCCAGCCGCTTCAAAAAGCTCATATCGAATTTCAACAGGTCGAACTGGATGCTTTGCAACACGTCCAGGGAAGAATAGCCGCTGCCAAAATCGTCCATCCACACCGGGAAGCCCATCTGCTGGAAGCGCTGCACCTGGGCCTTCATGAACTCAAAATCGCTGCCGATCACGCTTTCCGTGATTTCAACGGTGATCAAGCTGTGGGGAACGCCCGCGTCGTCCACTCTTTTCCTGAATTCCTCCACAATGTCGCAGGAATCAAAGTCTGACCTGGACAGGTTGATGGAATGCGGCGCGACGGGAATATGGATGGAGGCGTAATATTGCAGCTTTGCCAGCACTTGTTCCAGCACGTACAGGTCCAGTTTGTAGATCAGCCCGGATTGCTCCAGATACGGAATAAAATCCGCCGGGGACATGAAGCCTTTCACCGGATCGATCCAGCGGGCCAGCGCTTCCACGTCGCAGACCTTGCCGTTGATCGCCCTGACGATCGGCTGGTAATAAACCTTGATCCATCCCTCCGCGATGGCCTTGTCGATGTTGGTGATGATATACTGCTTCTTCACCACATCCTCGCTCAGCTCGGACCTGAAATAGTTGAACGCGGAGGTGTACGCCCCCTTGAGCGCGTCGCAGGCGATTTTCGCCCGGTCGTAAGCGGAGCTGACGGGAACGTTTTCGATCCGGTCCGGATAGATGCCGACGCGGACGGGCAGGGTGTCGGCGCCGTTCATCTCGTGCCATTCCCGGAACAGGCCGTGAAGCGTATTCGCCAGGCCCTCTTCCTCTGTAAACACGGCAAAATGATCCGCCCCGACGTGGCAGCAGTTTTCATTATGGAAGGTTTTGCTCAGGAGCTTGGCGAAATCGCGCAGCAGCTTGTCGCCCGCCGCGTAGCTGTTCTTATGGTTGTAATACTTCATACCGCCCAGGTCGATATACAGCAGCGCCGGCTGGCTGCCCTTCTCCAGGATGGCGCTCTTTCCCGCTTCGGCGAGTTCAAAAAAGAAGGCCATGTTGGGCAGCCCGGTCAGATAATCATACCGGCTTTCCTTCAGGATGCTTTCCTCGTGAAGCGCGTTGGTCATGGTGCGGTTAAGGTTAGAGCCGCTTTCATCCAGATAACTGCCCTCATCGGTGTACCACACCTGGGCAAGCCGCACGCCGTCGGCAGTGAAAACATGCTCGCCCATGGCGTGTACAACGGTATAGCCGGGGGCGTCCTTTTTTTTCGTCCGGTAAATCACTTCATATTTTCCGCCTTCCGTCGCAAAACGGAACGCGGCGTTGGCGATGCGCGCCACGTCGTCGGGATGGGTATCCTTGTACATGTCGTGATCCATGTCATCATACGCCTTGGCCCGGTCCTCATAGCCGAACAGCTTGCAAAAGCCATCCGAAAGGGCAAGGGTAACAACCCGTTTGTCAAGAAACTGATAAATGGCAAACGGCTGTCTGAGGCGCTCAAACGTGGATAATTCCGCCTGGGAAAACTGATATCTTTGCATATAATCACCTTTAGCGGGCGCTTGATCCGGGAAGATTGACCGGAACATTTTTAACCATATTGAGTATATCAGAAAAATTCCAAAACATCAAGGCTTTTATTCATTCTGATTGCTTACAATGGCGCTGATCCGCTTCATTTGCCTGATATCGACCTGTTTGGTACAGAACCTGGAATTCAAGACCAGAAAATCGGCGCCCTTCCGGCAGCAAAGGAACCGCGGCAGTACAATTATTTTTTTAAATCCCGACCTATTGACGCGGGGAAAAAATGCCATATAATAAAATTAACGATGAAAAAGAAACATTCCACGGGAACGAATTGCAATCTCAATATGGGGGATAACACGGGATGGATTACATCAGAGTAACCAAGGAAAACCTGGAGAATGAGCACATTTGCTGCGCCATCTCCAACAACAAAGACGCGCAGGTCGCTTCCAAGAAAGCCTGGCTGGCTGATCGTTTTGACGATGGGCTGGTCTTTCTCAAAAGCGTGGAACGCGGGAAATGCTTCATCGAGTATATTCCGGCGGAAAATGCCTGGAATCCCCTTGAGGCTGACGGGTATATGTATATCGACTGCCTGTGGGTGTCCGGCTCCTTCAAAGGGCACGGATATTCCAATGATCTGCTGGGTGCGTGCATCGAGGACAGCAGAGCGAAAGGCAAAAAGGGCCTGTGCATCCTGTGCGCCGCAAAGAAAAAGCCTTTCCTTGCCGATCCAAAGTATTTGAAATACAAAGGCTTTTCGGTCTGCGATGAAGCGGACAACGGCATTCAGCTTTGGTATCTGCCTTTTTCACCCGATGCGGAGCCGCCAAAGCTCAAAGAATGCGCCAGGCATCCGCACACAGATAGAAAAGGGTATGTTTTGTTCTATACAAACCAATGTCCATTTAACGCCAAATATGTGCCGATTGTGGAACAGACCGCCCGGGAGCACGGCATTCCCTTCCATGCCGTGCACATCGAAAGCAAAGAAGCCGCGCAGAACGCGCCGACGCCCGTCACCACTTACGCGCTGTTCCTGGACGGCAGGTATCTGACCAACGAACAGATGAACGATGCGAAATTTCTGAAGCTTGTGTCACAGAATCAGGGGGAGAACACAAAATGAAACGCGAATTGGGAATTGCCAGATGCGGCCTGGCCTGCTGCCTGTGTTCAGAAAATGTGAAATGCAAAGGCTGCAAACAGGACGGCTTCCTGGACCTGTCCTGGTGCAAGGACGCCGAATGGTGCGAAAACAGGAAATGCTGCATTGCCAAAGGCATTGACGGCTGCTGGGCCTGCCGGGACACCGCTTGCAGAAAAGGCCTGTTTGGCAGCAAAATCAAGGCGCTTGCCTTTACGGAATATGTACGCCGCTATGGAACGGAAGCGCTGCTGGATCGGCTGGAAGCCAACGAAAAAGCCGGTGTTGTTTACCATCGGGAAGGAATCATGGGGGATTACGACGATTTCGACGATCTTGAGTCATTGATCGATTTCATAAAAACAGGGAAACGGGAAGCGTAACACCGAAAGCCTAAGGGCATTTCCGCCTGCAAGCGGTGGGAATTGAAGCGTATTAAGATCAAAAACAGGTTGGACAGGAGGAAAACGCATGAAATTTCAAGGGATCACGAAAATTCATGAAGGCAAGTTCATTACCCGCTACGACGTGGATTACGTGACGGCGGAAGGCCATCCGAAAACCTATGAGATGATCAGCCGGAATCCCAATATGCAGACCCTGGAGGATTTGCAGAACAAGCAGCCCAATGCCGTCGTGATGATCCTGACGGACGAGCGGGGCGAGCGTATTCTTATCAACCGGGAATACCGCATGGCCATGGCCCGGTGGATTTATAATTTCCCGGCGGGCCTGATTGATCCCGGCGAAACGCCGGAAGAAAGCGCGAAGCGGGAATTGTGGGAAGAAGCCGGGCTTCGCCTTCAGCGCATCGACTGCGTTCTGGATAACAGTTACAGCGCCGTTGGCTTTTCCAACGAACGGAACGTCTGCGTTTTCGGTATTGCGGACGGAGAATTCCAAAAGAGTACCTCTGATATGGAAGAGATCGTTCCGGGCTGGTATACAAAGGAAGAAATAAAAAAACTGCTCCGCACAGAAGCTTTTGCTGCCAGAACACAGGCGTTTTGCTATGCTTGGGCAAATATGTGACGGACAACATGAATCAGGAGGTGCGCCATGATACCCCGGAAACTCAGAGAATTTACCGCGCCGGACTTCTCACAGGAAAAATTCCGGAACGCCCCTGACGCGAAACTATGCGAAGCGCCCCGGGATCAGACCGCTCCCAGGGATTTCCACGCCATGAGCATTTTCCCGGAATACTTCAAAATTGACGGGCAATGGCTCCTGGCAAAAGAAAGCAGGATGGACTGCGTGCCTGTGTACCGGGATGGCGAAATTCTTGTGACGGAGTTTCGGCTGCTGAAAAAGGGCGATCTGGTCGTGACCGGCCGCACGGAGAACTGCGAAGAAGGCATCTTCGTGCATCCCGATGGCTTCAAGGAGGAAAGCGCTGCGTCTTCCGACGCGTTTGCCTTCCGGCAGAACCGATCCCGGGAAACCGCCTTTTCCAGGGATTATGATGAATTGTATCATGTGCTTCGCCATGACCGGGAACAGGGAAAAATCGTCTGGGTGCTTGGGCCTGCGTTAGCCTTCGATTACGACGCGAGAAACGCTTTTTCCAAATTGATCGCCGCCGGATATGTGCATGCGGTGCTGGCCGGGAACGCCCTGGCCACCCATGATTTGGAAGCCGCCTATATGAAAACCGCTTTGGGGCAGGATATCTACTTCCAGCGCAGCCAGCCCAACGGGCACTACAACCATCTGACCACCATCAACCAGGTGAAGCTGCACGGCGGCATTCCGCAATTCATTGAAGCGGAAAAGATCAACAACGGCATCATCTACAGCTGTGAAAAATACAAGGTTCCCTATGTGCTGGCGGGCTCCATCCGGGACGACGGCCCCCTGCCGCCTGTCATCGGCGATGTGTACCAGGCGCAGGACGCGATGCGCAATCAGGTGCGAGGCGCCACCACTGTCCTGTGCCTGGCCACCATGCTGCATTCCATCGCGGTGGGCAACATGACGCCGTCCTACCGGGTCTTGGCGGACGGCACGGTTCGGCAGGTGTATTTTTTCTGCGTGGATATTGCGGAATTCACGGTCAATAAGCTCAGCGACAGGGGCAGCCTGTCAGCCCGGGGCATCATCACCAACGCGCAGGATTTTATCGTCACGCTCAGCAAGGGCTTGGGGCTGTAACGAAACGCGCCTCTCCCCCATCATTCTTTCCTTGCGGTTTCGTTCCAGGCCAGCAGTTGCTCAAGCATAAGAGGCTTTGCATAATAATATCCCTGGAAGCTCTCCACCCGGTAGCTCTTGAGAATATCCCGCATGCCCCCTGTCTCGATGCCTTCGACGCAGACCTTGGCGCGGAAGATAGAGGCAAGATTCGCAATAGTCCATACAATATTTCTTTCCACATCATTTTCTTCGATCTTCTGAACAAAGCTGCGGTCAATCTTAATGATGTCGACCGGGATTTCCTTGAGGATGCCCATGGAGGAAAAGCCGGTTCCGAAATCATCCAGCGCAATCATGATCCCTCTGGCTTTCAGGCTGGCAAGCACATTTTTCAAAAGCTCCAAATCCAGCAGCCTGCACCGCTCCGTCACTTCCAAGCAGAGATGCTCCGGAGGATATTCAAGGTCATTCAGGATTCGCAGCAGCATATCCACAAAATCCGGCTTCTCCATCTGCGAATAGGACAGATTGACATTGATGATGAATTCGGGGTGCCGGCTCAGGACCTGCTTCGCGGCCAGGATGGATTCCCGGATGATCCATTCTCCCAGCTCCGGGAACAAGGGGTCGGATTCCAAAATCGGAATGAACTGATCCGGAGGAACGATGCCATACTGATCATTTTTCCAGCGAAGCAAGGCTTCCGATCCGATCATCCGCTCTGTCTTCGCGTCCACCACCGGCTGATAAAGCAGGTAGAATCCCTCATAGCCATGCATGATGGAAGCCCGGATAGCGTGCAGCTTTTCAAGCCGCTGATGGTTTTCTTCATTCAGGTCGTCACGAAACTCCACCATTTCTCCCTTCCGGAGGGTTTTGGATTCCTCATACGCAAAATTCAGGCAGGAATAAACCGTCTGGGAGTCAACGTCGAAGCTTTCCACTCGCAGCGCGCCGCAGTGCAGATCGAGCAATACCTTCGTGCCGTCCACCTGGAAATCCTCATGGAGGAACGCGCGGAAGCGGTTGTAGTTTTCCCGCATTTCCTCGATGGAAAGCGTGTTGCTGATCACCGCGAACTTCGTTCCGTCAATCCTGTAGGTATGGCCTGTGTTCCCGACTGCTTCAAATAAGCTTCTGGCGTAAAGCTGCAGCACGCGATTTCCGAAATGGTATCCATACATCTCGTTGATTTCAGAGAATTTGCCGATGCCAAACAGAACAACGCTGACTCTCGCGTTCCTGTTGATGCAACTGTCCAAATCTTCAAAGAAGCCATACTGATTCTTAAAGCCTGTCAGTGTATCGATATGTCCCTGGATACCATGATTGCGGATATTGCCGACAAAGTAATCCGGTTCTCCGGAGGGATCGCGGATCACAATGCCGCGGCAGGTGCATACGTCGTATTCTCCCGTGACGCGCCTTGCCCGGTATTGCATATCGTGCCCCGCGGCGTTTCCGGCGAAAATCTCGTCGATGCCCTTGCGATAGGCCGCCCGGTCGTCCGGATGGATCTGATTCTCCCAGATGTCTCCCGCGCCGTACATGTACTCCGAAGGCAGGCCGTAGGCGTCCACCGCGTTTTTGGACCAGCGGGAAAAATCGTATTTCATATCGCAGAGGTAGACGTAGGTTCCTTCCGAAACCAGCTCGAAGGACTTGAACAGCCTGTCCAGCATGACGCGCCTGTCCTCGGGGATGATTCTGATATTCGCTTTCTCTTTGAGAGAATGGCTCTCCTGAATCAGCTTCTGTTCTTTCAGGCGCGTTTTGTCCGCGTACATCTGGCTGTCGGCGCGGTTGAATATATCCTCAACCGTATGATCCTTCACCGGCTGGAATTCCGCCAGGCCGGAAGCCACCACGGGTCCTTCGCCCATGCGGATGTTCTCTTCCACCTGCCTCCGCAGGCCGGAAACAAGCATTTCCCGGTTCGTAAAATCCTGGCCCCGGAGCACCACGGCGAATTCGTCTCCGCCGATGCGGAAGACAGGGCTGTGGTGGAAAACATGGCAAATCATCAGGCAGCAGGTTTTGATGTATTCGTCCCCGGCCTTGTGGCCCTCCGTATCGTTGACCGCTTTCAGACCGTTGATATCGCACACCACAATGCCGAAGGGTTCGCTTCCTGCTTCGATCAGCCGCTGCAGCTCCTTCTCCATCTCGTGGTAAGCTGTTTTGTTTTTTGTATGCGTCAGCTCATCCCGCCGGGCCATCTCGTTTGCCATGGAAAGCGCCGCCAGATGTTCCTTTTCCCTGCGCACATCCTCTTCCCGGTTCTCGATGCAGATAATAAAATGATGGCGGTCGGAGGAGTACGTCACCGACATGCGGGTATACTGGGTTTTTCCGCCGTCAATGACCATGCGGTAATCCTCGCTCAGCTGCCGTCTGCTTTCAAGCTGGGAAATCAAATGATCCCTGTCCAGGAAAAGCCGAATCCTTTCCCTGTCTTCGAAAAAAATCAGCCTGTCGATATTCTTCCTGGCGGTGGCAAAGAAATCCTTTCCCTCTTCCTGAACCTTTAGTTCACCGGATTTCTTTTTTGTAGAAAGCTCCGCGTAATTGGAGTTATCGCAGTCGATATAATAAATCAAGTCGAAATGGGCCGCCAACCGCTCGGCGATCTGGGTATAGGTAACGTTTTTCTTTTGATCCGCCTTCAGGGCGAGCTCCTCCTGAACCTCAGCATCGATGTTTTTGATGCAGACAATAATGTGCTTTTTATCCCGCGCCATAATCTCCGTATGCCGGATGTTCCTGACCTGGCCGTCCACCACCAGCCGCCAGGCCATGGAAAAAGAACTCCCGTGTTTCAGGTTGTCCAGCATCACATCTTTATAATGCAGGCTGAGTGCTTTTTCCTGATCCTCCGGGTGCACATATTTGCGGATGCTTCTTCTGCTCTCGGCGAAAAAATCATTCCCGGTCGCCGGTACGTTCAGCTTCTTATCTGCGTCGGTAGAGGAGATTTCTATATACGTGCTTGTCGCGATATCAATGTAATACAGCGTATCATACTGTTCGGTCAGGCTTGCGGTAATCTGGTCGTATATTTCTTTTTTTTTCTTTTTCTCCCGGTCGATTTCCTTTTGCCGGTACTGGGCGTCAACGTCGTTGAGGCCGACAATCAGGCGGGGCCCTTCCTTTTCTTCCAGCATAGCGGCTTTCATTTGAACGTAAAGGGGCTTATCCTCCATGATGAGGCGGTAATCCATCGTAAAGATGCCGTTGCGCTCAATTTCCGCCAATATGTTTTCCTTGGTAAAGGCGTCGAGGAATCGTTTCAGATCTTCCGGATGGTTATAGGTGCGGGCCACATCCCGAACCTTGGTGAAGAAATCTTCTCCAACCTTCGCCTGGGCAAAGCTTTCCACATAATGATCAGTAGCGCTGAATTCGTGGTATCGGTTCGTCTCCGGGTCAACCACATAGACGACGATAAAATTGCCTGTGAGGGCATGGAGCCGGGCGTAGACGGTGCGTTCTTCCTGAATCCGTTTTTCCGCGAGCCGCTGCCGCATCATTTCATCGATATCCGACACCGCAATGACGATGAACCGCGGATCGTCCTCGATCTGGGTCACCTGCATCTTGACATAGAACGTTCTGCCCTCTTTTATTCTGCGGTAGGTCATCTCGAACGATTTGGACCGGGCCAGCGCATTGGAAAGGGAATCCCGGGTCATCGCCTGGACAAACGCTTCCTGATCCTCGGGATGTACGAACAGCTTCGCGTCCCGTCCGCAGCCCTCAAAGAAGTCCGTCCCCCGCCGCGCCTCAGTGAGCGCGCCCCGTTCATCGTCCGTATGGAATTCGATGAATTCATCGCTCTCCATGTTGACATAGTACAGGTCGGCGTAGCCCCGAGCCAGAGCATGGGCGATATGGGAATAGATGATACTGGTGCTTCCGGCTTCATCCGTGTACCAAACCTGGGCAAGCCGAATTCCGTTTTCCGTCAATGTTTGCACACCCGTCGCGCTGATGGCAAAATAAACGGAGCCGTCTTTTTTCCGCGTCCTGTAGACCGCTTCATACAAACCGCCTTCAGCGGCAAAGCGGGCCTCGGCGTTTTTGATCCGTTCCGCGTCGGCGGGATGGATATATTTGTACCTGTCATGCGTCCAATCGTCGCATGCCTGGGCGCGATCCGCATAACCGAACATCTCACAGAAACCGTCTGAAAGGACAAGGGGAACAAGCCGCCCGTCAGTAAACCGGAACATGGCAAACGGCTGCCTGAGTTTTTCCATAAGCGTTTGGAAATCCCTGTTGAATTGGTATCGTTCCATCGTGTCCACCCTTTATCTTTGTTAAATCGTGTATCGGCTGTTCTTGCAGGCAAATATCCAAATACTAGCAAACCGCTGATTGTATTATATCGGAAAGCCTCGCTGCAGACAATGGACTTTTGTTGCCCAAATCATAAAAACATAAGAAAAAGGCAGCGTTTTGTATGAAGCGATCATTTCCTTGACAAAGAATCCGTTGGATAGTATAGTAAAAATATTCCGGGAAGAGGATTGCATCCGGGGAATCAACCGAAGAAAAAATGCGTTTACGAATCGCTCTGCTCCAATTGCCGCCCGAAAGCAGCCTGGAGGGGTATTCACAGCCGCCGACGAGGAGGAAAACATGAAAAAGTGGTATGACGAAGAATATGAATTCAGCGTAGAGGTAACCGGTTTTCTGCACGGAGATCATACGGAACGATATTGCCGCAACGGAGAAGAGATCGGCGACAGATATACGTGCACTTACGGATGCCCTGTGAACAGGGACGGATACGGAATTTGTTCAAAAACAATGATGATGCTGTATCCTTTGATGGAAGCCGTCAGAAGCGGCGGCGATCTTGCCTGCCTGGGCGGCGATGGAAAATACTCAAAAACGGTTGTCTGCCCGGACGGATGCGTGATTTTCAAGCTGACAGCAACGCCCTTGGGAAATGAAAACTTCCACAAGGGCGGTTTCTGGGATTATCCCGATGAAACATAACAGCCAGCCGGAAAGCAGACTTAATTGTGCATGCTCACTTCCCCGCTGCGGTACGCGGCAAGGAGACGGATTAAATCCTCCATACGCGCCTGGAGGCGTTTTCCGTAGTCTGTATCCCGCAGATATCTGCGCTGCGGATAGGTGCTGAATTCAAAGGACTGGGAATGGATGTCCCGGCCCGTTTCCTGGGCGTCGCGGAGGTTTGAAAAAGGCTGATGGCTCATGAGGCGCATGCCGTGGCTGTTTGCAATGAGCGTATAACCCGCGATGCCCGTGGTTTTCTGGTACGCCCGGCAGAAGCCGCCGTCGATGACCACCAGCTTGCCGTTGGCTTTCAGCGGGCTTTCACCGTGGGTCACGCGGACGGGCGTATGGCCGTTGATGATGCGGGCTTCCTCAATGGTCAGACCAAATTCCGCCAATATTTCCCGGCATTTGTTTTCGTCATTGTAATATGTATAATACGGATTCCGCGGCTCCCGCCACGCTCTTTCGTCCGGCACATACGCCCGGGCGAAGGTTTTTATTTGCCTGCCGCAGACAGGGGAATCGGTTCCGCACCAAAGATACCACATAAAGTCCAGGGCGTACCTGTCGCCGGTGAAGAATGCCTGCCGGGCGATCTGGTCGCAGTAATCCATCAGCGCTTTTCCCGACCGCTTTTTCCCGCCCAGGCGCTTTTCCAGGAAGGAGCCGTCGGCATTCAGCGGCACGCATCCGTGGAACAGCAGATTTCCGTTATAAGCACGATACATCCATCCTCTGCGGTACAGAAACGCGATATGTTCATGGAGCCGGGGGCTGTGCCGGAAAGCGTGGCGCAGCTGGGCGATGATATCCGTTTCCTCAGGGGATAACTCATAGGGAGCTTCCGGGTTCAGGGTGGGCCAGGTCATATCCTTGAGGGGCCATACTTCCCCGTCGATTTCGATTTGCTTTTTTACCGGGTCCAGCTTATGCAGCAGCAGGCGATCTTCCAGCTCAAATTCCGGGTTGCGCCGGATCACCTGCCCTTCCAGCTTAAACATCATCAGGGTGACGGCGTTCAGCGCCGCCTTTTCCGGCGGCAGGTCGGGATACAGCTTTTCCGCAAACAGGATCAGCGGGCGCAGCGGAATGCCGTAGCCGCGCTCCAGAATGTCCATGTTATTGTAAGCCAGGGAATTGCGCAGCACTGCCGCGATGCAGGCTTCGCTGCCGGACGCCGCGCCCATCCACAGCACGTCGTGGTTTCCCCACTCAATGTCCACCGCATGGTGGCGCATCAGGATATCCATAATGCCGTCAGCCCGGGGACCCCGGTCAAAAATATCCCCGACGACGTGCAGCTTGGCTACAGCCAGGGCTTTGATGAGCACGGTCAGCGCCACGATCAGGCTGTCGCAGCTTTGCGTGGCGATCAGGGAGGAGATGATGGCGTCGTGATAGCGGCGGCGATTGTCCTCCTGCTCGCTCTGAACGGCGATTTCGTCCTGATAGTGCAGCAGCTCATCCAGCAGCAAAGCCCAGTCCGCCGGCATGAGGCGGCGCACCTGGTCGCGGGTATATTTGGAGGACAGCATCCGGGCCAAATGCACCATGCGCTCCACCTGGGTGCGGTACCATTCCGGCGTGGCTTCCCCTTTTTGCCGCTGCTGGCGCAGGATGGCTTCGGGATAGTAGATCAGGGTGCAAAAGGCGTCCGCTTCGGCCTGGGTCAACTGCGTCCTCAGCCACATATTCACCTTTTCCCGCACCACGCCGGAGCAGTTGTTCATGATGTGGCAAAACGCCTCATACTCCCCGTGAATATCGCTCATGAAATGCTCGGTGCCCTTGGGCAGGCTGAGCTGCGCGCTGAGCCGCGCAATCTCCGTGCACAGCGCTTCAACGGTTGGATACTGTTCCCCCAGAAGCTGCAAGTATTTTAAATCCTGGCCGGCAGCGCATTGCTTCACGGACGGTCTTCCCTTCTGTTCAATATTTTGCAAGGATGCTCCTGTTATTTGGCACTGTGGATAGTTCGGAAATCATTTGACGCTGATTTCCCAATCAGGTTTCAGGCAGGATGACATGGAACGGATGGCGTTCCGGAAGCGAGACCGTGCCATGTGAGGAAAAATAATCTAAAATCAGTTCGCTCACGTCGGTCTGGATGTCCCGTACACAGGGACAGGAACGGTAAAAATCAAAGTCCCCCGCTCCGGTCGCCCGGTAATCGCACATGCACAGGGTCATTTTCTCCTCGTCCCGAACGGGCTGTCCGTTTCGTTCCAGCATCACCACACGGCTGCCCACCGGACGATTCAGATCGAAAGCGTAGATGATGCCGGAAAAATAATCATAGTTGTAATGCGCTTCCTTCGGCTCCAGAAAATGGGGGCTGATCCGGACGCGCTTTTCTTCGTCCACAAGAAAATAACTGGCGCACTGCTCCAGCGCCCGGCGCAGGGTCTCCCCCGTTATTTCCAGCACCTTGAGCGTATTGCTGTATACATAGCTGGCCACCACGTCCCGCACGGTCACGCTGCTGTCAAAGCCCCGCACGCTGTTGGCGAGGGCGGCGCAACTTACATCCGCGCCGCTGACTTCCAGCTGCACCATGTTGAAGAAATCGGCGATGGAAGTGCCGTTCAGCGCCATGGTCAGGTGATCCTTCGGCCAGAGGGAACGGGACAAGCGCCCTACCGGATGATCCAGCCAGGCGTTCAGTTCCTTTAGCAGCCTTTGTTCGTCCCCGTTCAGTTCCGCGTGATCCGGTACGGCGCATAATTCGGAATGGAATTGTCCGTTTTCATTCAGCGTGACTTTCACATACTGCTCCGCGTTGCAGGGCGTCTGCACGATATGGGTGCCGTGCCAGCTTCCTTCCGCTAAGGCGATATGCTGATGCCCGGTCAGCAGCAGGTCGAAGGGCAATTCCTCGCATAAGCGGCAGGCGATGTTTTCGTCGGTGTCGGACAGGCTGCGGCCCGTGGCCAAATCTTTTTCGATGCCGCCATGGTAAATGCCGATCAGCACGTCGTGGGGCGGCAGGGCGGCGATGGCTTTCCGCGCCGCCGCCAGCGGGTCGGATACGGTCAGCCCTTTTAGGTTTTCCTTCTTCTCCCAGCGGTTCACCCAGTCCGTCACGACGCCCACCAGGCCCACCCGCAGGCCGTTTCCCAGCACGTGCACCGCGCCGGGCAGCAGGGGCAGGCGGTCTTCCGCGTCCTGCACGTTGGCGCACAGGCAGCGGGCGCGGAGCGCTTTCAGATACCGGCTCAGGTTTTCGGGGCCGTAATTGAAATCATGGTTGCCTAAGGTAATGTAGTCGTATCCCCGTTCATTCAGCGCCCGCGCCACGGGAGCTTCGACGCCCTTGACATGGCAGTAATAGGTCAGGGGCGACCCCTGGATGGTGTCGCCGCCGTCGATCACCAGCGTGTTTTCATCCTTGGGAAAGCGCATGGAAAACAGCCCCATGGGATGGGGCTGCTGGTCTCTGAAATGCGTGGGATACAGGTATCCGTGGGTATCGGAGGTATAATAGATCGT
>CADBCX010000030.1 GCA_902793245.1 uncultured Eubacteriales bacterium | reverse complement strand
AGTACAGCACGTTGCTGCCGCTCAGCGTTACGTTGCGGGCGATCTTGTCCTGGGTATTGCCGCCCGCCGCGCCCAATTCTTCCGCCGCGTCCTGGGCCACGGGGTCAATGGCGTGCCGCTGCAGCCGGCGTCCCAGGGGCGTATAAGCGCCGTATTCATAGATGGTGGCCTGGATGGCGCTGTATCCGAACTTCTGGCCGTCCGGGATCACGCCCTCCTGCAGGCGGGGCACGTCGCCGAAGGTGTTGGCCTTGCGCATTTCCACGGTCAGGCCGTGGTTTTCAGGCAAAGGCACCTTTTTGGCGAACTGGGCGAAAATCTCGTTATTCCGCGCGTTCTCCAGCGCCTCGGTGTTGTACCAGGTTTTGATCTGGGGTGCCATGGTGTTGGCGCTGTCAAACGCCTCCGTCGCCCCCGTGTATGCGTTGGTGTAGTTACCGGTATTCGCTACCGGATAGCCGCCCTGGCCGCCGCTGTCCGGGGCCATGAAGGGCCGTCCGGCCAGCACGCTTTCAATGTACTCTCGATACATGTTCTTCTCTCTCCTTTCGTTTTTCCGCTCTTCTTCATTGGGATGCATCGAAGGGCCGCATCCCTTCGATTATCATTCCGCAGGCGGCGGCGTGTACGTCGCCGAGGAGCGGCTGAAAGCCGCTTCCTTTATCAATTCCTGGCCGTAAAATGAGCGTTTTCGCTTGCGAAAATGCCATTTTACAAGGAATTGATGCTTCGGTGAAAAGCGGAATCCCGATTCCGATTTTCACCGCTGTTATATCGGGATGCTCTGCCCCCTGTGCAGCCGGTCGCGGTATTCCGCGCGCTGCTGGGGCGTCATGTTCAGCGGGTCAAAGGTCAGCTGTGCGCTCGTATGCTGTGCGCCCATGCCGTTTTCCTGGGGTCTGCTGGCGCCCGCCGCCACGCTGGCGGCAATGTTCCGCCCGGCCTGCTGGGCCGCGTACTGCATACCTTGGGCCTGCATCTGGGGCCCGTGCACCGCGTAGTATGCCTGGCGCACGTTCAAGCCGAACTGCGGGCTGGTCAGCCGCGCGAAATCCGGGTTGCTCCTGATCTCTCCCATCAGGTCAAATCCCGGAAACTCCTGGGCAAACTCCGCCGCCTGCTGCTGCAAATTGGCGTAGTGCTGCCGGAACTGCTGTTCCTGCTGCACCTCCTGCAGCTGCCTTTCCTGCGCCGCCACCCGGTCTTTCAGCTGGTGCTCGTTGCGCACCACGTCCACCGGCACGCCGCGCTGGCTGGCTTCCTCGGCGTAGGCGTCCTCGTTCAGTTTGGCAGTGATGCCCGCCATGTCCGTGGGATCAAGCCCGAATTTGTGGCCCAGCGCGGCCATGATCGGCTGAGTAGCCTCCAGCTGCTGCCGATAATTCTGCTGGTTTTTGAATCGGTCTTGAATCGCGCTTTGAATGCGCTGCCCCACGGCCTGCTCGTACTCGTTGCGGTATTGCCCCTGCACCAGCTCCTGGAAGGTTGGCTGCTGCTGGCCCTGCTCCTGCTGTTGTGTGGCTGCCTCCGGCGCCGCTGTCTGCCCGTTCGCCGCCGCGCCGGTGTCGACCCCGCCGCTCTGCGCGCCCGCGCCCGCGTCCACGCCCTCGGCAAACCGCTGCAAATCCAGTTTTACCATATTCTCTCCTCTGGCCGTATGGTGGCCGCTCCCATATCTACCCGTTAGGTGGGTGATCCCTTGCCCCTATTATCGCATTCCCAAAAACAAAAAAAGAGCCCGATTTTTGCCCATCATGATAGACCCCGGGAAAGCATGAAGGGGCCCGCAGGCCCCTTCATTTTATTCCGCAGGCGGCGGCGTGTACGTCGCCGAGGAGCGGCTGAAAGCCGCTACCTCTATCAATTTCTGGCCGTAAAATGAGCGTTTCCGTAGGAAATGCCATTTTACAAGAAATTGATGACCCGATGGAAAGCATCGTTTATGATGATTTCCATCGAAGGCGCGAAGCGCCGTTTACTCCGGCATCGTGCTGTTTCTCGTCATTTCTCTGGCCCTCACCATGTGCGCCGCTTCGTTGGTGCCCGCCGTGCCCTTCAAGCCTTCCCCTTGAGGGGAAAGTGTCGCCGCAGGCGACGGATGAGGTGACGCCCCCTGCTCCTGCGCCGCCGCGTCCATTTCCATCTGCGCGGCCAGCGCCGGGTCCGCCTTCAACGCCAGCTGATAGGCCAGCTGCCGCCACTGCATCAGCTGCTGCTGCATCGTCTGGAAATTCTGCAAATCCCGGATCAGTTTTTCCTTATCCTTGAAATCCATCATCCCCAGCAGCATGATGCTCTGATCAGCCAACTGCGGGTTGAATACCCCGGCCCCCAGCAGCTGCAGGGCCAGCTCATTCTGGGCAATCTTGCTGTATGCGTTCTGCTTCTGCGCGCTCACCTCGATATCAAATACCGGTTTTCTCCAGCCCATGTCCATCCCAGCCACGGGCGGGTTGGGCTGCATAGCCAGCCCGCTGTTGTCCATGCCCACATACTCATAGGCCCCCGCCTCGCCCATGATGCGGAAGGTGCGCTGCACGTCGTAAAACTGCCGGATGCGCTCGATCACCATCAGCAGAATCTGTTTGTACGCCCGGTAGGTGCCCCGGTTCCCGTCCCGGCTGGTTCGGCTGGCGCTCTCCTGCAGGGCTGCGATTCCGCTGGCCGCCGTCACGCCGCTGGCGATGCCGTTGGTCACGTCCTGATTGCCGCAAGTCTGCTTCAGCTCCTCCACCTTGCTGTCCAGGATGTTTTTATATACCCCGTCCAGGGGCTTGTGCTGCACCGGCATCATGTCTGTTTCGCCCAATCCTCCCTGTACCTCGATTACCGGATTGGTGAAATCCAAAAACTGCTCCAGGTTGATGGCGCTGTCGTCCTTGCGCAAATAGCGCGGAATCGCCCCCGCCCTGGCATTGATCTGGATGGCGTAGGAAAGCAGGTCGATTTCCTCCTGCGCGTCCCGTCCCAGGTCGATATAGCCCCAGCCCGCCGGGCTCTCCTTCTGCGGATACAGCGGATCAAGCACAAAGGGGAAATCCCCGTCCGCATACCAGCCCGCCGCCGCCACCTGCGGATCGTCCTCGCTGGCGTACAGCACGTTCAGGCCCACATATTTGCAGTATTGCAGTTTCTTCTGTCCGCCCTCCCAGGTGTGATAGTACCAATCGATCACCAGTGCCTTGTCGCTCTGGGTATTTTTCAGCTCAGTTTCATACTGCCTTAAGGACAGATCACTTTTCAGGTTCTTGTCCGCCAGCTCCGGATACCGTTTTTTCAGCTGCTCCTGATCCTGAGCGGATACCAAAAACACATGTTCGCTTTTCTGGATATCCTCGATCCCCGGCTGCCAGTACAGGTTCATCATGTCGATGCCGCAGATGGAGATATCCCCCAGCCCATTCAACTTGCTGCTGTCCCAGTAAACGGCATAAGCCCCGGTCCCGTGCTTGCTCTTTTCCCACGCCTGGCCGCTGTACACCGTTTCAAAATCGTTTTGCTCCAGGATCACCGGCAGGATGCTGGTCAGCTTCTTGGCCTCCTGCTCGTCTCCCTGTTCCCTGGGCAGGATAACAGGCTCCGGGAATGCGTCCATCAAATCTGCGTGCTTCCCCAGGATCACGTTTACCAGCCACTTGGTGGGCCGCTTCGGGTCGTTTGGGTTGCCCCGCTCCTGCATAGTGTCCCAGGCATGACCCCGCCACCACTTCTCATCCTCGAAAAGCCGCTGCTCATACTGCGCCTTGGCGCTCCGGTACTTTTTGAGCACTTTGTTAGCCTGCATCAGCCTTTCTTCCGTCATTTTTTTCGGGGGCATCGTAGGGGCGGATATCATCCGCCCGCCGTTCCCCGTTTGGTCGGATACCATCCCCCCGCCGTTCCCTGTAGGGGCGGATATCATCCGCCCGCCCGTTCCCCCGTTCCCAAACACCGCCGCGTCCTTATCATTCAGCCATTCGCTCATCCTTCATCCTCCCGCATTCATCATGATATCATCAATCGTCAATACCCTGCCCCCACATTTCACCCACTCCCTCCCAATGTCATCCCGAGCGGAGTGGAGCGAGAGCGGAACGGAGTCGAGGGACCTGAGAGCATCTTAATGCCTCTTCCTCCGCCTCATCTGATCCAGCGGATCATTCAGCGGCACGTTGGGCTCCACGTGCTCCCTGGGCTTGATCGGGTTCATCATGCAGAAATACCGCCATTCGTCCGCCACATGGTCCTCGCCATCCGTGTCTAAATCCTCCGCCTTGTGCTCGTCGTAGCACAGCAGCGGAATCGTCCGGATGAACGCCTCACAGTTCTTGAACACATACATCATCGGCAGCCCGTTTTCATCGAAAGCCAGCCGGTAATGGCACTGCATCCACCCCGGTATCCGGTCATTGTTCCCCTTCTCGAAATAGACCCCGTATTTTTCGGCGATGTCTTTGTGGCTCAGCCCCGTTTCCTCCCCGGCCCAGATGCTGGGGTCGGCAACGCCCTGAATCCTCCGGCCGGCCAACCACGGGTGCTCCCTCTCCATCTTGGCGATTTCCGAGAAAATCACATCATCGTTCCACTTCACGCCCTCATTCGGGATCACTTGTTTGTTTCTGTCTTTCCGGCATCCGTACAGCTCAAGTATCCGATAGGCCACCCCGTCATAGTCCACCGCCCACCAGGCGCATGAGAACGGATGGCGAAAACCCCAGTCAAAGGAACGGTAGATTTTCCAACCCAACGGCGGCGAAAAGCCGTCGATCACGTGGGTGAAATGCTTATCCTGGTAGTGTTCCGGATCGTCGATGAACTCCTCGAAGAACTGCCCCTCGTAGATGTCCCAGTTGCCATACAGCCAGGCGTCCCGCATCTTGGGCGGCAGCGCCTCCAGCTGCTGGATATAGTCCGGCTGCTCCCGCATCAGCGCCTTGTTGTCCGTCACCAGCGACTGAATGAAGGTGTATTCCTCCGGGTTTTCGCCCTCCCGGAATTTCCCCTCTTTCAGCCGCTTGATGTACTGGTGCCCCTTTCCGCCCGGATTGCAGGTCATGTACAGCCGCTTGGGGAAATTGTTCACACCGCGCACGCAGGCCCCGATGGTCTTGATCTGGTACTCGGTCATCTGCGTTGCCTCGTCAATGCAGATCACGTCGTACTCGTGGCCCTGGATGTTCAGCAGATCGTCGTCCCGGCTGCAATACATGAATTTGATCGTGCTCCCGTTGGGAAAGCGGAATTCATGCTCCGTACCGTTGTACCTGGCAAACCCATGCAGCAGCATTTTCAGCGGGTTAATGTGATTGGCCACCAATTCCGGGTAGCTCCTGCGCATGACGAGAATCTTGATTCCCGCGTAATGCTCCGCCATCAACACCGCTTTCCACCGCACCGCCCAGCTTTTCCCGCCGCCCCGCGCTCCGCCGAAAATGATATACTTCTGCTTCGCTTTCAGCAGCAGCGCCTGCCGCTCGCTGGGCGCCGGCATCCTGATTTCCCGCAAATCCTTCCTCCTGTCTCTTCTCAGCCAGGATTTCCCGCCCAGCAGATTACGCAATGCTCCTCCACCATGGCGTCACCATCCATCGCGCTCGATACGGGAAAGCAGGCCGGCCCTGGATTTTTCCAGGTTTCCGGCGTCCGTTTTGATCCCGTGCATCTCCAAAAGTTCAGCCTGCGCCCGGATGACGCGCTTGGCTTCATCCAGCATGGAACAGAGGGATTCGATAATTTGCAGATTGCTCATGTCGCCAGCTCCCACCCATACACGCCGGGCTGCCACACGTTGTTGTCCACGGTGGACACGTACACGGGATCGCCCGCGTTGGGGAAATACACCTTGTCCCCGACCATGTAAGCATCCTGCGCGCCTGTGGGTTGATGCCATACGGGGATTTCTCCCGGCTTCGCCACCTCCGCGAACAGTGCGGGGGTATTGGCTGGCGACCAATCCGGCTGGCTCGTGTGGGTCTGCACGACGCGGTAAAGCTTTTCACCACTTCGGATGCGTTCTCCGGCTGTATATTGCACGCCGTTCCCGCTCCACGCGGGGTAGAGTTCCACCGCATCCACGGCGTCCTCGTCGGAGAGGGACGCGGATGCTTTCACGATCATTTGCCGCAGGGCGCGGGCCTTATCACGGTCAATCATTGTTATCATCCCCCTCGTCGTCCTCGCCCAGCAGAATACGCGCCACGTCCTCGGCCTCTTCGATTTGTTCCCGAGCCAGGCGGTCATTTTCCGCGCGTCTGCTCAAATACTCCCCGAGTTTCGGCATGTTCATCCCTCCTATTCTTCGTCGTACTCAACGATTAGCGCCGGTTCGCCAACCCACGCATCGTGCGTGCTGCCCACGGCAATGACTTTTACGCCGAGTTCCCAGTGATCGGCGGTTTTGGTGTCGCCAAAGGTCACAGTTCCATCCGCGCCGACCTGCACCCAGGTGGGCGAGGCGTCCGCGTAATTGTTGCAGGCGTAAATTGTGGCGGATGTGATGTTGTGCGTTGTGAGAATCAGCTTGGCCTTGGTTGGCATGTCGGCAGACTGCCCCAGGCTCATGGTGGCGGATACATCCCATGTTGTCCGCCGCCCATCGGGCAGCAGGAAGATTTCGTCAGCCCCTTCGGGACTGACGGATGTGGCTTTCGCCACAGATAAAGCGGGGCGCTGCCAGCTGCTGCCGCCCGAGGCGTTGCTGTAGCCGGCGTTGCCGCCCGTGCCCACGAAGCGGAAGTTAGCCGCAGAGTAACCGGAGCGCATCCAAACGCCGACAGCATTGCCATCGCTACTGCGCCCGATTTTGGCGTTATAGTCGCCGGTCTGCCCGGTTGCCACCTTGAGCGCGTCCAGATATGAGCGCCCCTCGGAGCCTGCGGCAGTCGCGGCCCAGCCCTCCTCCGTGTAGGACAGCGGGAAGCAGCGCCGGGCAATGGTAACGAGCTGCACCGTGCCGTCTCCGCTGGTGTTGTAATCAGTGTACGAGATGGATGTATTGACGAGGGCGTTTAATGTAGCCTCGTCGAAACGGGAAAGGAATCCGTCTACCGCGTTTTCCAGCCAAACGTCGGCCTCGCATCCCGCATAGGACGCAACGTTGGACGAGTGCATCCGTTTCGCCTGCGCCGCGTAGTAGCGTAACAGGCGGGCGTTGTCGCTCTCGTCAATGCCCAGGTAGATGTACGGCACATGCGTCGTGGTGCCGGATATTGTTTCGTCCAGATAGACGATCGTACCCTCTGTAAGGTCTGCGATTGTCCGGGGCATGAATCAAACCTCCTTCGGCGCGACAATGACGCGCCAGTGTACTTTGCCCTTGTTTACTTTTGCGACGGTCAGGGCGTAACCGATTGTGTTCAGCAGGCTGTTGGTGTACTGGTCGATATTCAGCACTTGGGTTCTGGCATTCTTCGCCTTCATGGCGTGCTGCCGCCAGCCGAAATAGGAGGCCGCGAATTTCTCCGCCGTGATCTGCCCGGTTTCCAGCTGACGCGCCATGCGCCGCAGATGCCGCCGCTTGGCCTGGACTTTGGTTTTGCTCAGCCGCACGATGACCTTGCCGGTATCGCCGAGCGTGAAGCAATAGCCCAGGTAATCAAAGGACTTGTACAGGATGGCGGTTTTCGGGTTCAGCTCCAGGCCGATGCTGGCAACATATTCCCGTATCCAATCCAATGCTTTGCGCAATTCGGCTTCCGTTTCCGCGAGGATATAGAAATCGTCCATATGCCGTCCGTAAAACGTAAAGCCCAGGCGCTCCTTGATTTTGTGATCCAGGTCGGAAAGGTACAGGTTCGCCAGAAGCTGGCTTTGCTGCAATCCCAGGGGCAGGCCGCGCCCGGTGAGGGCGACGAACTTCTTCATGATAGCGCTGATCGCCTCGTCCTTGATATAACGGTCAATCAGTGCGTTCGCCCGACCATGAGGAATGGAGTAGAAGAAGTGGTGAATATCGCATTTGAGAATCCAGGGCTGCTTGTGGTGCCTGTTCCAGAAGCGGCGAAGCTGCTCCTGTAATTCCTTCACGCCGTAATCCGTGCCGCGCCCGCGTGTGTTTGCGCTGGCCTCTTTGATAAGCGGCGCGACCATGGGATAATAGGCGTGTTCATCGGCGATGGCGTGCTGGACGATCTTATCCTCCTGGGACGGAACCTGCGCCTGCCTCCTTTTGGGGTAGTAGATTCGTTTCAGGCGCAGCGGCGTTGGCTCAAAGGCTCCACTGTTCAGCCGTTCAGCCAATGCAAACAGGTTTTCTTCCAGGCGGTAACGATAGCGCTGTTGGTTGGGAAGGCTGCGCTTGCCCCTGCTTTCCGCTTTCCAGGCAAGGCGCAAATCCTCAAAGTCAAATATCATGTGTAGCCGCGTCCTCTCGTGGAATTGGCATTGGTATTTTGAATCAGGGAATTATCTCCTTTGATGGGCTTCACGAAGTTTCCATCAGAGCGGGGCGCTGCCAGTTGTTGCCGTTCGAGGCGTTGTTGTTGTTGGCGTTGCCGTTCGTGTTCACGTTGCGGAAGTTAGTCGCAGAGTTACCGGAGCGCATCCAAACGTTGACAGACACAGATAATCCCCATGAAATGCACTATGATTCGCGCTTTTCATCCGAACGAATCCAACTGACCGTGACCCATTCGACGGCCGTCGTCAGCTTTTGCCAGCGCACGCGCTGTTTCTCGCTGATATATCCTCGCTGATAGGCAATGCGGATCAGGTGATTCAGGTAAACACATTTCCGCGCCGCCATCTGTTGGGCCTCTTTGCGCTTTTCGCCCACGCGGATTTCGTTTGCCTCGAAAATATACTCCTGTATATCCAGCGCGGTATCTACCATGCGCTTGACATAGGTTGGATAAAACGCCTTTGGAAAACGCAGGGTTTTATTCTCGGTCTTGCCGCAAAGCTCCAGCGTAACATCCAGCAGATCATCGGCCATGTTGCCAAGGGCAAAATCCTTATGTGCCATAGATTCGCCTGTTCAGAGTGTCCAGCGCCCCGGTTGTGATGGTTGGTGCATCGCCCAGGTAGTCGGCGATATACACATCCAGGGACGCCAAATCAGCGCCGCCGCCGCCTTTTTTCTTGGCGCGGGCAACTGACAAAAGTAATGCTGCCATACACATGCTATTATCCCTCCTGCGTTTCGCTGGCTCCCAACCAGTCATGCCATTCCCCCGCCGCGTCTTTGACCCAGCAGTGCGCGCCGTCGTAGCTAAACACCATTTTCCCCGGCGCGTCGTCCGCGTACAGCGCCAGGTCGTCCGCGTCCTGCGCAAAGCCCGGCACCATCGCCGCCCCGCGCATCAGGTTCCCGTCCTCATCCACATAATCTACCACGCCCGCGTTCAGTGCCCGCTCCGCGTAACCCATCCAGTTGTAACCGCTCATGCCCATTGCCTCCTTTGATCTTAAAAAATATCGAAATATTAAAAAATGTGATCAGCAAACCTTAAAATGTGATCAGCGGCTCTCAATGTCATTCTGAGCAGGCGCGCAAGCAGAGCGCGCGCCGTCGCGAAGAATCTACTCCGCCAGCTCCTCCACGGCCTGATCCATCACGATCCTTACGCCGCCGGCCTCCTGCTCCTGCTGCTGCATTTCTTTCCGTTCCTCCATCTCCTGTTTCTTCCGCATCAGGTCGATTTTCTCCCTGTCCGCCGCGCTCATGATCCCGCTGATCAGCATCCTGGTATCAAGCTGGTTTTTAATCGCCTTGCTCAGGCTTTCGATGTTCCGCCCGCGCATCTGCCCGTTGGCAAACTTCGCGCTGTTCTTGTCCATATCGCTGTCAAAGGCCCGCGCCGCCTTTACCAGCGCGCTTTCCATGCACTCGCTCGCCTCCAGCAGCCTGGCCAGCTCCCGGGCCTTTTTGTCCACGGCCTTGTTGATGGCCTTCCGCGCCGCGCGCTTCTGGAATTTTTTGCGCTCCTGCACCCATTTCCCTGCCCGGCACCATTTCCCCATCGTGTTCTCGCTGATCTCCAGCGCCGCCCCGATGGCTGCCAGGCTCTCCACCCCGGTCACGTACCGCTGCCGCGCCTCGGCCTTCTTGTCCTCGCTCATGGCCTCATCCTCCATGCCCCCCGTCCCCTGCATTATCCCACACCCAAAACCCAAAAAAGAGCCCGAAAAAAACAGCCCGCTTTTCCGGCCTCGCTCCAAAATTCCCTTCATCAATCCGCGCCCGCGCGGGCGAAGCGTTTCCCCGCCCGCTTTCCGTACGGTTTATGGATTATTCCCTAATCCCTATTCCCTCTTCTCTCGATGCCAGCCGTGCTCGCTTACCGCGGCCCGGCTGGACGCGCCACGGCTGTGCCCGTGCGCTCATCTATACTCTCCATCTCCGCATACACATAGCACCCCGGCAGAAAATCGCTGTACCGGATTTTGCACCCGATCAGCCGATACCCCGGATATTTCTTTTCAAACAGCCTGGCCGCGTCCTCCCGCGCCATCCGCTCGACCTTCGCCGCCTGGGCCCTGCTGAACTTGTGGTCGCTCACCGTCGCCACAGGCTTTTTTAAATTCCGGCTGGCCCGGAACCTGCGTTTCCCCGCGTTCTGCTGCCCGTCTTTTTTCTGCATCATGTACGCCGCGTACCCGTTCAGCCCGCCGTCCCTCTTTTTCACCCGGTCTGTGTTCGCCGTCCCCCAGGGCCACAGCGCCTCCACCTGGTCCCGGTCTATCGGCCCCCGGTTGATGATCCCGTGCAGGTGATACCGCACGGCCTCCCCCTGCCCGGTCTGCTCCAAATGCAGGATGTATTTTAATTCCATCCCCGCCGCCCGGTATATCTGCCGCAGTTTCCGGATCAGCCTGTCCACCCGTTTTTCAAACTCTTCAAATGCGCATGGCTTGTCCGACGTGAAGCTGTTCAGCATCAGGTCCCCCGGCCCAAAGTTCATGTTCATGAGCCGCCGCAGGTACCGCTGCTGCCGCTGATCGTTGCACCGCCGCATCTGCTCCGTGCTCTTTTTCCGGGCTCCCGCCTCCCGCCGATAGTCCCAGGAGAGCACCGGATAAATCTCCGCCTCCAGCACGTCCCCGCACCTGTACGTCTTTGTCCGCTGAAAAAGCACGCCCTTCCCTGCCGGGTGTGTTGGCGTGCTCTCCTGGTACTCCCATCCCTGTGCCTCGTAGCTTCTCATGTACCCATCCTCCAAAAGCCTTCCCCTTGAGGGGGGCCGCAGCGTCCGGAAAATGATCCAGTGGATCATTTTCAGTGCAGGCCGGGCGGCAGCCCCGGATGGTGTCACCCGCAGGGTGACGGATGAGGTGATCCCCTTGTCTCCCGCTCCGTCCTCTCTCCCAGGGCCATAGGGGGGCGGTGCCCCCCTCATGGCGTCACCCCCTGACCACCGCCGCCTTCTCCGTCCCCGCTCCCAGCATCGCCGGTCTCTCTCCCGTGTAGGGACGGATACCATCCGCCCGCCCCTCCTCTGTCATCCCGAGCGAAGTGGAGCGCCAGCGGAACGCAGTCGAGGGACCCGAGAGCAACAACACCCCAATTATCCGAATTATGAATACCCGATACAAGCCCGAAAAAGGCCCGCAATATATAGGAAGAAATTATCCTCCCTTCTCTCTAATCAATCGACATAATCCTCTATCAATAAATCAGCAGCCCCGTAACCGCTCATCACATCTCGCGCAACTCCATCCATTATTCTTCTCACTTCATCATGAGTGTACATTCTTTCTTCTCCTAATCTTTTCTCTTCTTCACTTACTTCATCTTCAACGTCCATATGTTTACATTTCGTCCTTTTGCTGTCAATAATTGTAAATATAAATTCCGGCCGTCTGCTGTTTTGTTTGTAGTACTTGTTTTTCATAATGAAAAACTTAACATTCCCTTTATAATCTTTTAACCATGAGAGATTAAAAGTAGCTGATACAAACGCATCATCTGCGCATCTCCACAGCCCTTCATATCTTGTTCTTTTACCGTCAAAATTTTTAAGCATGTTTCCCCTTTCCGCAATCCGGGCCAGTCCAGCCGGTGGTTCCGCGCCTGTCCTTGACGCGGCTGTCGTCCTGCCCGGCCCGGATTGCTGTCCGCTGGCCGTGTGTGCGCTGCATACGATCCTGCCTTGTTGCTTGCACAATATTGGGTAGACGTTGAGTTGTGGCGCATCCTCTCGCGCGCTCCACGCCCAGCTCCCGGCGCATTGCTGCCAATCGATCCACCAAAACACAGGGGATCATACTACTACTGAGCGTGGTCTCCACGGCGGCAGCCTGCCGCTTCTCCCGCGTTCCACCGGTTACTACCTCCCGGCAGTTGGTGCGGATGGTGGGACTCGAACCCACGTTCTCTGCCCGGTTTCCCGGCGCGTCCATTCCAGCTTGGCAACATCCGCATGAATTGCCCGTCTCTCCGGGCCGCCACTCGTCTTTCCGGGTTGCCATGAAGGAGGAACTTCACACGCCATGGCACTGTATGCCGCCAGTGCTGGCATTGGCAGCGGCAGCGGGACTCGAACCCACGGTCGGCGCTTCCCAAGCGCTTGCCTTGCCCCTTGGCTATGCCGCTATCCCCCCATCTCCTCCATCCCGATCTGCTCTCCGTCCTCGCCGGCATCCTCTCCGCTCTCCCGGCCGCTCCATCCTCCGGCCCGGCAGAAGCTCACCCGCCGCAGCGTTTTCTGCACCGCCTCCACAAAGTCCGCGCTCTCCGGCAGCACCGCCCCGGCGTGCACCATCCCGTCGTCGATCACGATCACCGGCGCGTCCGCTTCTGTCCAGCCCAGGTAATACCGCCGGTATTCCGCGCTGCCCACCGCGCCCTTGATCCACTTGTTGTTCACCAGATAGGTTTTCCCGTCAAATTCCAGCACCGTGAACGTGTCGCCCGTCTTGATGTCCAGCCCGATCTGCGTCATCTCGTTCAGATCCCGCCTGGGCACTGCATACACTGCGCACTCCTCCAGCGCCTGTTCATAAAATCGAATCTTTTTCTGCTCCTTCTCGTCGAAATCCAGCAGCCCCGCCACGTTGTGCTGGTTCAGCTTCATGCCCTCCTCGGCCAGAAACATGCAATCCCACGTGCCGATCCACTGCCGCCCGCGCTGGCTGGTGTACACCACGCACACCTCCGCCTCTTTCACAATCTGCCGTATCGCAGCCACTTTCATTTCCATTCACCCTTTCTTGTATGGGCGTTTATCTCCGCCCGTTATCTCTCTATTTGTCGTCCCGAGCGTAGTGGAGCGCCAGCGGAACGAAGTCGAGGGATCTGAGAGCAGCATCACCCAAACTCCTCATCAATCAGCCCGGAAAATGTCTTCTCGTCCATGTCGTCCGCCCGCAGCCCCGCCGCGATCCGCTCCGCCTTTTTCGCCCGCTCGTTCCACAGCGCAGCCAGCCGCTCGTATTGCCCGGCCTTCATGCGCCACATGCCCGCCAGGGCGTGCGCCGCCTGTTGCTCGTCGTAGAGCCTGGCAGGCCCCGCCGCGCTATCCTTTCTTTTGTATCCGATGGGCTTCAGCCGCGCCAGCGCCCCGCTCACGTCCCTCAGGCTCGCTCCATATTTCAGCGCCAGCTCATGCTGTGTGATCCCGCGCATCTTCTCCCTCTCCCTTCTCAAAAATTCTTTCCCATATTCGCAAAGTTCGCACTCCTCGCACATCGCCGGCCCGGCGCTGCACAGGTGCAGCCCGATCTCCCGGTCGCTCAGCAGCTCCGCCGCCTTTACGCTGTACAGCCCTTTCCGGTCGCTCCGTTCCTGCTCCTGCGTTTTCACCATCACCACTTCCAGCCGCCATGCCCGCATGGTTTCACTCCTCTTTGTACTTGATTTCATCCAGCGCCTGGCACTGCTCGCACCGCCAATGTCCCTTGCAGCAAAAAATCCTGTAATGCGCCCATTTCACTGCCTGTTTATCGAATATCATCCGCTGCTTCGTGTCCGGCACGATCCCTTCGCAAACGATTGTCTTCTCCGTGTGATAACAAAAATATGGGCATTTCGCTTCCGTATCCTTTTTCTTGTGCTCCATGCCCGCCTCCCCTTATCACATCCTATTTCAAAACCCTTTTTCTGTCATCCCGAGCGAAGGTTTGTCATCCTGAGCGGAGCGAAGCGGAGTCGTTCGCTTGCGCCCGCCGCAGGCGGGCAGGAACTGGCGAACAGCAGTCGAGGGAGCTGTAAGCCGCACACCCGCGGCCTATCAATACTTATACCCCGCCTTTGTGTACCGGCTCCGCTCCCTCACCGCCGCCGGCTTTCCGCGCCGTCGGCTTTCGTCCGCCATCCGGTTGATCCGCCGCTTCTCGTCCAGCTCCTCGTCCTCGCTCAGCGCCATCAGCACCAGCGACCCCGCCACAAACGCAATCAGCAACGTATACTCCCCCGCGATCTGGCCCAGCAATACGCCCAGGCCCACGCCTACAGCCGCCGCTATTACATACCGCATTTTGTATCCTCCCTGTGCAATTCCCTCTCCGCCTTTTTCAGCGCCCGCAAAACCGGCTTGTACACCTCCCGCGTGTACATCACCCCGCCGATAAACCCGATGGTCATCGCCGCAATCTGCAAAAGTATTTCTTTCATTTTGTTCCTTTCTGTCGCTTTCTCACCGAAACACCGTGATCCTGTCGATCTCTTCCCCGTCCTCGTCCACCATCACGGCCTCCAGCTCATTCTTCCCGTGCACCTTGCACAGCAGCTTCCCCACCCGTGTGGCGTCCTCGTTCATGCGTTTCCTGGGCACTTCCACCGCCCCGATCAGCCTGATCCCCAGCGGGTCCCCGTAATATTCAACCGTCACGTCCTGCGTCGTCATTTCCACGCCTCCGCTTTTCGCTGTTCATCCGTTGGCTGGCCAGTCCATGCGCGCCATGTTTTTTGATAGATTTTCCAAGCTAAATATTTTGTTGGAACATCTCTTTCATATGGCTCTCTACGCATGCCATGATCTATCAGCACGGCCTTCATGGCTTTCATTCCCTCGAATTCAAGCCAGATGTACCCGTCCCAGCCGATGATCTCGTCCCGGGTCATGATCCTCGGTTCTTTCAACCCCGCCCCATCGCCTGTCATCTCGACCGGAGCGGAGCGAGAGCGCAGCGGAGTGGAGAGACCTGTTTCCCCCGGCTCCTCCTCCAGAAACTCAATCAGGCTTTTCAGCACTCCGATCACCTTTTGTTTCTCCTCCGTCATCCCACTTCACGGCCTCTCCACACTGATTGCAAAACCGATCATGATAATTGATTGCCGCATAACACGTCGGGCAGGTGAACCAATGCACTTCGCTCCCGTCTTTGTTCCTCACTTCCGCTTTCCGCGCTTGCTTTGGCTCCAGCATCCGCTTTGCCAATTCAGCCGCCTTGGCCATCGCTGACAGCTTGATGTATCTATTGCTTCCGATCTGGGCACGGCTCGCGCATTCCGTGAAATACTGCTCAATCTCCGGCAGCGCTTTCAGTACCATTTCCCGCTGTTCACTCATCTCTTCACTTCCTACTTCCTATCTCTTCTTCAAACTCCCTGATCCCCACGGCCCGCCACGGGTGCCCCTTGGGGTCCCGGATAAATGCCTCCAGCCGCTTTCTCATCTCGGCGGAAAAGCGTTCCAGCAGCCCCATCTCCGGCCAGTGCCCGGTTTCTTCCTCATACTCCCGGCACCTGGCCTCCATCAGCCCGCGCCCCACCTTCACCCATGCCGGGCAGCCTTCAGGGCTTCCCCTTGAGGGGAAGCTGTCACCGCAGGTGACTGATGAGGTGTCCTCCCCCACGATGCACACCCGCGCCCCGTAGCTGTTGATCTCCGCCAATACGCTCACTTCCGCCAATTCGTCCACCCCCTTCCCTCTAAACTATGCCGCTTCTCTTCTTTTTCGTGCCCCCACGAAAATGATTCCTTCCTCCCGATTATCCGCTCCCCGCGGCGTCAAAAAGAGTCCCCCGCGTTACGTTCCATCCAGGCACGGTCTTCGGTTTTCCAGGTGATATGCAGCCGGAAATACTCCACACCCGGCTCCGCGCCCCATTCCGGCTTCCCTTCGCCGATGTCCAGCCAGCAGGCAATGGCCATTTTCCGCGCGTTTTTCCCGTATCCGTTGCGCAGAATCACATAAAATTGCCATCGCCCGTCCCGCTTCCACCGTGGCGCGTTGGTGAATCTCGCGTCATAGTACGGCGTCAATGCCCGGTACTCTTCCGTCTTTTCCCCTGACGCGATCATGTCAAACCATTTTCCCTTGATCGGCAGCGTCAGCATCCTCTGTTCTCCTTACCACGGCCGAATCTCCACGCCTGATTTGTAATTCCTTTGTTCTCTCACGTACTTTTCCATGTCCGCCATGCTCGGCATCCGGGTGAAAATCGGCTCATGCTGTCGTCCCCCGTACCAGCCGAAATACTGCCCGCCCACGCTTTCCGCAGCTGTAAACCATCCGCTGTAAGCTCTCGGGTCACGCCGCGCGTCATTCGTGAACATCACCTTCCGGGGCCGCACGACCCAGAACAGAATCGGCGCTTCATCCTCCAGGCTGTTTTTGATTCCCGCCGCCTCGATCACCCAGGCTTTCACGCCTTTATTCCGCTGCTCAACAGGCAGCAGAGGTGTCTCGTACTCCTCCAGCAGCGCGAACATGCTGATCTGTTCGCTCCCTTTTCCCTGTTCCTTGCTCATACTCTCCACCCATCTGCCCAGCTCCCCGCCGGCCCCGCGCTGTCATTCTGAGCCGCCGCGAAGCGGCGTGCGAAGAATCTCCTCCGTCACGCGCTTTCCTTTTCTTCCTGTTTCCTGCCCAGCTGGTAGCCGATGCGGATACCCGCCGCCACCTGATCCAGCGCCTTCTTTTCCTCGTCGGTGGCGTCCTTGAGTATCTCTTTCACCATCCGGCCCACCGCCTCATAGTCCTGCTTCATGCTCTATTCGTCCATGTCCTTCTCCTTTCCGTCCCTCCCCAAAGCCTTCCCCTTGAGGGGAAGGTGTCGCCCGCGGGCGACGGATGAGGTGATCCCCTGCCTCCCGCTCTTTCCAAACTTCCGTTCCCGTTGTCTTTCACCTGTTCCATTGCTATAATGGAAGAAAAAGGAGTTGATTTCTTTGAAGCATCCGCTTGGAAATGGCCGCTTTTATGAGCGTACATCCCTTCTCGTTGATTGCCGTCTGTATCCCGGCAAAAAGTACGTGCTCCCCGCTATCACATTTTTTGAGCGCGACGGCTCGGAAAAGTCCTATCTTGAGAATTTCCCCTGTGATGATGGCTGTTCTTCTCCTGAATGTAACGCTTGCCGCAAAGCTGCGCTTGCTCGTCTGTCTCGTCCTGTACCGTGATGATCCCATCGTTCTTCATCGTCTGAATGGCGATCATCAATTCCAGCAGCCCTTCCAAGGTTTCCAGCGCTTCCCATGCCAAATAATTGGTATATGCCCCGGCTGATATTTCTTTCTTGATTGCTTCCTGCGTTTCTTCCGGTATCACATGTGCGCTCAGCGCCGCGCTCATTTCGTCCATGCTGATGTGCCGCAGCATTTTCCGCGCCTTTGTGTATCCGCGCCAGGCTTTGTCTGATACTTCCATGCTCTCCTCCGTCACGCTCTTTCCAAACATCCGTTCCGGTTGTATCTCCCCGCCCCTATCGCTATAATGGAAGGGAAAGGAAGTGTCCGTTATGCCGCCCATCATCTGGAATGGCTACCAGATCGAATCCACGTCTGTCACGGTTGATTGTCTTGCGTTCCCTGGCCGTCAGTGCTCCATCCCTCTGCAATTTTACCGGGACGTGAAAACTGGTCAGGAACACCTGGCCCCTGTGCAGCCCTGTGATGCTCACGGCAATGGCTCCCCTGAGTGTGCGCGCTGCCTGAAACAGGTGTATCAGCGGTTCGCGCCTCATTCTGCTGACAGTACAGATCTGACGTGATCTTTCTAAGTGCTCTCACGCCTTCTTCCATCATCAGCGTCATGTCCGCCTCTCTCACACCGGCGGGCATTTCTTTATATCCCGGCGCGTCCTCCATCAGAATGCGGTAAACCTCCGCTTTCTTCTCTTTGTCCATCCGCGCCAAAGCTCCCGTTAACCTTTGAAGCCCAATCCTACCAATACCATCGACCATTTCCATCTTCTGCCCTTCTTTCCCGCGCTCACGCGCTTTCCTTTTCTTCCCTGGCAAACAGATAACGCAGTTCATATTCAGGGAAAAGATTTTTCGCAATGATCAGCGCTTCGTCGAATGTGAAATCTGTCACGCCGTCCAGCTTGTTCCGCGCCGTTTTCTCCGTCGTATCAATGAGCGACGCAATCGTTTTCGTGGAGATATGCTTAATACTCATCACGTTCTGAAGATTTTTCAGCATCTGTACTCCTCCTTTCAAGTTACCTTACAAGGTAATTACAGTATAAATATATACCTTGCAAAGTATTTTGTCAATACTTTTTTTCTTTGTAAGGTAATTTTTTATTGACATCCGACTTTTATTCCTATATACTACACTTGAAAGGCGGTGTTTATATTGACGTTTCTTGAAAAGCTGGATTATTTGATGGCCCGTGACCATCTGAACAAGCACACCTTATCGCAGGAAAGCGGTATTCCCTATACGACCATTGTCGGCTTTTATGAAAGAAGTTACGGGAACGCCAAACTCTCCACCATTCAAAAGCTGTGTGATTTTTTCAACGTTTCCCTTGATTATATGGCCCGTGATGATTATTCAAATCCCTACGACTCACCTAATGCATTCTCCGAAGATGAAATCAGGCTGATTGATCAGTACCGTGATTTATCAGCAGAGGGGCAGCAATACATTCAGAAAACCATGGCCATGGTTCATTCCTCAATGGGAAAAAATATGCCTGCTTCCACTCTGGAAAATCTCGCATGAATAGAAAGGACTTTTGTATGTCAAAAAAAGTTTCCTATATCCTACGTGCTCTATTTAGCATTGCAATTTGGATTGCTGTATATTTTGTATCTGATTCATTTGTTCCCGATCCATACCATTCTGTTTTGACCTATATTGCATTAATAGTTTCTTACTATATAGGACGCAAGTTATTCAAGCCTGGCCCTGATTATCTTGCTGATGCAAGTTCTTTCACTCCTGAAGCTTATTCAACTCATGTCGTAGCCGATATAATGAAAACTCATTTCTTGCAGAAAGATACTCTCCTATCTTATAATCAATATACAAAAGCTGAATCACTCATGTTCGCTTATTACTGTATTATGTTACTGCTCCCTCATCGTATAACAGACACACGAAAGCTTGAGCTTGTTCAATATAATTATCTTACTGCTGCGGAAAGTGTTATGGTTAATTCACTTGGTTTATCTCAGGCTGAATTGAAACCTTTTTTTGATGATCGCAAAGAAATGTATTCTGCTTGTATCTCTGATGAAACAGATACAAATATCATTATGAATAAAATGGTTGAATATTTTAAAAATACTCTTTTAGTCTCTGCTTCAAAAACTTGTTTTCCTATTTCCACTGATGTGATGTTCTCTATGGACGCAAAGCTGGCTAGTCACCAGTTTACTTTCATAGTAACAAACGCCCTTCCGAAAGTTATAGAAGAATTCGTCATGAATATTTCTGTGATTGCTCGAAACAATCTTAAATATTTATAATTCTCCTAAAGCCTTCCCCTTGAGGGGAAGGTGGCAGGCGAAGCCTGACGAATGAGGTGATCCTATGCCCTACTGCATGTACCTGCGCAAATCCCGCGCCGATCTGGAAGCGGAGGCCCGCGGCGAAGGGGAAACCCTTGCCCGCCATTTTCAGACCCTCACCCTCCTGGCCGCCCGCCTGAATCTCTATGTACCGCCGGATGCGGTCTATCGGGAAATCGTTTCCGGCGACACCATCGCCGCCCGCCCCATGATGCAGCGCCTCCTGCAAGAGGTCACGGACGGCAAATGGGAAGGCGTCCTCTGCACCGAGGTGGAGCGTCTCGCCCGCGGCGACACCATCGACCAGGGCATGGTCGCCCAGGCGTTCAAGCTGTCTGACACCAAGATCATCACCCCCGCCAAGACCTACGACCCCAACAACGAAATGGACGAGGAATACTTCGAGTTTTCCCTGTTCATGGCCCGGCGGGAATACAAGGCCATCAAGCGCCGGATGCAGGCGGGCCGCGCCGCCTCCGTCCGAGAAGGCCACTATGTCGGCGGCAAGCGGCCCTTCGGCTATGAAGTGATCAAGTGCAAGGGGGAAAAGGGCTACACCCTCCAGCAAATCCCCGAGGAAGCGCGCATCGTGCGCATGGTGTTTGATATGTACCTGAACCAGGGCATGGGCACCGCCAACATCGCCCACCGCCTCACCGCCCTGGGCAGCACCACCTACAACGGCCACGAATGGAATTCCTCCAACGTGCGTTACATGCTCAAGCAGCCGGTTTACGCCGGCTATGTGCAATGGCTCAAGCGCGAAGCCAAGCCCGCCCGCAATGCCGAGGGCGGCATCATCAAGCGCCCTTTCTCCGAACGCTACATTTTAGCGAATGGAAAGCACGATCCCATTGTGTCCGAGGAAGATTTTCACCGCGTGCAAGCCGTCGCCGCCTCCCGCCGCACCATCTCCCACATGCAGAATCAGCACATTGCCAATCCCCTGGCCGGGCTGTGCAAGTGCGCGCTGTGCGGCTATGCCATGGTACGCCGCCCCAACGTCAACGGCGTATTTCTCACGTGCAAAAAAAAAAAAAAAAAAAACAGCTCCATCCAGTTTGATGTGGCCC
>CADBCX010000029.1 GCA_902793245.1 uncultured Eubacteriales bacterium | reverse complement strand
TCACGAAGCTGGCGGAAAAATACGGGTTCCACTTGGACCCGCAGAAGAAAATCTATGATATGTCCGTGTCCGAAAAGCAGACGGTTGAAATTCTCAAAGTGCTGTACCGCGGCGCGGATATTTTGATTCTGGACGAACCTACCGCCGTGCTCACGCCCCAGGAAATTTCCCGCCTGTTCGACGTGCTGCGGCGGATGAAGGCGGACGGCAAGTCCATCATCATTATCACCCATAAGCTGAACGAGGTGCTGGAGGTCAGCGACCGGGTCGCCATCCTGCGCAAGGGCGAGCATATCGCCACCGTGAACACCAAGGACACCAACGAAGCCCAGCTGACGGAAATGATGGTGGGCAAGAAGGTGGATCTGGAAATCGACCGCACGATGCCGGTGAACGCCGCGCCGCGGCTGATGGTAAAAAACCTGAACCTGGACGACAACGAGGGGCTGCACGTCCTCAAGGATATTTCCTTCACCGCTTACGGCGGCGAAATCCTGGGCATCGCGGGCATCGCGGGCAGCGGACAGAGGGAACTGCTGGAATCCATCGCGGGCCTGCAGCCCGTCAAGAGCGGCGAAATCATCTTCCGCAATCCCAAGAAGGATAAGCCCGTCACCTTCTTCCATAAGAGCATGAAGCGCGTCAAGGAGCTGGGGGCCCAGGGCGCGTTCCACGACGGCAAGATGCAGCCCGTGTCCTTTGACGGTATGAGCACCGCAGCGGTGCGCAAGTGGGTGGAATCCGGCGATGTGCTGTTCAAGGAGGATGAGATCATCAACCTGCGGGACAAGACGCCACTGGAGATCCGGAGCCTTGGCGTGCGGCTGTCCTTCGTGCCGGAGGATCGGCTCGGCATGGGCCTGGTGGGCTCCATGGGTATAACGGACAACATGATGCTGCGCAGCTACCGCAAGGGCCCGACCATCTTCCTGGACCGGAAAAAGCCCCGGGCCTTAGCCGATGAAATCATCGAAGAGCTGCGGGTGAGCACCTCCAGCGCCAATACGCCCGTGCGCCGCCTGTCCGGCGGCAACGTGCAGAAGGTGCTGGTGGGCCGCGAAATCGCTTTCGCGCCCAAGGTGCTGATGGCGGCGTATCCCGTGCGCGGCCTGGACATCAATTCCTCCTATATGATTTACAACCTGCTCAACAAGCAGAAAGAAAACGGCGTGGCGGTCATTTTCGTGGGCGAGGATCTGGACGTGCTGCTGGCGCTGTGCGACCGGATCATGGTGGTCAACTCCGGCGCGGTCACCGGCGTGGTGGACGCCCGCACCGCCACAAAAGAGGAAATCGGCCTGCTGATGACGAAGACCGACCGAAAGGAGGACGCCAAATGAGCCAGCATCACGCCGAAAACCGGGAGCCGCTCATTCACCTGAGCAAACGTCCGGGCATCAGCCTGTATAAGGCCTGGGGCATCCGCCTGGCCGCCATTCTGCTGGGCCTGGCCGTGTGCGGGCTGGTAGCCTTCGTGCTGATTGAAAAGATTCAGGAAAAGCCTGAAAAAATCTGGGACTTCTATAACGCCTTCATCAAGGGCTCCTTTTCCACCCCGCGCAAGTTCTGGAAATTCCTGCGCAGCACGGCCATCCTGCTGGGCATCGCCCTGGCGCTGACGCCCGCGTTCCGGATGCGGTTCTGGAACACCGGCGCGGAGGGCCAGACATTGGTCGGCGTGCTGGGGGCCATCGCCGTGGACTTTTACCTGGGGGGCAAAATTCCAGAACCGATTTTATTGATTCTTATGCTCCTGGCGGCGCTGGTCTGCGGCGCGGTGTGGGGCGTGATTCCCGCCCTGTGCAAGGCCAAATGGAACACCAACGAAACCCTGTTCACCCTGATGATGAACTACGTGGCTACCTTCCTGGTGTCCTATTTCCTGGTCATCTGGGTGCCCAACGGCTCCTCCTCCCTGCCGAAAATGAAGTTCGGCAAGCTGCCCGCCCTCTTCGGCAACGATTACCTGCTGATTATTCTGCTCATCCTGTTCCTGACCGTCGCCCTGTATATTTACGTCAACTACTCCAAGCACGGCTATGAAATCAACGTGGTGGGCGAGAGCGTGCGCACGGCGCAATACGTGGGCATCAACGTGCGGAAGGTCATCATCCGCACCATGATTCTGAGCGGCATGCTCTGCGGCCTGGTGGGCTACCTCATCGCCGCGGGCCTGGATCAGACCGTCACCACCAACTCCGTGGGCGGCCAGGGCTTCACCGCCATCATGGTTTCCTGGCTGGGCAAATTTAATCCGCTGTTCATGATTCTGACCTCCGCCCTCATCCAGTTCCTGAACCAGGGCGCGGCCCAGATCAGCCAGGATCTGAACGTGTCCGGCGCGCTGCCCGCGGTCATCACCGGCATCATCCTGTTCTTCATCATCGGCTGTGAGTTCTTCCTTAACTATGAGCTGCATTTCCGGGGCCATCATGCGAAGGTGAAAAAGGAGGACGTGAAATCATGAACATCTGGCTGAATTTCCTCATTGACTCCCTGGCCTTCGGCGCGACCTTCATGTACGGCTCCACCGGCGAAATCCTGACGGAAAAGGCCGGGCACCTGAACCTGGGCATCCCCGGCATCATGTGCATGGGCGGCGCGGGCGGCTGCCTGATGCTGAACCTGATCGGCAAATCCAATCTTCCGCCCTTCCTGATTGTGCTGCTGGGCATCCTGTCCTCCCTGCTGTTGTCGGGGCTGATGGGCCTGATTTACTCCTTTATGACCGTGACCCTCCGGGCCAACCAGAACGTGACCGGTCTGGCGCTGACCACCTTCGGCGTGGGCCTGATGAAAGTGATCATGAGCAAGATGGACGCCACCGTGTACCTGGTGGGCCCCAAGATGTTCTACCGCTGGCCCTTCGCCGGGCGGCAGGACGCGCTGCAATGCCTCGGCGTGCTGTTCTTCCTGGCCATCATCGTGGCGATTGCGTCCAGCTATGTGCTGTTCAGAACCAAGGTGGGCCTGCACCTGCGGGCCGTGGGCGAGAACCCCGGCACCGCCGACGCCGTGGGCATTAACGTGAACCGCTACAAGTATGTGGCCACCTGCGTGGGCAGCGGCATCGCGGGCCTGGGCGGGTTCTACTACATCATCGACTACATGGCCTCCCAGGAAGCCTACCTGAGCCTGGAAGCCTTCGGCTGGCTGAGCATCGCGCTGGTCATCTTCGCCCTCTGGCGGCCCCACATGACCATCATCGGCTCCACCGTGTTCGGCTTCCTGTTTTCCTGCTCCAGCTACATCACCAACATCGACTGGATTCACGTGACCATGGCCGCCAAGCCCATCCTGAAAATGCTGCCCTATGTGGTCACCATCCTGGTGCTGATCGTCACTTCCATCCGCAACAAGCGGGAAAACCAGCCCCCGTCCTCCCTGGGCCTGTCCTACTTCCGGGAAGACAGGTAAGGACAGAGAGAGTGCAGATTGATATACTTGAGTTACTCCTTAGCCGCTTTTGGTTCGGGAGTAGCGTTGTCATCCTGAGCGGAGTGGAGCGAGAGCGAAACGGAGTCGAAGGATCTGAACAACACTGTGAAGCCAACGATCAGATCCCTCGACTGCGCTTCGCTCTCGCTCCGCTTCGCTCGGGATGACATGATCACCGTTTTGATCCAGAAAGAAGCGTGAAACCGTGATAACCCAAGAAGAAATGAATCTCCTGGTTCCCCAAAAGCTAAAAGAAATAGAAATACAGAACGGCGTGAAAGCGCTGTATTCCGCCGAAAGCGGCAGCCGGGCCTGGGGCTTTGCTTCCCCGGACAGCGATTTTGACGTGCGTTTTATTTACATCCGCCCCCGTAACGATTATCTGCAATTGAACGAACACCGGGACGTGATCGAAATGCCCATCGACGACACCTGGGACGTGTCGGGCTGGGATCTGCAGAAAACCCTGCGGCTGCTGTGGAAATCCAACCCCACCATCTACGAATGGATGCAGTCACAGATCCGCTATCTTGATTCTGATTTTGACCGGCGTTTCGCGCCCCTGCTCCGGGAATACTTCTGCCAGAAGAGCATGATGTACCACTATTACCACATGGCGGGCAACAACATCCGCATCTTCCTGAAGGGCAAAGAAACGGTGAAGCCGAAGAAGTATTTCTACGCCCTGCGGCCCATCCTGGCCTGCCTGTGGATTCGGGATAACAATTCCGCGCCGCCGATTCTGTACGCCGACCTGGTGGACGCCCAGCTGCCCGCGGCGCTGAGGGGCGTGAACGAAGAACTGCTGGACATGAAGAAAAGCCTTCCCGAAAGCGCGGAAATCCAGCCCATCCAAGCGGTGGACGATTATCTGAACGAACAAACCGAGCAATTGGGAGAATTCCTGCGCCAGCTGCCCAACTTCCAGCCCAAAAGCTGGGACGCGCTGAATCAATTCTTCCTTTCGGAACTGGACAGGATGGAGCAATCGACATGAAAACCGTTTCAGTGGTCGCCGCCGTGATCGAATCGGAGGGACGCTTCTTCGCCACCCAGCGGGGCTACGGCCCGCAGAAGGACGGCTGGGAGTTTCCCGGCGGAAAGATCGAACCCGGCGAAACCCCAGAGGCGGCGCTCATGCGGGAGATTCGGGAGGAGCTGGACGCGGACATCATCGTGGGCGAAAAGCTCGTCCAGGTGGAATACGACTATCCCGATTTTCATCTGTCCATGGGCTGCTACCGCTGCGCCCTGGCGTCCGGTCATCTGACCCTGAAAGAGCACGAGGCTGCCCGCTGGCTGGCCCTTTCGGAACTGGACGACCTAGCCTGGCTCCCCGCGGACAGAATCGTGGCGGATGCCCTCCGCCTCAAAATGAATCCGCCGCGGGAATGACCGGAAGAAGAACAATACAAGTGGGGAACCGCTGGGGCTATGCGCCCCAGACCCGCACCAGGGGGATGATCCCCCTGGACCCACATCTGGCGATATTACGCCGTTGGAAATAAACCGACAACTTTCGCCTGACGCGCTGGGATTCACGATAGTTTGACAGCTTCTGGCCCAAGAAAGCCAGGAAAAACCCCAGGGGAAAGTTCACTTTCTCCTGGGGTTTATTCCTTGGCTTTCCCGGATGCAAAGCATCCGGGTTGGCGGCTTCGCCGCCGGGCCAGAAGCAACACGGCGTCAAGATTGGCTTCCTCGTTCCTTCATGTAACAGCGGGAACCAAACTTGATCGTCAATGCATGCAACATCCGCTATTGCGGGTCCAGGGCGGTCACCGCCCTGGTGCAGGGTTCAGGGGCCGCATAGGCCCCTGTTTCGTTGTCCTTCACAAGAAAGCTGTTAAGAATTTAGAAAAAGGAAAGGATCAGATGTCCAGCAAATCGCTGTATTCTTTCAGCGCGCCGTCGGTGTCGTGGGCCAGGACGCGTTTGGCGAGGACTTTGCCCAGCTGCACGCCTTCCTGGTCGAAGCTGTTCAGGTTCCAGACAAAGCCCTGGAACATCACCTTGTTTTCAAAGTGGGCCAGCAGTGCGCCGAGGGCTTCGGGGGTGAGCTGGTCGCCGATGATGATGGAGGAGGGACGGCCGCCCGCGAAGCTCTTGTTGGGGTTCTCGTCCTGCTTGCCGCAGGCGAAGGCCATGATCTGGGCCGCCACGTTGGCGCACAGCTTCTGCTGGCTGGTGCTGCCCTGAATGTTCACGTCCATGCCCGCCTGGTTCTTGCGGAAGCCCACGAACTGGAGGGGCACGATGTCGGTGCCCTGGTGGAGCAGCTGATAGAAGGAGTGCTGGCCGTTGGTTCCGGGTTCGCCGAAGATGACGGGGCCGGTGACATAATCCACGGGCTCGCCGAAGCGGTTGACGGACTTGCCGTTGCTTTCCATATCCAGCTGCTGCAGATGAGCAGGGAAGCGGGAAAGCGCCTGGGAATAGGGCAGCACAGCGGTGGCGGGATAGCCCTGCACGTTGCGCTCATACACGCCGATCAGCGCGTCCAGCATGGCGGGGTTCTTGAGCAGATCGGGGTTCTTCGCCAGCTTGTCCTCCTCGGCAGCGCCGTCCAGGAAGCGGGCGAAAATGTCAGGCCCGAAGGCCAGGGAGAGCACCGCGCCGCCCACGCAGGAGGTGGAGGAATAGCGGCCGCCGATGTAGTCGTCCATGAAGAAAGCGGCCAGGTAATCGCTGCTCTTGGCCAGGGGCGAGGTTTCGCTGGTGACGGCCACCATATGCTTCGCGGGGTTGAGGCCGGCGTTTTTCAGCGCGTCCTTGACAAAGGATTCATTGGTCAGGGTTTCCAGGGTGGTGCCGGATTTGCTCACCAGCACGAACAGGGAATGGGCCACGTCGATGTCCTTGAGCACGCTGGCCGCGTCGTCGGGGTCGACGTTGCTGATGAACCGGGCCTGCATCTTAAAGCAGCCGTTCTGCTTGGCCCAGTTTTCCAGGGCCAGGTACATGGCCCGGGGGCCCAGGTCGCTGCCGCCGATGCCGATCTGCACGACGGTGGTGAACTTTTCCCCGGCGGCGTTGGTGATTTCGCCCGCGTGGACTTTCTTCGCAAAGGCCGCGGCCTTTTCCTGCTGGGCGACGTAGAATTCCCGCTTGTTCACGCCGTCAGCAATGACGTTTTCGCCCAATTGTCCGCGGGTGAGCTGGTGCAGCACCAGGCGCTTTTCGCCGGTGTTGATCACTTCGCCGTTGTACAGGGCGGCGTATTTTTCGGTGAGCTGCATTTCGTCAGCCAGGTCTTTGAGCGCGGCGAGCACCTCCGCGTCCACCTGCTTGGCGGCGTAGTTATAGCTGAGGCCGCCCGCCATGGGCACGCTGTATTCCTTCACCCGCTTCGCGCCGCTTTCGCCGCTCATGGCGTCCTGCAATTTCACATGGTCTTTCAGCGCTTGCAGCTTCGCGTAAGCCGCGGTGGTATCAAGATTTTTCCAGGCAATCATGGCAATCTTCCTTTCTTTGCGTTCACGGTGGTTTCTCCTTCAATTATACATGTTTTTGCCGGGCTTGCAAGAGCGAAATGCCAAAAATCCCAGGGAAAAAACCGAAAAACCCTTGAAACATCGTTTTCCAAATGCTATAATGAAAGGGAAAAAATCGGCTGAATAATACAGGGGGGCGGATCGCTCTGCCTGTTTCCTGTATCATCGGCCTTTTTGTATACCAATGAAAAAGGGGCTTGATGCTCAAATGAACCGTGTGCTTGTTACCGGCGGCGCCGGTTTCCTGGGCAGCCATTTGTGCGCGGAACTCATCAAATCGCCGGACAATCATGTGACCGCGCTGGATGACCTGTCCACGGGAAGAATGGAAAACCTGTTTCCGCTGACTGCCTCAAGCCGTTTTACATTCATGAAATGGGATGTGAGGAAGCCGTTTGATCAGCCCGTGGATCAGATTTATAACGCCGCCTGCCCGGCCAGTCCCCGCGCTTACCAGCTTTCGCCCACCTCCACCACGAAAACCTGCGTGATGGGCATGCTGAACACGCTGGAGCTGGCGAAGAAATACAGCGCGAAGGTATTGCAGTTTTCCACCAGCGAAGTGTATGGGAATCCGCTGCTTCATCCGCAGAAAGAAGATTATTTCGGCAATGTGAGCCCCATCGGCATCCGTTCCTGCTACGACGAGAGCAAGCGATGCGCTGAATCGCTGTGCTTCGATTATGCGCGGGAATTTGGCGTGAAAGTCAAAATCATCCGCATTTTCAACACCTACGGCCCCCGTATGGATCTTGCGGACGGGCGGGTGATTTCCAATTTTGTCACCCAGGCGCTGCAGAACAAACCCATCACGATTCATGGCGACGGCAGCCAGACCCGGAGCTTTTGTTACGTGGACGATATGATTCAGGGCATTCTGAACATGATGAATAAAACGGAGGACAGTTTTCAAGGCCCGGTGAACCTGGGCAATCCCGAGGAAATCACCGTGCTGGAGCTGGCCCGGAAAATCAAAGAGAAAACGGGTTCATCTTCTGAACTGGTGTATCTGCCGCTGCCCGGGGACGACCCGGTTCAGCGCAGGCCGGATATTTCGCTGGCCAAGGAAAAACTGGCCTGGCGGCCTGAAACTTCGCTGGAAGATGGGCTGGATAAAACCATCCGGTATTTCAAAAGGATACTGAGCCTATGACCAATGTGCGCCCGAATGGAAACACCGGTTACCGTTTTGTGAAACGAACCGCCGATATTGTGTTCAGCCTGATGGGAATGATTGTTCTGTCACCCCTGCTTTTGCTGCTTGCTGCCGCCGTTGCGTCGGAACGGGAGGGAAGCGTGATCTTCCGGCAGAAACGGGCGGGATGGAAAAACAGGCCCTTCACCATGTATAAATTCCGCACGATGGTAAGGAATGCCGCCAAACTGCGGGCGGAGATGGAACAATATAACGAGCTGGACGGCCCGGCGTTCAAAATGAAAAACGACCCGCGGGTAACGAAGGTGGGGCGGTTCCTGCGCAGAACCAGCCTGGACGAGCTGCCCCAGCTGTTCAACGTGCTCAAGGGCGATATGTCGCTGGTTGGCCCGCGTCCGCTGCCTACCTACGAATCGGAAAAATGCACCGAAGAACAGCTGCAAAGGCTGCTGGTGAAGCCGGGAATCACCTGCTACTGGCAGGCGTGCGGCAGGAACGACGTGTCCTTTGACGAATGGATGGAAATGGATTTGCGGTATATCAACGAACAAAGCGTCGGCACAGATATCAAAATCCTGCTGCAAACGGTAAAAGCGGTGCTGTCGGGAAGGGGCGCGTATTGACATGGCACGAAAGAAAATCCTCATGGCGGCGTCTTCCGGCGGACACCTGGAAGAAGCGCTGGCCCTCAGGAAACTGAAAGAATATTACGATACCGTATTGATTACTGAAAAGACGGAGTACAAGGTGAACTGCTGGCAGGACAGGGTGTACCTCATGCCCCAGGTGAACCGGAAGGAACTGAAAAGCCTGATTCAGTATGTGGGCTGCTTTTTCAAAACCTTTTATATCCTGCTGAAAGAAAAGCCCGACGCGGTGCTCTCCACCGGCGCGATGGTGGCCTATCCCGCGCTGTTGCTGGGGAAGTGGATGGGCAAGAAAATCATCTTCATCGAGTGCATGTTCAACGTGGACGCGCCGACACTGACGGGGAAGCTGGCGTACAAATTTGCCGACCTGTTCATCGTTCAGTGGGAAGAAATGCTGAAGGTGTATCCCAAGGCTGTGCTGGGAGGGCGGGTATTTTGATTTTTGTCATTACAGGTTCCCAGAAGTTTCCCTTTGACCGGCTGATTCGGGAAATGGACCGGCTGAAAGGCGAGGGGATCATTCAGGATGAGGTGGTGGCCCAGATCGGCGCGGCGACCTATGAACCGAAGCATGTAAAGTGGCAGCGGTTCATGGACAAGAGCGACTTCGACAAAGCCATCGGGGACTGCGACCTGCTGGTGACCCACGCGGGCGAAGGCTCCATCATGACGGGCTTGCTCAAGGGAAAGAAGGTCATCGCCGTGCCCCGGTACGCCGCATTCGGCGAGCACGTGAGCGACCACCAGCTGGAAATCGCCCGGGCGCTGGCGAAACAGCGCTGCATCGTGAACGTGGAGGACATCGGCGGCTTGGAACGCGCCATCCTGACCATTGACAGCGCCGGGCTGGTTCCTTATCAGTCCGGAAACGACAGCATCATCCAACTGCTGCGGGACTTCATCGGGGACTGAGCCATGATCAAAGTGTTCTGGTACTGCGAGAAATGGCAGCCCGGCGGCATCCAGCGGGTGCAGGTGAACCTGCTGCCGTATTTTGACCCGAAGGAAATTCAGTTTGATTTGGCGTTCAGCGAGGACGACACCGCCCTGTTTGACGAGAAAATCCAGGCGGCGGGGGCCAGGAAGCTGGTCACGCTGGACAGGCGGTATGGCAGCCCCGGCAAACGCACCCTGGCGAATTTCTTCGCGGTGCGGCGCATCCTGCGGGACGGGCATTACGGCGCCGTTCACTTCAACGCCTGCCACGGGGTGGAGTTGATGTATCTGCTGTGGGCGTGGGTGTACCGCGTGCCCGTGCGCATCGTCCACGCCCGGAACAACGGCATCGGCGCGGGCGGGAAATCCAGGCTGGTGAAGGTGCTGGCCCACAAAGTTTGTAAACACCTTTTCGGCTGGATGGCGAATGGAAGGCTGGCAAACTCCGATTTGTCCGCCCGCTGGCTGTTTTCCGCTTCGGACATGCGGAAGGGCCGGGTGCGCGTGCTGAAAAACGGCATCGACACGGAACGGTTCTCGTTCGACCCGGCGGGACGAAATGAAACCCGGAACGCGCTGCGGCTGGAAAACGCCTTTGTGGTCGGCCATGTGGGCCATTTCAGCTATCAGAAAAACCATGAATTTCTGTTGGATATATTCGCCAAAATCGCACAGCGAAACCCCGACGCCCGGCTGCTGCTGGTGGGGGAAGGTGAAGGAGAAGCGGCGGTTCGGGAGCAGGCGGAACGACTGGAGATAGAAGATAAAGTGATCTTTTACGGCGCGACAGAACGGGTCGCTCCCTTGCTCTGGGCCATGGACGCCTTCGTGTTTCCCTCCCGGTTCGAGGGCTGCGGCAATGCGCTGCTGGAAGCCCAGGCATCGGGCCTGCCCTGCTTCGCTTCCCAAGGCGTGATTCCCGAAGCCGTCGCCGTAACCCCGTTGCTGCATTGGCTCCCGCTGTCGGACAGCCCGGCGGCCTGGGCGGACATCATCCTTGCGCAAACCGGCAAGGAACCGCGTCGGACGCATGCGGCGGAAATCATCCGGGCAGGATACGATCTGGCGGCAATGGCAGCGTTTTTGAATCATACATATCACGGCAAAGGGTGATTCAGATGAAGATACTATTCGTTGCCCACAGCGGGAAAATCAGCGGCGGGGCGAACCGGTCTCTGCTCACCCTGATGGCGGAACTGCGGAAGCGGCACGATGTTTCGCCCGCCGTGCTGATTCCGGGGGAAAATACGCCGCTGGAACAGCGCTGCCGGGCCATCGGCATTCCTGTGTATACAGGGCGTTACCATTCCTGCTGCACGGTGTTTCACCGGGAACCCAAGGACATTCTCCGAGCCGCCAAGCTGCTTGCCGCGCCGTTCCTGGATAAAATGGAAGCCCAAAGGCTGAACAGGCAATTGCCCGCCGACTTTGATCTGTATTACACCAACGAGCGCATGACCTGCGTCGGCGGGTATCTGGCGCGCCTGCGCGGCAAGCCCCACGTCTGGCATGTCCGCAGCTTCTCAAAAGAAAACCGCACCTGGTTTCCGCCCTGCTGGTACAGCCGGATGAACCGGGATTCCGACAGAATCATCCTCGTATCCCGCGCGCTGTATGATGATTTTTCCAAGCATCTATCGCCGGACAAGCTGCGGACGGTTTACAATGGACTGGAGCCTGAACGGTATACCCAGGTGGAACGCCGGGCGCATACGGGCTTCCGCCTGCTGCTGGCGGGCAGGCTCACGCCCGCAAAGGGCCAGGAGGACGCCATCCGGGCTTTGGATATCCTGGTCCGCCAATACAAAGCGGACGCATACCTTTCTCTCGCCGGGCGGACTCCCGCTTACGAAAGCGCCGCGTATGCCCGCCGCCTGCGGAAATTGACCGAGCAATTGGGGCTGCGAAGCAGGGTCTGTTTCCTGGATGAAGTGGACGATCTTGCCGCGGTCAGAAGCGAAACGGACGTGGAGCTGGTTTGCTCCTGGCTGGAGCCCTTCGGACGCACAACGGTGGAAGCCATGATGGCGGGGCTGCCTGTGGTTGGTTCCGACGCGGGCGGAACGAAGGAAATCATCCTGGACGGCAAAACCGGCCTGCTTTATCCGCCCAAAGATTATGCCGCGCTGGCGGAACGGCTGAACCGGCTGCGGGAACGCCCCGAAGAAACCGCGAAGATGGCCCGGGCAGGGAAAGAACGGGCGCTTGCCTGCTTCACAGCGGAACAAACGGCGTCCCGCGTCATGGAGGTTCTGCATGAGCTGCGTTAGGCTGGACGCGGACAGGTTCCGCCTGCGGGCTTCCGACGGGCTGTATCTGCTTTCCTACCTCCTGTGCATGGCCGACGCCATCCTGATCAGTTATTCCACCTTGAACGGCACCGCGGCCGCGCATTTTGTCAGCATGTTCCTGCGGACTTCTTCCCTGCTCGTTATGGCCGGGAAGATGGTGTGGGATGGAAACCACAGGCTGACCACGCTGCTGTTCACCTGCGCCGTATGCCTGCTGATCATGTTCTCCTTTTTCCGCTCGGGCTACAATCATTTGTTTTACCTGCTGGCGGCATGGCTGGGCATATGGAATGTGGATACCCGGAAAGCGCTGTGGATCGACTTCGCTGCCCGGCTGTTCCTGACGCTGTTCATCATTTCCGGCGCGCTGATCGGAGCCATTGAAAACTACATCACCTACCGCATGGGCTCGCCGCAGCTGCGCTATTCCCTGGGCTTCAACCATCCCAACACGCTGGCGAGCCTGGCCATGTCGCTGGTGCTGGAGGAAGCATGGCTGACCCGCCGCAGGCCGGGCCCGCTGTACGCCCTGGCGATTCTGGCGGGCATCGTTCCCCTGTATTTCCTGACGCTGAACCGCACCGCCATCGCCCTGACCGCAGCGTTTCCGCTGCTGCTGCCCTGGGCTTTCCGCCGCCGTCCCATCCGTAAGGCCGCGCGGGTTTTCTGGGCTCTGTTTCCGCTGCTCATCATCGGCTTTTCCATTGCCGCCATGTACCTTTGCCAGCGCAATCCTGTTTTCCGGGAATTTGACCTGCTGATGAGCAACCGGTTCTGGAATTCGCTGAAAGTCTACCGGCAGTACGGCATTTCCCCGTTTGGCCAGCGCGTGCATCTGCTGTCCGTCCGGATGGCGAGGGTTCAGCATGAAAGCCCCATTCTGCTTGACGTGGCATACCTGCGCACGCTGATTCAGGCCGGCCCGCTCCTTCTGCTTTTCTACGCCGTTCTGTATGTTGCCGCGTTCAGGAAAGCCTGCCTGGACCAGGACCGGTATTCCATCCTCGTGTACGCGCTTTTTATCCTGTATGGGATGTTTGAATCCGGGTTCAACAATGTGTTTATGAATTTTACTCTGCTCCTGGCGCTGCGGAACTGGTACAGGCAGAGATGGCTGGAAATGCCACGGTAAAAAAAGAAAACCATTTTTCCGCCGGAAGACTATTGAAATCAGCGCTTTTTCGGGGTATGATGAATTGGAGCAGAGGAAAAATGCTCATGGAGGAATCACGATGAAAAGAAATCAAATGCTGAGCCTGCTGCTTGCCGCCGTCCTCTTTTGCTTCCTCAGCGCGCCTTCGGCCATCCTGGCGGACGGCGATTTTGTGCTCAACGACGACAAAACCGCGCTGATCAAGTATAATGGAAAGGCCTCCTTCGTGTCCGTTGACGATGGCGTGCAGGTGATCCGCGGCGGCGCTTTTGCCGGAAACAAAGCCGTCAACACCGTATATCTGGCCGATTCTGTAACGGAAATCGAAGGCGGCGCTTTTGAGAACTGTCAGAACCTTCAAAACATCGTAATCAGCGGGAACAGCAAACTGTCTGTGATCGGCGCATACGCATTCGCCGGGTGCCCGCTGCTCAACAGCAGCTTTGCCACGGACGTGCGCAGCGTTTCTCCGGACGCTTTCAGCCGGAAGACGGAAGCAAAGAACAATACCCAGAACAACAGCGCTTCCGCGAAGACCGGCCAGACAGGCGGAAAGGCAACCCCCAATCCCGCCTCGGCAACAGAACAGCCTCCGGCTTCAACTCTGCCCCCGGATAACGGCGGCGCCGCCGCCGGAACGCTCAAAATTCTCCAACAGCCCATCAGCGTTCAGGCGCGGGAGGGAGATTTTGTCACCTTCACCGTGGTGGCTGAGGGCAGCGAATCCATCCAGTACCAGTGGCGGCGCAGCAAAGATGGCGAACATTGGGCAACGATCCTGAGCAACAGTTCGGCATTTCAGAATGCCAATACCAACGCGCTCAGCTTTACCGTTACAAACGCGATCTCCGGGTATCGGTTCAAGTGCCTCGTTATTGACAATGGTGAAATGATCTCGTCGAACGTCGTTTCCATCCTGTCGGGCGACGATCCTTACTTGCCCGCGGACCAGTCCGGGAATCTGCCTGAATTGGAAACCCTCATCAATTCCGCCCCTTCCGCGATAGGCGCATGGCAGCAAACGGAAAGCTCCGTTCTCGTCATATGGGGGCCAACGGAATTCGCCGTCGGCTATGAGCTTTACCGTTCCACAAACGATGGCGAGCCCGAACTGATTCAAACGCTGACGGATTGTTCCTATACCGACAACGGCCTGGATCTGTCCCGCAACAGCTACAGCTATTCCGTCGCCGCCGTGCTTTCCCGTTCAGCATCAGGCAATCCATTGCGCAGCGAAATGTCCGAAAGCGCCCCGGTGGAGCTGCTCTCCACCGCGCAGAACGGCGTTGAAGTGGACGGCGTGGCCTATACCTTTACCCCCGAAGGCGCGGTCGTGACCGCCTACAGGGGCAAGGCCTCCAGCCTGAAAATCCCATCAAAGGTTCAGAAAGGAAATCTCACCTATACGGTCATCGCGATCGGCCCGGATGTGTTCAGAAACAACAGAACCTTAAAATTCATCTCGCTGCCCAGTACCATCGAGGTGATCGAATCCGGCGCATTCGCTTACTGCAACGCTATGATCGATCACTGATCTTTCCAAAGCGTCCAACCCCGCGCCGATTTTTCGACGCGGGGATACTTTTATCTTGGCAACAGTTATGCTATAATCACGGCTGGACAAAAGGCAGGAGGCTCAGAATGGCTGATTTTTCGATTGAAACACTTTCCCTTTCCCAGATAAGGACTCTGTATCGGGAGCGTATGACCCAGGACTTTCCCCCGGACGAGCTGAAGCCGATCAGTATGATCGAGCGGGCGTTGGAACGGGATACATACGTCTGCTATGGCGCGGTGAGCGAAGGCGAAATCCTGGCTTACGCTTATTTTGTGAAGCTGAAAGAGCAAGGCAGGCCCTGCGCCCTGTTCGATTACTTCGCCGTCAAACAGGAGCTGCGCGGCCAGGGCGTGGGCAGCCGGTTTTTGCAGGCGCTGATTGCCGGGCCGCTGCGGGATATGGACTGCGTGCTGCTGGAGGTGGACGACCCCGTGTGCGCGGATACGCCGGAGGAAGCGGAGAAGCGCAGCCGCCGTCTGGCGTTTTACCTGCGCAACGGCCTGCGGGATGCGGACATGAAAGCCACCGTGTACGGCGTGCAATTCAAAATCCTCACCCTGCCCGTGGGAAAGCCGATTTCCACGGCGGAAGCAAAAGAAAAGTACGCCGCCCTGTACCGCGCCTTCATGCCCCCGAAGCTGTTCGCGGAGAAGGTCTTTCTCCATGAGGACGCATAAAGACAGCGAAAGAAGGAAAAACGCATGCAGGTCACGCTGCAAATGTATTTGATCGTGCTGCCGATGGTGTTTTTGGCGTCTACCGTCGACGCCATTGCCGGGGGCGGCGGGCTGATTTCCCTGCCCGCGTACACGGTGGCCGGGCTGAATTATGACTTTGCTTCCGGCAACAACAAGTTTTCCTCCACCTTCGGCACGCTGATGGCGACCATCCGGTATTTCAAAAGCGGCAAGCTGCTCATGGTTCCCGCGCTGATCGCGGCGGCGGCGGCGATGCCGGGCTCCTGGCTGGGCACCCGCGCGGCCATGGCCCTTGGCAACCGGGCCATGCAAATTTTCATGCTGTTCGCCATTCCCGTGGTGGGGGCGCTGGTGCTATTCAAGGGGAAGGGCCGGGAGGAATCCAAGCCCGTGACGAAACGTCAGTATCCCATCTGCGCTTTGATCGGCCTGGCGATCGGATTGTACGACGGCTTTTTCGGCCCCGGCACCGGCACGTTTTTGATCATCCTGTTCACCCACCTGCTGGGGATGGATCTGGTGACGGCCTCCGCCACCGCGAAGCCGGTGAACCTGTTCAGCAATATCGCGTCCCTTATCACCCGCATTGCGGCAGGTAACGTGCTGTTCGCCCTGGCGTTTCCCGCCATGGCCTGTTCCGTTCTGGGCGGCTGGCTGGGCGCGAAGCTGGCCCTCACCAAAGGCGCGAAGCTCATCCGCTTCGTGATGCTGGGCGTGCTGGCCCTGCTCACCGTGCGCCTGGCGACGGAGTGGCTGGTAAATCAGTGAGGAGTTAGGAGTTATTTCAGTGAGGAGTTAGGAGAGAGGAGATAGAAGTTAAAGAATGGTGATGCTTTCAGCGTGAAGCCAAGTCTGTGTTTCATTGTTCGACTGTATAAAACTCCTCACTCCTAACTCCTCACTCAAAAAACCAACGCTTCCGTTTCGGAGGCATATTTTTTTGCGCCCGTTCATAATCTTTAACATGGACTGGCGTTTGATCGTGCCCGGGGAAACGGGCTGGGGGGATGTGGACTGGGCGCAGGCAAGGGAAGTGCGGCTGCGGCCGGGGCAAGGCGCGGCGGTGACGCTGCCGGACGGGGTCTGGCGGGGGCGCTATCGTCTTACGCCGCAGGATGTTTTGCAGGCGGCCCAGGCGCTGACGGGCCATGCGCTGGCGGCGCGGCAGGCGGAACTGGCGCAGGGCTTCGTGCCACTTCCCGGCGGGCACCGGCTGGGCGTGTGCGGAGAAATGGGGCCGAAGGGTTTCACGGAAATTACCAGCCTCTGCGTGCGGCTGGCGCATCAGGTCCAAGGGGTTGGGAAGGACATATATCCGCAACTGCAAGGGCGCTCCGCTTTGATCATCGGCCCGCCCGGGTCTGGTAAAACAACGCTCCTGCGAGACCTGATCCGTTTATTTTCCCTGGACGGAACGCAGGTGGGCATCGCCGACGAGCGCGGTGAAATTGCTGCCTGCCGGAACGGGATACCGCAATTGGATGTGGGCCCCAACACCGACGTGATCACCGGCATGGACAAGGCAAAAGCACTGCTGCTGCTGATTCGCGCCATGTCGCCGAAGCTGGTTGCCACGGACGAGCTTGGCAGCCCAGAGGACGCGGCGGCGGTGATGGAAGCCTGCCGGTGCGGAGTGCGGGTCCTGGCCACGATTCATGGGGGAAGCGTGCGGGACGCGATGGAAAGGCAGGGAATGGAAACGCTGCTGCGGCAAGGAGTATTTCAAAAGTACATTGTTCTCTCATCGCCGGGCAAAGCGCCGCGATTCGAGGAGGCAGGGACATGATTGCCCTGGCTGTGCTGGGCGCCGGGGCTTGCGTGGCGCTGGGCAAGAGCGCTGCGGAACACCTGAACCGGCGGGACACGCTGCTGCAAGCCTGGGAAGGCGCGCTTCTGCGGATGGAAGCCGCCGTGAACCACAGCGGCGCGGAATTGACGGACGTCCTGCGCCGAGGCGCGGAAGAAAACGAACCGATCTTGCCGGAGCTGATAAAACGCCTGGAAACCATGCCCGCCGCCCCCGTGGAAGCATTGCTGGACGCCCTGCCCTGGGACAGCCTTCTGCTCCCCGCCGAACGCGGCGTGCTGAACGACTGCCTCGCGGGGCTCTTTTCCCCTTCTCTGCAAGCCCAGTCCCAGGCCATTTCCTACGCCCGCAGCCAATGGGCCGTCTTTCGTTCCTCCTGCCGCGAGGCCCGGGAAAAAAATACCCGCCTTTACACCAGTCTCGGCTGGCTGGGCGGGGCGGCGGCGTTCATCCTGCTGTGCTGAGAAAGGAGTCAGTGCTATGCAAATCCATGTGCTGCTGAAAATTGCCGGGGTAGGGCTGCTGGTGACGGTGATCTGCCAGGCGCTGACAAAGGCGGGACGGGAGGACATCGCCACAGTGGCGACAGTGGCGGGCATCCTGATCGTGGTGATGATGGTGGTGAATCTGGCGGGGGACGTGCTGGCCCAGGTGCAGGCGGTGTTTCAGCTGCCATGACGGACGCGCTGCGGATGGCGGGCTTTGCCGCGGCGGCGGCGATGCTCAGCTTCACCCTGCGTTCAGCCCACCGCCAGGCGGGAGCGGCGGCGGCGATGGCGGCGGGGCTGATGCTCTTTTTTTTCGCGCTCACCTGCATTGCCCCGGCAGTGGAAGCCCTCCGCAGCCTGTCGGAGCGGGCGGGGATCGGACAGCGGACGGTCACGCTGCTACTGAAGCTGGTCGCCATGGCGTATGTGACGGAGTTCGCCGTACAAGCCTGCCGCGACGCGGGCGAGGACGGGCTGGCGGGCAAAGCGGCCCTGTGCGGAAAAATGCTGCTCATGGTGGAGACCTTGCCGCTGATCAACGAAATCGGCGAAATGACCCTCGCCTTCATCCCATGAAAAAAATCCTGCTTGCTCTGTTCCTTCTGTTCTTTTTCTGCGCCCGCAGCCAGGCCGAATCCTTGGAGGAAGCGCTGAAAAGCACTCTGGATGGCTTGCCTTTGCGCGAATGGCAGGAAGCCTATGACCAGGCTTTTCCCCAGGGCGAGGACTTCCAAACGCTGATTCTGCGCCTAGCCCGGGGCGATATGCGCCTGAATGCGGAAGCGCTGCTGCACTCCCTGGCTTCGCGTTTTTTCAACGCGCTCACAGCCAGCGCGTGGCGGCTGGCCCGGCTGATCGTCCCGGCGGTGTTCTGTGGGGTGATGCAGCGGCTGAAAGCTTCCTTTGCGAAGCAGGCGCTGGGCGACACCCTGAGCGCCGCGTGCTTTCTGCTGCTGGCGGGCTGCATGGCGCAGGATCTGGGACAGCACATCCTGATGGCCCAGGACGCCATTGCGCGGATGGCCGATCTGATGCAGGCGCTTTTTCCTTTGCTGCTGACCTTGCTGGCTGCCGTCGGCGGCACGGCGGGCGCGGCGTTTTTCCAGCCCGCGGTGGTGGCGGCCAGCGGCACCATGACGGCGCTGGTGCGTTCGGTCACGCTTCCATTGGCTTTGTCCGCCGGGGTCACGGCGATTCTCAGCCACCTGTCGCCGCGCATGAAAATCAGCCGGTTATCCGCTTTATTCAAGACCGGAGCCACTTGGACGCTGGGCGTGGGCTTCACGGTGTTCATCTCCGTTACAGCCCTGCAATCCTTTGGCGCGGCAGCGGCGGACGGCATTTCCCTGCGCACGGCGAAATACGCTATGGACCACTTTGTGCCGGTGGTCGGCGGCATGTTCGCCGATACCTTGGATACACTGGTAGGCGCGTCGCTCTTGATCAAAAACGCTCTGGGCTTAACAGGGCTTTTGCTGCTGTTTTCCGTTGCGGCGGTTCCCATGCTGCAAACCCTGGCGGCGGCTATGCTGTACCGGGCGGGGGCGGCGCTGCTGGAACCTCTGTCCGATGTGCGGGGCGGTGCGTGTTTGCAGGATTTTTCGGACATTTTGATGCTGCTGTTCGTGATTCAGCTGTCGGTAGGGGCCATGTTCCTGCTGCTGGTGGCGCAGATGCTGGTGGTAGGGAACCTGACGGTGATGCTGCGATGATGGATTTTCTGAAACAATTGACGGGCCTCTGCCTTGTCCGCCTGGTGCTGGACTTTCTCCTGCCCGAGGGCGATACTTCCCGGTATGCCGACTTGGGTGTGGAGCTGTGCATGATGGTATGCATGCTGAGAGGAGCGATTCTGCTATGGAGGTAGAGAGGGGATGAGAGTACAGTGTACAGAGTGCAGAGTACAGTTAATATAGTAAACATGCTGCGAAATCCAGAATTAATCGACTTAATAAATCTGTACTCTGCACTCTGTACTCTGTACTCTCGTTCCCCTTCAACTTAAAAAAAGGACGGCTGAACGCTGCACTCTCTATTCTAAGCCTTAAAAGGAGCCGCGCATATGAAGTCTTGGCTGGACAGGCTGAAAACCATGAAAAACTGGCCCTGGCTGCTGGCGCTGGTATGCTGCGCGGCGGCGCTGCTGCTGTTTCCGCCGGGCGGCGCGGTCAAAGCAGGCATGACGGAGGAGGAGCAGCGGGTGAGCGCCACGCTGTCCAGGATCGCGGGAGCGGGTGAGGTGCGGGTGAGCATCTACTACGCCCAGGAAGCGTCCGCGTTCGGGGGCGGCAATCGTTCGCCGGTGGGCGCGGTGATCGTGGCCCAGGGAGCCGGGGACATCGCCGTGCGGCTGAACCTGCTGCGGGCGGCGGAAACGCTGCTGGGCCTGGACGCGAACCGGGTGGATGTTTTTTTAATGGAGGAAAAACCATGAAAGACCGGATTTTGAATGTTTTGATGCTTGCGGCGGTGGCCGCGGCGCTGGTGCTGACGTTCCTGAAAGGCGCGCCGGAATCCGCAGCCGGCCTGCCTTTAGCGTCCGTTGCCGCCACAACCGCGCCGCACCCGGCGGAGGTCTACCGTGCCCGGCGCAGGGAAACCCGCGCCATGGAACAATCCCTGCTCACCACCCTGGCGGCAAGCGAACTCACAAATCCGGAAACCCGATCCATGGCGGAAGAACAATTGGTTGAAATAACCGCCAATGATGAAATCGAGCTGGCCGTGGAAGGCGCGCTGGCGGCCCACGGCTATGCGGACGCGCTGTGCGTGGCCCGGAACGGGAGCATGACCGTGTTTCTGCCCGGAGAACTCACCGCCGATGAAGCGGCTTTTTTCCTGGAAATCGCCCGGGACGCCTCGGGCCTGGAGCCTGAAAACATCCGGCTGACAGGTTATTGATGATATGTGCCGCTTTCTGTCATGCCTTTGGCTCTGTTCAGCGCAGACTCTGAGCGCAGGCGAACGCATTTTGCTTGCATGTCATCCTGAGCGCATCCTTCGCCTAAAAAAGAAAACCCCGTCCATATCTGAACAGAGTCATCCCCTCACTGCATCCAATCCGTCATGTCTTTTCGTTCAGCGCATCCACCAGTTCGCTCACAAGCCGCTTGTTCCGGTCGTTCAGCCTGCTCCACTGGTTGATTAACTGCCGCTGCTCGTCCGTCAGCCCCATCTGATTCTCCAAGTCAAAAAACTGGGGAAGGGTCATGCCCATGCCGCGGCAGATGCTTTCCAGGGTGGTAATGGATGGTTCTGTATTCCGCTTGAATAAGTTGCGAACTGTTGACCAAGGAATGTCCGCTGCCTTTGCCACCCGGTAAATCGTCCAGCCCCGTTCATCCATCAATTGCTGTAAGCGCCCCTTCACATCCATCATATCACCCCAGCTCTATGATACATGCAAATTGAGCATAAAAAAATCTTTCAGTACGACTATAACATTATGGGCTAATTGTGCTATAATTTGTATGACAAATGGATGATATGAAATCACCAGTTGACAATAGAAAGGAAGGCGTTACTATTCATGGCCAGACAAGTACGATGTCCAAAATGCAAAAGTGATCGAATCAGTTTCCAGATGGTCCAGACCGGCGCAGTAACTAGAGTCTCCTCCGCAACCACCCAAAATTCACACAGCAGCGAATAAGGGGCCAAATGAAAAAAATGCCGTGTCAAATGGGCAAAAAGGTCATGACAAAG
>CADBCX010000028.1 GCA_902793245.1 uncultured Eubacteriales bacterium | reverse complement strand
CTTCGGCCTGCAGGGCGGCCTGGAGCGCGTGACCAAGTTCATGATGGTGGCACTGCTGGTGCTGCTGCTGGTGCTGGCGGGACACAGCCTGACCCTGCCCGGCGCGGAAGGAAAAATACTGGAACAGGTATTCATCCGAAAGTGACCGCGGGAGAAAACAATAGCTGGCGCATCTGCAAAGAAAAGCAAGAGAAAAGCGCAGGGGATAAGTCAAGCCAAGGCTTCCTTATCCCCTGCGCTTTCCATGCTTTGCATCCGATTCAGGATTATTCCTGGAAAATCATGGGCAGGAAATCGTGGATACACCTGCGCCATACGCCCCAGTCATGGCCGCCGGGGAAGGTACGGCGGGTCATATCCACGCCCTTTTCCTCCACCAGCTGATCGTCGGCCCGGAAGGCTTCAAAGAACTGGTCGCCCGTACCCATGGCGCGATAGAACACTTTGAAAGACGCCTGGAATTTTTCTTTGTCGTCCAGCAGGGCCAGGTGCTCGTTCTTCCCTTCCCGGATCGCCCGGAGGAAACCGCTGAACAGGCCGGCATAGCCGAACAGGTCGGGATGGGTCAGGGTCACCAGGCTGGTCTGGAAGCTGCCCATGCTCAGGCCCGCCATGGCCCGGTGCCATTTATCGGTCAGCACGGGATAATGGGTTTCAATGAAGGGAATCAGATCAGTCAGCAGCACCTGGGGGAACAGCATCCGCCCCTGGTGAATGTCGTCGCCCTGGGTCATGCCGTTGCCCATCACGATCAGCATTTCCTTCATTTTGCCCTCGTGCAGCAGCCGGTCGGCGATGCGGCCCACGTGGCCCTGATACACCCAGCCCGTTTCGTTTTCGCCGTAGCCGTGCTGCAAATACAGCACCGGGTACTTTTTATTCGGGTCATAGGACGCGGGGGTATACACCAGGCAGATTTCCTGCTTGCCGGTGACGGAGGAGGGGAAGTAATGCCGGGTCACAGCGCCGTGGGGAATATCGTCCAGGGTACCCCATTCCTCCTCGCCGGGCACGGGAATATCCAGGAAATTCATGGGGCGGCAGCAGCCATAGCCGATGGGCAGATAGGGGCTGAGCACGTCGTTCCCGTCGATTTTGAGGAAGAAATACTGGAAGCCCCGGCCCAGGTTCACTGTGCCTTCCCACAGTTCATCGTTTGCCTTTTGCAGGGGGTGCATGTTCCCAAACTGATCCAGCGCCACTTCCTTCGCGCCGGGCGCTTTCAGGCGGAGGAACACGCTGCCGTCCGGCTGGATTTCATAGCCCTGATCGCCGTCGCGGTTCGGCTCTCCAAAGTAAGGATCAAAGGATATGGCGGTATCCAGCGGCCAGGTTTTCTTCATGCGAAACACTCCTTTGCTTTCATGCTGCGATTTTTTTTGCTTCCATTATACTGCGGTTCAGAAAGGAAGTCAACGCCGCATGCAGGCAACGAAGGCTCCTGACCTCCGCGGCGATCCGCTAATTCCTGACCGCAATCGCCGTGAATTCTCCCGGCAGCTTTTCGTTTTCCCAGGCGGGATGCTCGTCAAACCGCATGAGCGTGAAACCGTTGCCGATGATGGCGTTGATGATCTCGCTGACGGTGTATTTCCTGTACCTGCATTTGGGGATCTGGCGGCGGATCTCTTCGGGATAAAACCGGGCGTGGGCCATTTCGCCCTCGAATACCTCCGTCGAAAAATAGCTCATGGCGGGCTGCTCCAGCTTCAGCGCGTCCAGGATCTTGGTGAAAGGGTGAAAGTCGCTGCAAATCATCCTTCCGCCCGGCTTCAGCAAGCTGTACATCATCCTCATGAATGCGTCAATGTCATGGAAATAATGCAGAATCCCGCCCTCCATAAAGACCACGTCAAAGTGTTCTCCGTATTTCTCCAGGTCAATGTCCAGGATGTCGCACACTTCAAAGCCAATGCGGACATTCGCGGCCCGGGCCGTTTCCACGGCATACCGCTTGTTGTCCTCGGAAATATCAAAGACCGTAACCTCCGCGCCAAGCAAGGCCAGCGGAATGGCTTTCTTGCCGCAGGAGCCGCAGATATTGGCGACCTTTACGCCCTGAAAATGATCAAAATAATCGGCGTACCGACGCAGCATCTTCCTGGGATTTTCAGCGTCTTCTTTCGCTCTTTCCTCCGGTTTGCCGTTATGCCGCACCCAGAAATTGTATGCGTCATATTCCCAGGCTTTTTTATGCTGCTCGCTTTCTTTGTTCAAGCGATCAAATCCTTTCCATGCGGCGCGGCCTCTCTTACAGCAATTCAAGGCGCTGCCTTTTCGCGGTGGGGCTCGTTCCGAAGCAGGTGGCATGGTCAACGCCGATGCGCGCGCCGCGCACGACGCTCAGCGCTTCATAATACCGCAGGTATTTAAAGCTTGTCGAATGCTCGGCCAGCCAAAGCTCCCGGATGGCGTCCTTCCATACCGGGAAGGATTCTGTTACATCAAACCAGTAATAGGGAGAAAAGTCCGGCTCATCCTCCCAGTTCTCCGCGCACATGAAGCTGCGGATTGGCGCGGGCGGCAGCGGATGCTCAAACGTGGCCAGGGACGCATAGAAAATCGCGTGATCGGTGATCAGGTGCGCCGCCTCATGGTCTTTATGCAGGCTGTTTTTCCAGTGGTAGAGCACTGCGTTCACCTGGTATTTGCGCATGATCTCCGCCAGGCGCAGTTCTTCTTCCCTGGTGTCATACAGCTCTCCGTCCGGCGTATCCAGCACGATGGATTCGCCGCCGATTTTCCGGGCGAATTTTTCCGCGCATTGGATGTTGTAGGCCCGGAAGTCCTTCACCGTCCAGCCCGCCGGAGTGCCCCGCTCTCCCGCCGTCAAATCCACAATGATCACCCTGTCGCCATGCATGGCGTGCTTTGCCAGCAGCATGCCGCAGGTCAATTGGGCGTCCCCCGTATGGGCTCCTACCGCCATAATGGTTTTCGGCATGGTTCCTTCCTCCTTTACAGCTCCATGGCCATTAAGTGAAACTGCCTTGCGGGGCGCATCCCCGCTTTCTCATAGACCCTCCGGGCGTGATTGTCCAGCCCGGTAAACAGGGTGGAAAACCGCGCGCCTTCCCGAACAAACTCCGCCATCAGCAGGCTGAACAGCACGGTTGCGATGCCGCGGCGCTCATAAGCGGGGTCAGTGCAGATGCCGGTGAACCAGCCGCGCCCGCTTTTTTGCAGGTCCACCGGGCCGGTAAAGCCCACGATCTGCCCTTCATGCACCGCCGTGAGCAGCGTTCTCGGCCCTTTGGGAGGGATGCCGTCCGCCCACATGCGGGGGTCGGCGTTGGCCTTTCCCGTTTTCCAGGCTTCGATTTCCGTCCGCAGCACGTCCCGCCAGTAATCGCTGCCCACATGATCGCACATCAGGTCGAACCCGCAGTTCCATGCTGCGTCATAGGGGCCGGTATAAATTCCCTCCGATTGCAGCCGTTCCCTGATTTCTTCCGCTTGGGACGAAGCGCGGCAGTCCGCCAGATTCATATACATCGCCACTTCCCGGTAACGGACGGAAAAGCCGCAGCGCAGCAGGAAGGGATACCCGGCGGATTCCGCGTCCGCCCCCGGCATATTATTGTGGTCGTGGCCCGGCGTTCCGGGAATGCGCCAATCGAGATTGACCGGATTCAGGCTGGATATATACAGCGTTTTCGCGCCGCGCCTCCGCATGCGGTCCGCGAACGCCCGAAGCAGCGCCTTGCCGATGCCCTTTCCGCGGCTGGCTGCATCCACCATCAATACGGTCAGGTAGGCCGCGCCCGGCCTGCTTCCGGGAAACGACCCCGGCGCGACGCCATGGACAAAGCCAGCCACCCGGCCGCCGCTTTCAGCGACCATCAGATGCCCGGGTTCGCAGCCCGCATTTTCAACAAACTTCCGGCGAAAGTATTCTTCGTTCAAGGGGTAATACAGCACCTCGCCGGAGGAGACGCAGCCGTTCCATATTTGAATCACGCCGGGCAGATCCTCCGGGCGCATACTTCTGATTTGCATTTTGGCCTCCTTTTTACCGCCAAAGCCCCTCGTGCCGGAGGGGCTTTTCCATGCGCGTTTCCACGTACTCGCCCAGCACTGCGCCGGGGGCGTCGGATTCCGGCAGGTCGGTTTTGTCGATGCCCCGCTGCAATATGTCCCGCATCCAGCGCACCTGCGCCGGGGTAACGGGCCGGGCGGGGCGCAGGCTGCTCTGGCAGTTCATGCAAAGCAGGCCGCCTTCCTCAATGTCCATGAGCCGGATTTCCTCATCCTCCACGCGCCTGCCGCAGCTGACGCAGTGGGACAGCCTGGGCCGGTAGCCGCTGATGGCGGAGAAATGCAGCAGGAACGCGGCGGCGACGGCCTGGGCGTCCTTGTCGGTATACGCCAGGCGGGACAGGGACCGGGCCAGCAGCGTGAACAGCTCCACCGTTCTTTCACCGGGCTGGGCCGCGGCTTCGGCTACGGAGAGGATATAGGTGGCGTATTTCAGCCGGTCATAGTCCGTGCGCAGGGGATAGAAACTCTCCGTCACGTTGCAGGAGGACACGTTCATCCGGCCCTTGCCCGCGTAGAGCACATATTCGCCCAGGGCGAACCATTCGCTGGCCGCCAGCAGCGGGCTTTGGGGCCGCTTGCACCCCCGGCACACCGCCTCGATGCGCCCCATGGAGGGGGACAAAAGGGTCAGCATCCGGTCATGCTCCCGGTAGTCCGCGTGGCGCAGGACGATGGCCTGGGTGATGATGGAGGGCATTGTTTCTCCTCCTTTTCAATTCAGAATGGGAAAGAAAGAGAGTACAGAGTTCAGAGTACAGAGTTCAGATTTATATACACGTTCAGTTTCAATTCCCGCATGGATTAGACAAAAACATCTGTACTCTGAACTCTGTACTCTGTTATCTGATTGATTCAGCTTCCCGTTGACCGATAAAACTTCATGGCTTTCTGAAACACCAGGTACATCACGCCGAACAGCGCGGCCCCGGCCAGGGGCGTGACGAAGGCCGTCCAGTCCGGCCAGCCGTAGAGGGGCTTGCCCAAAATGTACGCGGCGGGCACATGCAGCGTCAGGGCGAAGGGCGCGATCACCGTGAACAGCACCCGCAGGGGCCGGGGGAAAATGTCGATGGGATACTGGCAGGCGCTTCTGCCGCCGTAAGTCAGCGCGTTCACCAGCTCCACCGACTTGACCGAATGGATGCTGAACACTGCTTCAATCAGGAACAGTCCCAGCACCAGCAGCATTCCCAGCAGAATGGATTCACCCATAGCGATTGCTTTCAGAAAAGACCATTGCACATTGGACATGCGGCTGCCAATCACCAGCGCCGCGGTTCCGACGGCAATGCAGGCGATGCGCCGGGGGTCGATGGCGGAGCAAAGCACCTGGGTCAGTACGCCCCGGGGCCGCAAAAGCAATGTATCCAATTGCCCCGACCGCACCAGGGAGGGAAAGTTGCCCGTCACCCCGCGCCCGAAGAATTCCGTCAGGTAGAACGTGACGGACATCATGCCGAAAAAGAAGAACAGGTCGCCGGGCATCCACTGGTTCAGCCGTTCAAACCGGTCCACAATCAGGATCACCGCCAGCATTTCCCCGGCTTCCATTACCAGCTGGGCCAAGGTCTGCATACAGAAGGAGGCGGGATATTGCAGCTGGCTTTTCAGCAGCATCCCCATGGAGCGGAAATACAATTTGATCGTGTCCATTTTATCCCCCCTGAATCACGAGCCGCTTCTGGTTCTGCCGCCACAGCAGCAGGCCGAGGCAGGTCAGCAGCAGCGTCCAAAGGCACTGCACCGCCAGGATACGGGGCGCGGCGGAAAGGGGCTGCTGGCCGGTGTAGAGGCGGATGGGCGCGTCCAGCAATTGGGCGTAGGGCAGCAGGGTGACCACCTTCTGCCAGGAATCGGGGAACAGGGTCAGGGGCAGGATGTTGCCGGAGAGGGTCATCATCAGCAGGTTCAGCATGGCCTGGACGCCCCGGGAATCCAGGGTGCGCATGGTGAAGCCCATGGTGATGTTTTCCAGGGCGCACACGCAGAGCAGGCCCAGCAGCAGCCCCGCCACCCCGGCAAAAAAAGCGGCCAGGGACACCGGCGCCTGAATCCCCCAGCCGGTTGGCAGCAGCATGGCGAACACCAGCATGGGCGTTGCCCGCAGCAGACTGCCCAGCAGCTTCTGCGCCATCACGCGCACATAATAATACCCGTACAATTGCAGCGGACGGCAAAGATCATACGCGATGGAGCCGGTGCGGATCTTGTCCAGCAAATCCGCGTCGCTGGCCAGCAGCATGCGGAAAAACGCCTGCTGGAGCCACACATAGGTGGCGACGGATTCGATGGGCATGGCCTGGGGCTTCGTGGCGTACAGCGCCCGGTACAGGGCAATCAGGATCAGCCCGAAAAACATCTGGCACAGCACGCCGCCAATCACCGCGCCCCGGTACTGCAATTCCATCCGCCAGCGCATGCGGAACACGGAAAAGTATGCTTTCATAAATCCATCTCCCGGTACATGGCGGCGATCAGGTGGTCGATGTTCTGAGGCTGGGCCGTTAATTCGCGGATTGTCCCCGCTGACTGCAAGGTGGCAATCAGTTGCGCGGTGGGCATTTTTCCAGGTTCATAGGTGATTTTATAATCTCCCGCCTCCTGCGTTACGGCGCAGCCCTCCGGCAGTTCGGGCAGCGCTGCCCCGCTTTCATAGCGCACAGTCAGGATCCTTTGGGTATCGTAGCGGGAAAGCAACTCGGGCAGCGCGCCGTCGTAGAGCTTTTTCCCGTGGCCCAGCACCATCACCCGGGGGCACAGGGCAGCAATGTCCTCCATGTCGTGGGTGGTTAATAGAATCGTGGTGCCGTTGCGCCGGTTCTCCTCTTTCAGGAAATCCCGCAGGGCCAGCTTGCTCACCGCGTCCAGGCCGATGGTGGGCTCATCCAGAAACAGCAGTTCCGGCCCGTGGAGCAGCGACCCGCACAGCTCCGCCCGCATCCGCTGGCCCAGGCTCAGCAGCCGCAGCGGTGTCCGCAGGAAATCCCCCAATTGCAGGGCTTCGGTCAACTGGGCCAGCCGCTTCTGATAGTCGCTTTCCGGCACCCGGTAAATATCTTTCAGCAGGGAATAGCTGTCCAGGATCGGCACGTCCCACCAAAGCTGGCTGCGCTGGCCGAACACCACGCCGATATGGCGTACGTGTTCCCGCCGTTCCTTCCAGGGCACCCGCCCGCCGACGGTCACATCTCCCCCATCCGGCGTCAGGATACCGCTGAGAATTTTGACCGTGGTAGACTTCCCCGCGCCGTTGGGCCCGATGTAGCCCACCAGCTCGCCCCGTTCCACGGCAAAGGAAACGTCCTGCAGGGCGTGGATCACCGTCTTTTCCCGCAGGATGCCTTTTTCGCGCTTTTTGCGGACTGTAAAACGCTTGTCCAATCCATCTACGGCAATATAACTCATGCGTTCCTCCCGCGGTCGTTCAGAAACAAACAATAAAGGGGTTTCATTTTACCGTATTTTCCGGCGTTCGTCAAGCGTCGGGCTGCCCCGCGGCTTGATTTTTCGGGCGGTTCATGATAGAATGAAGCCGAAAAGGGAGGGCGGTCAATATGGAGCACGCGGGGCATCGGGAACGTCTGCGGAAGCGGTACGCGGAGAATGGCTTTTCCGGCTTCGCGGAGCATGAGATCCTGGAACTGCTGCTCACCTTCGCCATCCCCCGGATCAACACCAATCCCCAGGCGCACCGGTTGATTGACCGGTTCGGGTCACTGACCGGCGTGTTGGAAGCGAATCAGAAGGAACTGGAAGCGGTGGAGGGCATCGGCCCCCAGGCGTCCACGCTGCTGACCATGATGCTGCCGCTGCTGCGGGAGTATGAGCAAAAGAAGCTCCTGCCGCGGGTGCGGTTCGGAAACTATGCGGACCTGGCCGCTTACTGCCGCACGCTGTACCTGGGTGTGTGCCGGGAAGAATTCTACGTGCTGAGCCTGGACGCCGACCTGCACCTGCTGGCGGCAAAGCGGATTGCGGAGGGTACGCCCACGGAGGTCAGTGCCCTGCCCCGGCAGGTGCTGGAAGAGCTGCTGCGGAACCATGCCGCCTGCGCGGTGATTTCCCACAACCATCCCAGCGGTTCCCTCATGCCCTCCCAGGAGGATGTGGAGATTACCCTCGCTATCCAAAGCGTACTGAACGGGGTCGGCATCCGGCTGTACGACCATATCCTGATCGCGGGAAACCGGGAATACAGCTTTACACGCCATCATATGCTGGATTACGGGCTTTCCGCGGAAACGGAGGATTGCGAACTGCCCGCCGCCGCGGAGCGTCCGCAGCGCAGGCTGACCGGCCAGAATGAAAAAAGAAAGCGGTAAAACAAATCAGGAAATGAAAAGCTATCGTTCATTCGGGAGACGGCTTATGCAGTTGATTCTCATCGTGGCGCTGATGGGCGCGCTGCTATTCGGCGCAGCATTGGCGGCGCTGTGCTTCGCGGAAGTGAATCCGCCGTCCGTCAGCGCGGAGAGCGGCGCGGTGATCGTGCTGGGCTGCCAGGTATATTCCACCGGCAAGCTGAGCCCGCAGCTGGAATTGCGCCTGCAAGCCGCGCTGGACACGTATCGGGCGCATCCCCGCCTGATCATCTGCTGCGGCGGACAGGGAGAGAACGAGCCCGCACCGGAAGGCCAGGTGATGCGGGACTGGCTGGTCAGCCAGGGCGTGCCCGCTGAGGATGTAATCGCGGAATGCGAATCCATGAACACCCGGCAGAATCTGAGCTTTGCCCGGCGTCTGCTGCCGGACGGAATAACGCGCGTCACCGTCATTACCAGCGATTACCACCTGCCCCGCGCCCTGGCTTTGGCCAGGGATGTAGGCCTCGCCGCCGATGGCATCGGCAGCCCCTGCCGGCCTGAAATCGGCTTTTGGATCAAAAACCATACCCGCGAGGTGCTGGCCTGGGGGAAATACCTGGCGCAGAAAATCCTGCCGGGGCAGTAATGGAAAAGACCAGCGAACAGAAACGGTTTTTATTGTTAACAGTTATGTTGCGAAGGGTAAAAAGAAGGAGAACGGCGGGGCGTTGCCCCGCACCCCACCAGGGTACTAAGTACCCTGGTGGGGGTCTGGGGCGCATAGCCCCAGCGTAACCTCTTGTTGGATTTTTGTCCTTTAGAACAAGGCTGTTATTTGTATAACAAAGCCCGGCTGAGCGATTCAGCCGGGCTTTTGCCATACAGATTAACCCTTGTTCTGGGCTTCCACCAGGCGCACGCCGCAATACTGCTGGCGCAGCTTGGGCTTTTCGATCTTGCCGGTGGGGTTGCGGGGAACGGGGGCAAAGATGATTTTGCGCGGACGCTTGTAGCGCGGCAGGTCGAGGCAGAAGTGGTTGATTTCCTCTTCGGTACATTCCATGCCTTCCTTGACCTGGATGATGGCGGCGGCGATTTCGCCCAGGCGCTGGTCGGGCAGGCCGATGACCGCCACGTCGTGGATCTTGGGATGGGCGGAGAGGAAGTTTTCAATCTGGACGGGGTACAAGTTTTCGCCGCCGGTGATGATCACGTCCTTCTTGCGGTCGACCAGGAAGATGAAGCCTTCGTCGTCCTGCATCGCCATGTCGCCGGTGTGGAGCCAGCCGTCCTTGAGTACTTCGGCGGTGGCCTTGGGGTCGTGGTAATAGCACTTCATGACGCCGGGGCCTTTCACGCACAGCTCGCCCACGTCGCCCTGCTTCACCGGCTCGCCATTCTCGTCTACGATCTTGCACTTCCAGCCGAAACCGGGCACGCCGATGGCGCCCACCTTGCGCACGTTCTCCATGCCCAGGTGTACGCAGCCGGGGCCGGTGGATTCGGACAGGCCGTAGTTGGTGTCGTACTTGTGATGGGGGAAGTATTGCAGCCAGTGCCGGATGAGGGACGGGGGCACGGGCTGGGCGCCGATGTGCATCAAGCGCCACTGGGACAGCTGGTAATCCTCCAGCTTCAGGTCGCCCCGGTCGAGCGCCAGCAGGATGTCCTGGGCCCAGGGCACCAGCAGCCACACGATGGTGCAGCGCTCCATGCTCACGGTTTCCAGGATGGCTTTGGGCTTATTGCCCTTGAGGATCACCGCCCGGCTGCCGGTGTACAGGCTGCCGAACCAGTGCATTTTCGCGCCGGTGTGGTACAGCGGCGGGATGCAGAGGAACACGTCGTCATGGGTGGTTTCGTGGTGCATGGCTTCCATCCGGGCGGATTGCAGCAGCGCGGTGTGATCCAGCAGAATAGCCTTGGGGAAGCCCGTGGTGCCGGAGGAATAATAAATCGCCGCGTCGTCGGTGTCCAGCACCAGCACCTTGGGGGCAGAGGAGGAGCAGTTAGCCACCGCTTCATTATAGCTTTCCGCGAAGGAGGGCTTGTTGTCCCCCACGAAGAACAGCAGCATTTCCTTGCCGATCTTGGGGAAGATGTCCTCCACGCGCCCGATGAATTCCGGGCCGAAGAACAGCACGTCCGCGTCTGCCAGCTTTAAGCAGTAGTCGATTTCATCGGCGGTGTAGCGGAAATTCAGCGGTACCGCCACCGCGCCGGTTTTCAGCACGCCGAAATATATGGGCAGCCATTCCAGGCAGTTCATCAGCAGGATGGCCACCTTCTGGCCCTTGCGGATGCCCCGGCTGAGCAGCAGGTTCGCCACCCGGTTGGCCTTTTCGTCAAACACGCTCCAGGAAATCTCCCGGCGGTAGGGGGTAGAGGTGGTGGGCTGGATCAGCTCGTACTCCCGCCACGTCACCCGCGGCTCCTCCTGAATTTCCGGGTTCATTTCTACCAGCGCGATTTCATTTCCGTACAGTTTGCTGTTTCTCTCCAACAGATCCGTGATGGGCATTTCGTCTAACGTCCTTTCCCGCGGAAGCCTGTTCCCCTGTGAGCGGGGTGATTCTTTAACGCTTTTATCCGCTAAAGAGATAATACACCTTTCCCATGGTATTGTCAAGCGAAACAGGCAGATATTTTGCGCGGCAAATGGACTTGCATTGTTCGCCCTCCGATGGAGCAGTAAAAAATCAACGGGAAAAATTGATAAATCGCCGCCGTTGTAGTATAATGAAAAAGTATTTCTTTGAAAGACGGAGGCGAAGGCGGATGGACTACGGGATGCTGTGCGCCCAGGCGAAATCCCTGGCGGAGGCGGAAGGCTGGTACGTGGCCCTGATGGCGAACGCTTCCGCGCTGCTGTGGGATTCCCTGCCGGACATCAACTGGGCGGGGTTCTACATCGTCCGAAACGGCGCGCTGACCTTGGGGCCCTTCCAAGGAAAAACCGCCTGCATCCACATTCCGAAGGAAAAGGGCGTCTGCGGCGCGGCGTGGCGGGAAAACAAAACCCTGCTGGTGCCGGATGTGCACGCGTTCCCCGGACACATCGCCTGCGACTGCGCCTCCAACGCGGAGATCGTGGTACCCCTGCGGGATGAGAAGGGCGAAGTCAAGGCCGTACTGGACATTGACAGCCCCACCCTGAACCGGTTCACCGAAACGGATAAAAAGGGACTGGAAGAATTCGCCCGCGTGATCGAACGGGCCATGAAGGGATTGGAAGCATGAAAACCATTTATCTGGCGGGCGGCTGCTTCTGGGGCTGCCAAAAGTATTTTGACCTGATGGACGGCGTGCAGGAAACCGAAGTAGGATACGCCAACGGGCCGACGGCGAATCCCACGTATGAGCAGGTGAAAAGCCACGCGGGCCACGCGGAAACCGTGCGGGTGGTGTACGATCCCGCCGTGCTGCCGCTTGCCGAGCTGCTGCGCCGCTATTTCCAAGTGATCGACCCCACGGCGGTGAACCACCAGGGCGGGGACTATGGCATCCAGTACCGCACCGGGATTTATTACGTGGACGAGGCCGACGCCCCGGTCATCACCGCGGCGCTGAACGAGCTGGCAAAGCAGTACGACAAGCCGCTGGCCGTGGAAAACAAGCCCCTGGAAAACTTCTATTCCGCCGAGGAATACCATCAAAAGTACCTGGAAAAGCATCCGGACGGATACTGCCATATCCGTTTTGACTGACCCGATGCAAGGAGGAAAATCCATGAAACGGTTCTTATGTGTTTTGCTGCTGCTGGCGCTGCTGCCGGTGAGCGCCCTGGCAGATGATCCCCTGCCCGAACAGCTGACCCTGGCTCCCGGCGAAAGCCGGAGCTTCGAGTTGCCTTTCCGGGGCTATTGGGACAGCGAAGACCCCGACGTGGCCAACGGCAGCGGCAGCGTGATCACCGCCTATGAAGAAGGATACACCGTGCTGTCGCTGACCAGCAAAAGCGGCAAGGAATTCCAGGTGGAGGTGGAAGTGACGGGAGGAGAAGAATCTTCCGCCGCAGAACCGGAAACGGACGACAGCGTACCCGCATTGATCCGCAGAGCCATTGAGATCGGCATTCAGGAATGGCGGGAAAACCTGGGCAGCGCCCTGCCCCGCAGCGACAGCAGCAAACCCGCCAAGGGCAACAAATACACCGTCTGGTGGGGCTATGACTGCGGCTGGTGCGGCGCGTTCGCCAACTACTGCATGGACACCGCAGGCGTGCCGCTGGAGCCTTCCGATACCTACAAAAAGCTGAAGCCCCTGGGCAGCGGCGAACCCCATGGCGTGCGGGAAGCCGCGGTTCCCAAGCTGGACACCGGCTTTTCCAACATGGATCGCGTAACCCAGGACGACCCGCGGCCCGGCTATCTGGTGATCTACGGCCGCCGGGACAGCAAGAGCAGCAACGGCAATAAGGTCTCCGCCTACGCCTTCGTGCATGTGGGCATCGTGACCGCGGTGGAGGATTTGGGCGGCGGCAGGTTCCTGATTTCCACCGTGGAGGGCAACCTGTCCAACCGCATCAAGCGCTTCACCTACGTTTACGATTCCAATTCCCCCGCCAACAAGAACAAGCCCGACATCAAGGCCAACCTGAACATGTCCCCCGCGCCGGACAGCGTTCCCCGGGAGCCGGACATCCAGTATGAGCCCCACCAGGATTCCTGGTATGTCACCGAGTTCTGCCGCACCTGGTATTGATGCCCGAAACGGAGCCAAAAAACACGGCTCCGTTTTTTCAAGGGCACGGCTTAACCAAGGCAAAAACAATAAGAATACATGATTGAATGAATATTATTCATGAATGAACCGAATAAACCTTGACAGCAACTGCATAAATATGTATAATATGCGTACCCCTTCCGTTCTTCTGGCAGGGGCAGCGCTTGAAGCAAAGGAAACGAACGATATGACGAAGGTATTTATCGACGGCGGCGCGGGCACCACGGGGCTGAACATCGTATCCCGGCTGAGCCAGCGCGGCGACGTACAACTGATTCAGCTCCCGGAGGAAACCCGGAAAGACCCCGCTGCCCGGAAGGACGCCCTGAACGCGGCGGACATGGCCTTTCTGTGCCTGCCCGACGACGCGGCGCGGGAAGCGGCGGCCATGGTGGAAAACGACCATACCGCCATCATCGACACCTCCACCGCCCACCGGGTCGCTCCGGACTGGGTGTACGGCTTCCCGGAACTGCAAGGCCAGCGGGAAAAAATCCGAGCCGGCAAGCGCATCGCCAACCCCGGCTGCCACGCCAGCGGGTTTATTTCGCTGGTAGCGCCGCTGGTGCAGAATCAAGCGATTGCCCCCGACGCCGCTTTGACCTGCTTTTCCTTAACCGGCTATTCCGGCGGCGGGAAAAAGATGATCGCGGAGTACGAGGGCGGGAACCGGAATCCTTTGCTGGACGCGCCGCGGCAGTACGGCTTGAGCCAGTCCCATAAGCACCTGCCGGAAATGAAGGCGCTCTGCGGCTTGGACATCGCCCCCATCTTCTGCCCCATCGTGGCCCCGTATTACGCGGGCATGGAGGTGACGGTGCCCCTGTTCGCGGGGCAGGCGAAAGTGTCCATGGAAGAAATCAAGGCGATTTACAAGGCGTATTACGCCCAGGGCGTGGTTCATTTTGTGGAAGAAACCAGCGAAGGAAACTTCCTTTCCGCCAACGCCTTCGCGGGCCGGGACGATATGGAAATCACCGTATCCGGCAACGAAGAACGCATCCTGCTGACCGCCCGGTTCGACAACTTAGGCAAGGGCGCCTGCGGCGCGGCGATTCAGAACATGAACCTGCTCATCGGCGCGGACGAGTTCACGGGGCTGGTGGTGTGAATCATGGATGATGTGCAGATTCTGCCCATGACGGAGCAGGACTACGACGCGGTGCGCGCGCTGTGGCTCACCATCCGGGGCTTCGGCATCCGGGCGCTGGATGACTCCCGGGAGGACGTGGTGCGCTTCATCCGCCGCAATCCCACCACCAGCGTGGTGGCGGTGAAGGACGGGAAGATCATCGGCTCCATCCTCTGCGGTTCGGATGGGCGGCAGGGCGCGCTGTACCACGTCTGCGTGGCGAAGGAGTACCGGCGGCAGGGCATCGGCACCCGCATGGTGGGCTACTGTATGCAGCAGCTAAAGGCCATGGGCATCAACAAGGTCGGCCTCATCGCCTTTACCTCCAACGAGGCGGGCAACGCCTTCTGGAAGCAGATCGGCTGGAAAAAGTCCGATGTGAATTATTATACATTCACGCTGAATGAGGAAAATATTACGCAGTTCGTGGGAAGCTGATAAAGGAGAGAACAGAGTGCAGAGTTCAGAGTACAGATGGTTTACTCTGTGAATTGAAGTGTCTTTTTTGTAAACAGTATATTATCTGAACTCTGTACTCTGAACTCTGCACTCTATCCGCATTTCGCTATTGAAATAAAGGAGTAAGAAAAGATGGCTTACAAAAAGATTCCCGGCGGCGTCACGATCCCGCGGGGCTTCAAGGCGTCCTGCTGCGCGGCGGGCATCAAATACAAGGGCCGCACCGATATGGCGATGATCTACAGCGACCTGCCCTGCGCCGTGGCGGGCACGTTCACCACGAATAAGGTCAAGGCCGCGCCGGTGCTGTGGGACATGGACGTGGTATACAAGGAAAAAACCGCCCAGGCCGTGGTGGTGAACGCGGGCATCGCCAACGCCGCCACCGGCAAAACCGGGCTGAACATTTGCGGGCAGACAGCGGAGTTTACCGCCAATGCCCTGAACATTCCGGCGTCCCAGGTGCTGCTGGGCTCCACCGGCGTCATCGGGCCGAACCTGCCCCTTGACCGGATCACGGCGGGCGTGACGGCGATGGCAAGCACCCTGTCCGATTCCCAGCGGGCGGGCACCGACGCCAGCAAAGCCATCATGACCACGGACACGGTGAACAAGGAATTCGCCGTAGATTTTGACCTTCCGGCGGCGAACGGCGGCACGGTGAAGGCGCGCATGGGGGGCATGAGCAAGGGATCCGGTATGATCCATCCCAACATGTGTACCATGCTGGGGTACGTCACCACCGACTGCGCCATCGACCAGGCGCTGCTGCAAAAAGCGGTCAGCGCCGTGGTGGCGGACACCTTCAACATGATTTCCGTGGACGGGGACACCAGCACCAACGACACCCTGCTGGTCTTAGCCAACGGCATGGCGGGCAATCAGCCCATCACGGAAGAGGACGAAAGCTACAAAACCTTCTGCGAAGCGCTGTTTTCCATCTGCCATGACCTGGCGGTGAAGATGGCGGGGGACGGCGAAGGGGCCACCCACCTGCTGGAAATGCGGGTGTACAACGCGGACACCAAAGAGAACGCGAAAATCTTCGCCAAGTCGGTGATCGGCTCGTCGCTGGTCAAGGCCATGGTGTTCGGCAGGGACGCCAACTGCGGCCGCATCCTCTGCGCTCTGGGCTATGCCGGCCCGGACTTTGACCCGGCGAAGATCGAAGTGTACCTCCACGGCGAAAAGGACACCCTCTGCTTCTATAAGGACGGCAGCATCCTGTCCTTCGACGAGAACCTGGCCCTGTCCATCCTCTCCGAACCCGCCGTGCGCTTCTCCTGCAACATGAACATGGGCGCGGCGGAGGCCACCGCCTGGGGGTGCGATTTGACGTATGACTATGTGAAGATTAACGGGGATTATCGGACGTAATAAGCATAACGATTCCATCAAGTGACTTGCATTCATTCAAGTAACACTGTCATCCTGAGCGCATCCGGACGCGAAGGATCTCATTGTTGGGTAAAATGTTGCTTGGTATAGTTCACTGCTTTGAGATCCTTCGCGTTCGGATACGCTCAGGATGACAATGGTTTTTGTTTGATTTCCTGTTGATTGTTTTGTTTGTTGATCGGAGGCTTTTATGGATATACAATTCTCCAACGCCCAGCGGGCGGAAGTCCTGACCCAGGCGCTGCCCTACATCAAGCGGTACGTGGGCAAGATCGTGGTGGTGAAATACGGCGGCAACGCCATGGTGAACGAGCAGTTGAAACAGCAGGTGATGGAGGACATTGTGCTGCTTTGGCTGATTGGGGTCAAGGTGGTGCTGGTGCACGGCGGCGGGCCGGAAATCAGCGAGCTGATGAAAAAGCTGGGCAAGCAGCCCCAGTTCGTGGACGGCCTGCGGGTGACCGACCAGGAGACCGTGGACATCGTACAGATGGTGCTGGCGGGCAAGGTGAACAAGACCCTGGTGAACCTGCTGGAAATGAAGGGCGGCAAGGCTGTGGGCCTGTCCGGGATGGACGGGCGGCTGATTGAGGCGAAGATGAAGGACGAGCGCCTGGGCTTTGTGGGCGAGGTGACGAAGATCCACATCGGCCCGGTGCACGACCTGCTGGACAAGGGCTACATCCCCGTGGTGTCCACCGTGGGCTGCGACCGGCAGGGCAACGCCTACAACATCAACGGCGACACCGCCGCCGCCCACATTGCCGGGGCGCTGAACGCGGAAAGGCTCATCATGATGACGGACATCGCGGGCATCCTGCGGGACAAGGACGACCCCTCTACCCTGATTCCCGAAATCACCCTGAGCCAGGCCAAGGAGCTCTACGCCTCCGGGGTGATCTCCGGCGGCATGATCCCAAAGGTGGACTGCTGTGTGACGGCCCTCCACGCGGGCGTCAAGAACGTGGTCATCATGGACGGGCGGGTGCCCCACTCCATCCTGATGGAGCTGCTCACCAACGAAGGCGCGGGCACCTGGATTCGGAGGGACGAAGCATGAGCATCAAAGAGCTGGATACAACCTATATTGCGCACACCTACAAGCGCTTTCCCCTGGAGATCGTCAGCGGCAAAGGCTCGCTGGTGTACGACGAAGCGGGCAAGGAATATATCGACCTGGGCAGCGGCATCGCCGTGACCAGCTTTGGCGTGGCGGACGAAATCTGGCAGCGGGCAGTGACCGAGCAAATCGGCAAGGTGCAGCACATGAGCAACCTGTACTACACCGCGCCCTGCGCGAAGCTGGCGGAAATGCTATGCCGGAAAACCGGGATGAAGAAGGTGTTCTTCTCCAACTCCGGCGCGGAGAGCAACGAGTGCGCCATCAAGGCCGCCCGGAAGTACGCCGCCGAAACCCACGGCCCGGACTGCTTCACTATTGTCACCTTGAAAAACAGTTTCCACGGCCGCACCCTCACCACCTTAGCGGCGACGGGCCAGGAGCATTATCATGAATTATTCCAGCCCCTGACCCCGGGCTTTGTTCACGTGACCGCCGGGGACATGGACGAGCTGAAAGCCCTCGCGGACACCACGAACATCGCGGGCATCCTCATCGAGTGCGTCCAGGGCGAGGGCGGTGTGGTGCCGCTCAGCAGGGACTACGTGCAGGGCATTGCCGCGCTGTGCAGGGAAAAGGATATTCTGTTCATGGTGGACGAGGTGCAGACCGGCAACGGCCGCACCGGGCAGCTCTACGCCTACATGAATTACGGCGTGCAGCCCGACATCGTGTCCACCGCCAAAGGCCTGGCGGGCGGCCTGCCCCTGGGCGCGACGCTGCTGGGAGAAAAAGTGCAGGACGTGTTCGGCTACGGCGACCACGGCAGCACCTTCGGGGGCAATCCCGTTTCCTGCGCCGCGGCGCTGAGCGTGCTGTCCCGCATCGACGACGCTCTGCTGGCGGAGGTTCGGGAAAAGAGCGCGTATCTCTTTGACACCTTCCAGAACGCTCCCGGCGTCGAAAGCGTTTCCGGCCTGGGCCTGATGATCGGCCTGAAAACAAAAAAGCCCGCGGGCGAGGTCGTCGCCGCGTGCATGGAAAAAGGCGTGCTGTGCCTGACCGCCAAAGACAAGGTGCGCTTGCTGCCCGCCCTGAACATCCCGATGGAAACGCTGCGGAAAGCGGCGGAAATCATCAAAGCCGTCTGCGCGGCGGAATAAGCGAAAACAAACACGCGGCAGGGAGTTTTGAATCTCTGCCGCGTGTTTGTTTTATTCTATTTCCCCAGGCGCTTTTTCCTGCGTTCCTGGGCGGCGGCGTATTCTTCCCGTTCCGCCTCGGTTTCAGGCACGAAGGGCGGCACGGGTACCGGTCGCTCCTCCTCGTCGATGGCCACGAACACGGCGTAAGCCCGGTTCACCATGGCGTGGGAGCCGTCCAGCTGTTCCACGAAGCTGTCCACCCGCACCTCCATGGACGTGCGCCCCGTCCACACCACGCAGGCTTCCTGCACCATGGTGTCGTTCAGGTAAGCGGGAGAAATAAAGGTCAGGTTATCCACGCAAACGGTGGTCACGGCGCAGCGGGCGTACCGCCGGGCCGCCACGGCCCCCACGATGTCAATCCACGCCATCATCTGCCCGCCGAACAGGCGGGGTTTTTTATATCCGTTGCAGTGCTGGGGCAGGATGATCTGCACGCTGGTGGTCACTTCGGTCATGGCTATGTCCTTTCGTATCAGTCGCGGTCCAGCACGCTGACAAACACATTGTCGATCTCGCTTTCATGCAGCGCGATGCGGCAGGAGTCGTTAAAGGAAGCGGTGATTTTGATGCGCAGCTTCTTATAGGGCTGGTTGGTACGGGGATCGATGATCAGGTTTTTGGTGCTCGCGTTGAGGTACAGATACCCGGCTTTGTACATATCCATCAAGGTATATGTTTGATAATCCCTGTCCAAATCGCCGGGATGGTAAATCGAAAGGACGTGATTCGTGGTGTCAATGGAAATCACCGCTCCGTCCCACACTTCCGGCCGCAGGTCAAGATGGTTGAACCGGCCTTCCATCACGTTTCCCTGCTCGTCATACATTTGTTCCCGCACATTGTAGGCTTTCTTTTTTATCCAGTTTGCTTCGTAAATCACAACGTATCCCTGAGTATCGTTCTCGAAGCTCTCAAAGCTGTCGTCCTCTTCATCAGGGCCGTTCCAGCCTTTCAGGGCGATTGTGATGGAATTGAGCCGGGTCTGCATGTTCTTTTTATTGTAGATCTCGTCGAGGTGGAACGTCATGCGGATATTATATTTCACCTTTGCGGCTTCAAAAAGGGCTTCGGCGTCGCCCTTGTTGTTTCTCACCGTCGCTTTCAGGAAATGCTTCTGAACATAGCGCTGCCAGGTGGTCCTGCCGGAATAGTTTGCTTCCTTGTCCAATCTGATTTCGGTTCCCTCTGTTTCGTCGGACCTGACTTCTTCCTCGGGCGCCCAGGCGAACCCGTGGCTGATACACCAGTGATAGGCATAGCTGCCTGTTTTCCCCGTGCCCACAAATTCCGCGTCCTGGAACGCATCGTCGGCAATGAATTCAATGCTGCTCGGAAAATACACTTTGTCCTTTTTCAGGCCGGCGTAGGCCATACTGTTGATCACCTTCAGATTTTTGGGCAGCGTCAGCGTATCCGCGCCCCCCTGGAAAGGCATGCAAAGAAAAGCAAGAATCAGAACCCCGCAAATGATCGAACGAATCCGCATGATCCACCCTCCCGTTTTCATTCTTCCGCTTTGGTTTTCTTCTTACAGGGTATCACAAACAGCGTGGATATTCAAGTGAAAAATTCACGAAATGGAAAGCGGACGTTTCAGTATATTTGCGCGCAATGGCGATTGTCAATGCGCGGGGTTTGATGTATAATGAAAAGGGCATTTGTATTCTGTTTGGAGGAGATGCGGCAATGGAAGCAAAATCTCAGGCACAGGAGAGAAAAAAGCTGTACCAGAAAGCGGAAACCAGCGTAAACCGCTTCAATATTTTCTGTCTCACAGTGCTGATTATACTGTCCGCGTTTTCGGAAATACTCACCGAGTTCAACGTGTTCACGCCGGACAAAAGCATCGTACGCATCGGCATTATCGCGGCAATTCTGCTGTTCAGCCTGCCGCTGATCGTTTGTTTTTTTCATGACCGGGTGCAAAAGAAAGAGTCCATATTAAAAACAAGATGGTTTAAATATCTGATTATCATGTGCGCATACCTGGGCATTGCCACGCTTTGCATGACGCTGACCTACCACGTGGCGATTATGCTGGCAGTGCCGCCCATTCTGGCGGCTCAATACCGGGATCAGAAACGGCTGTTAGGCTGGACAATGGCAGCCACGGTGCTGCTGGTGCCGGTGAGCGTGTTCGGCGGTTTCTTTGTGGGCGTACCGGACAGAAATCTGCTTAAAACCCCCGCCGCTTTTGACTCCATGCTGCTGTCGGACCGCATGGCGCTGGCCACGCCCCAGCGGATGATGGAGCTGTTCTGGCACCATGCCATGCCCAGGCTGATCTGTGTGACCGCCATCGCCGTGCTGGCTTCCGGCCTGACCCGCCGAAATGCCAAAATGCTGGAAAAGCAGGCTGAACTGAACGAAAAAATCCGCGAGGAAATGGAGCAGAAGAACGCCCTGCAATCCCGCGTGATCGACGCGCTGGCCACCCTCATCGAGACCCGTGACGTCAGCACCGGCGAGCACGTCATCCGCACGAAAAAATACGTGGGCATGATCGCCCGGGCCATGCAGAAGGAAGACCGGTACAAAGACATTCTGACCGACCCCATGATCGAGGAAATCGAAAGCGCCGCCGCGCTGCACGACGTGGGCAAGATCGCCGTGAGCGACGTGATCCTGCTGAAGCCCGGCAAGCTGACGCCGGAAGAATTTGAAGAAATGAAAAAGCACTCCGCCAAGGGCGGCGAGGTCATCCGCAACATCTTTTCCACCTTCGAGGACGACACGGTATTTCTCAAAATCGCGGAAGAAATCGCCGTGTCCCATCACGAAAAATGGAACGGCAAGGGATACCCGTATGGCCTGCAGGGGGAAGATATTCCTCTGCCCGCCCGTATCATGGCGGTGGCGGACGTGTTCGACGCGCTGGTGTCCGTGCGCGTGTATAAACCCTCCATGACGCCCGAAGCCGCCATGGATCTGATCGAATCCGAAAGCGGCAATCACTTTGACCCGAACATCATCCGCGTCGTCACCGGCATGCGGCAGGAACTGATCGACGCGGCTAAAGCGCCGGTTGCGATGCAGTGACTCGCTTCTATCCATCAGCGCGTTTGCCGTAAATCATTAAAAGCCATCGCAGTTTTTTCCGCGATGGCTTTTGTGTTTTGCTGTATTCCTACTTTTCTAAATTCTTAACAGCCTTGTTGTAAAGGACGAAAATCCAACAAGAGGTTACGCTGGGGTTTCACCCCAGGCCCCACCAGGGTACTGAGTACCCTGGACCCGCAATAGCGGATTAGACAAAATTTGTAGAATCGGTTTGGTTCCCG
>CADBCX010000027.1 GCA_902793245.1 uncultured Eubacteriales bacterium | reverse complement strand
CCGGCATCATATTCATCCTGACGACGCACATCCACAATGACATGACCGTCATCCCGGCTCATCATTTCTTTCGCTTCTTCCTGACTGATCTGTTTATTTCCTATTTTCTGAATATCTTTCAGAAGTTGCTTTTGTTCTTCTGACAGGGAATCATCCGCAAAGGCATAAATGTCGCAGCTTCCTTTAGCATAACCCTGAATCGTTCCTTCCCGGTCCGCGGTGGCAATTGTCTGATCGGAGGACAGCCAATGCAGCCTGGGGTTTGCAGGATGGCCGGGAATATGCGCCTTCAGGGAAAGCACCTGATCGATTGCTATTTGCGTTTGTTCCGGCAAAATGATTTTTGAAACGCGCCCCGGCTGTTCTGTTATGATGATTGTGCATGTACTCTTTTTCCCTTGATAAGAAACTGTCACGGAGGCTTTGCCGTGACGCAGTGCCGTGACACAGCTTCGGGCTGCGCCATAGATGTTATTATCAATTGGTGTTACGGATAATACTTGAGAATCGTTGCTCTTCCAGTATAGGGCTCTTCCATCCTGCACAAGCGGGTCACAGATGGCCTCTAATACAGCAGTTTTGCCAACGGGCAGATTCAATGTACCAGGGAAAATTGTGACGCTGTGACAAGGAAGCAGCGCAGGCCGCACCAGAATAGGATAGCGATTCACAGCGCCGCCGTGAATCTGCGTGGCAAAAACGGTCACAGGCTCCGGCGTTTCTTCGATATCCAGGCCGTTGTTTGCCACCGTCTGGCGAAGGGAAGGAGAGGCGGCAAACACAGCGCCATGAGAATCCACATCAGCCACATACCTGTTTTCGCTGCGCCAGCATACTTCCTGGCTTCCGGTGGGAAGAGAAAGGGATTCTCCCACCGTTATTTCCTGAACGGCATGAATCTGATCAGAACTCTCAACCTTGTCGTTCTCATCATTCAGCACTGTAATATGGCAGCATGCTGTCCTTCCGGTATCCACAGTGCGAAGGGTGATGTTTGCTTCGCCACAGGAAAGCGCATGCACCACACCATCCCGCACTGATACGGCTTTCTCATTGTCGCTTTCCCAGATAAGCGCCGGGTTCAGCATGCCATTTTCAAACAGATCTTTGGGATAGAGGATGGGGATGAGCCGGGCTTCTTTTCCCGGGGCAATGATCAGCCGATCGGTATTCAGCTCGATGGCCGCTGTGGTCAGGCGGGCATAGGAATCAATCACAGTAAGAACACAGGATGCTTCCGCGCCATCCGGCAAAGCCGCCGTCACTTTTGTGACACCTGTTCTCCTGGCACGGACCCGGCGGCATGCGACTGCGGCATTCTCCGTTCTGTCAAAATCGGCGATATCGGCGGCAGCGCCGTACCGATCCGATACGACGCTTGCCTGAAGCAGCACACTGCTGCCTTTTCCGTCCCAATCTTCAAAGGATTGGTCTCTTCTTCCGCCCACATACAGCGGGTAAGTTTGTTTGTTCAGCAAAACTTGAGAATGCTCCACGTTTTGACCTCCTGTAATGGGCGTATGGCGCTTATCAGCCCTTCACGCTGCCGACGGTCAGGCCGCTGGTGAAATACCGCTGAAGGAATGGATAGACGATCATCAGCGGGATAATGGAAATGAAGATTTGGGCAGATTGCATGTTGGTTTCGTTCACGTTCAGCAGTGCCAGAATGGTATCAATGTCCGCGTTTTGCATAGCGTCGGTGGTGGATACCACGATGGTGCGCAGATAGGACTGCATGGGATAGTTGGTGGTATGGTTGGAATAGATCAGGCCGTCGAACCAGGCGTTCCAATGGCCGATCAGGGCGAACAGGGTCACGGTGGCGATAGAGGGAAGTGAAATGGGCAGATAAATCTGCACCAGGATCTGCAGCGGGTTCGCGCCGTCCAGCCGGGCGGATTCCTCAATTTCTTCCGGCACGCCCCGGAAAAAGTTCATCAGCACGATACAGCTGAAGATGGGCACGGCTCCCGGCAGGATCAAAGCAGCCAGGGTGTCGATCAATCCCGTTTTGGACACGATGAAGTAGGTGGGCATCATGCCGCCGCTGAACAGCATGACGCACAGCATGAAAGCCACATAATACTTTCTGGCAGGGAATCGCTGCTCAGATTTGGACAGAGGATAGGCTACCAGGGCGATCATGATCACATTCAGCGGCACACCCAGCACCACGCGTTCCAGCGTCACCACCATGGAGCGCCAGAAGCGGGAGTCCTTGAGGACATACTCATAGGCCTGGGTGGTAAATTCCACCGGCAGGATGGTGACGCGGTTTTCCACGATGGCCTGGGAGGAGCTGAAGGAGTAGGCCAGCACGTTCAGGATGGGCACAATACAGCTGATGGTGAGGAAAGAAATGATGATGAAATTGAAAATATCGAACACGATTTTCTGCGGCGTTTTTTTGATCTTATTTGCTGAGCTGATGATCAATTTCTTTTCCATGTATCCTTCCTCCTTTCTTACCAAATGCGGTATCCGGCCAGCTTATCCGCCAGCTTATAGCTGGTGAGCACCAGGATGCAGGATACAACGGATTTCAAAAGGCCGATGGTAGCCGACAGAGAGAACTGCATATTCTCCATGCCCAGGCGGTACACCAGCGTATCAATGATATCGCCGGTGGCATAGACGGCAGGGTTATACAGGTTGAATATCTGGTCAAAGCCCGCGCTGAGCACGTTGCCGATAGCCAGCACCGTCATCAGGATGATGAAAGGTGCGATGCCGGGGATGGTCACATGCAGCGTCTGCTTCCAGCGGCCCGCGCCATCAATGGCGGAGGCTTCATACAGTGTGGGATCAATGCCAGTCAGCGCAGCCAGATACACGATCGTGTTGTATCCAAAGTTTTTCCACACGTCGCTGATCACCATGGTTTGGCGGAAGGTGCTGTTGCTGCCCAGAAAGTAAATAGGTTCTTTAATGAAGCCCAATCTCAGCAATAGATTATTCAGCAAGCCAGGACTGGTAGCAGAAGACCCGGGAGAAAGGAACTTGATCAGGATACCGCTCAAAATAATCCAGGAAAGGAAATACGGAAGATATGTTACCGTCTGCACCGTGCGCTTGAACCAGTTCACTTTGATCTCGTTCAGGAGCAGTGCGAAGCTGACTGGAATGATGATGTTAAAACCGATTTTTTCGATAGCAATAATCAACGTATTGACCAGGGCGGGCCAGGTATCCGGCAGCGCGAACAAACGCTGGAAGTTCTTGAAGCCCACGAATTTGGAGCCGAAAAAGCCCTTGGCTGGCTGGAAGTTTTCAAACGCCATCAGGATACCGGCAGGAATGGGCAGAAAATGATATATAAACAGGAACAGGACGGGAAGAAACAGCATGGCGTGGAAAAACAGCCTTTCTCCACGGGTCTTTTGAAGTTCACTTTTTTGAAGCCTGGGCGCTTTCGCGGCTTTCGTTGACATGGCCTCCACCCCTTTTTTCATGCAGAAAACAAACAGGAGGCAACGAGCATAGCTCCTTGCCTCCTGCTGCCCGTTTTATGATTTGGCAGTTATTTCATTGTTTGAGGATCAACGGTTTTCGTTGGCTTCGTCGATAGCGTCCTGACCGCCCATGGCATACCAGGTATTCACGAAGCTGTCATAGCTTTCCACCTTGTCGCCGGTGATGACTTTGATGATTTCTTCCACCAGCAGCTTTTTCAGGGTGCCGGTCATGGAAGAAACTTCTTCAGAGGGGATGCCGCTGTAAGCGGTGTACATATAATCGTCTTCAGCGATCAGCTTGGTGATCACGGTCCAGGCGTTCAGCGGATCAGCATACACAGTGTAGAGGGACAGACCGCGCTGCTGGGTGGCATCGGCGGGATCATGGGTACCGGCAGCCACAGCGTCCATATAGGTCTTAATGCTGGTGTAGTTTTCCAGCTGCTTGGTGGACAGCTTGCTGGTATCGCCGGTGGCAATGGCTTCGGTCAGCAAGGCGTAGGTTTCACGGCCATTGGGGAAGCCGCCCGCCGGGATGATGGCAGTTTTCCAGCCGGAGTAATTGGCGCTGTCGCCGTAGTACATGTTGAATTCTTCGGCGGTGCAGAACTGAGCGTTCATGTAATGCACGTTCAGGTTCCACAGCTTGACCAGCAGTTCGGGCTTGGCGCACTTGCTGCTGACGCAGTAGATTTCATTGGCAGCAGCGGTGGCGTAAGACTTGGAAGTTTCGCCGGTTGCGGTGGGCACGACAGCGGCTACAATACGGCAGTTCTTGTCGTTCTGAGTTGCATAGATCGCGGGTTCCATGGCGCCCCAGGTGGGACCGAACCAGATGCCTACGCGGCCAGCCTTGGTTTCAGAGAAGATGCTTTGGCTGTCCATGGTGATGAAGTCGCGGGCGATCGCGCCGTCAGCGTACATTTCCTGGAGCATGGAGAGCGCGGCTTTCATGCCTTCGGCGTTCGCGCCTCCCCAGGTGATATTGCCGTTTTCATCTTCGATGTAGCTCAGGCCATTGTTGCCCAGATAAACGCCGAAGCCTTCAAAGAAGGGGTGCATGCTGCCGATGGAGGAGGTGAGCACGTCCATACCGTCAAAGGCGATGCCGTAGGTGTTGTTCTGGCCGTCGCCATCGGGATCGTCATAGGTGAAGGCGTGCGCCACAGCTTTCAGTTCTTCCATGGTGGTGGGGATTTGCAGGCCCAGCCGATCCAGCCAGTCCTGACGAATCCACATCATGTAAGCGTTGCTCAGGGTGTCGTTGACTTTGGGAAGGCCGTACAGCTTGCCGTCCACATACAGGCTCTTGACCGCCAGGCCGCCGTCAAAGTTCATGAATTCCTTCAATTCGTCGCTGGCATACTTTTCGTAGGCTTCGGTGATATCAGCCACAGCGCCGGACTGCACGAAGTTTTTGTAGTCGCCGCCGGACACCCTGAACACGTCCGGATAATCGCCGCTCATGATGGCGGTGGACAGCTTGGTGTTGGCCTGGGAGGGGTCAACCTCGTAGAGGATTTCAGGGAAGATGTTGTTGGCTTTGTACAGATCCATCCAGGCGTTGTTTTCCACCGTTTCACCGCCATAGAAGGTGAAATCGGAAGCGGCGGCATAGCTGACGCCAATCTTGATGCTGAAGGGTTCATCAAAGCCGAAGTAGTTCACATCCTCCGCCAGGGCGGGGACAAAGGAGACTGCGGACAGGGTCAGGATGGCCGCAAGCAGAAGAGCTAAGCATTTCCGTTTCATGGTTCTTCCTCCTTCAATGTGTTGAACGGTCTTTCCGTTTGCAGCTTTATTATATCGGACAATGATTTTGTTTTCCATAGACACGTTTTTACATCCCGGCCCTTCAATTTACTTCTTGGTGTCCCGATAGTCCGTAGGAGACATGCCAAGGCCGTTGCGGAAGGCGCGGATAAAGGAACGGGGAGAGGAATAGCCCGTTTTCATGGCGATGTCCTGGATTTTCATATTGGTGTTTTGAAGCAGATCAGCGGCCAGCGCCAGGCGTTTGCGGGTCATATAGTTGGTGATGGTTTCCCCGGTGATCTGCCGGAACAGGCGAGATAAATAACTGGCATTGAAACCCCCGATGTCCGCCAGCTCCGTCAGAGACACATCCTCCTGCAAATGGCCGTCAATATAGGCGATGACCCGCTTCAGCGCTCGGTCGTTGAGCACGTCTTCATTGGCGGATAGTTGCTGAAAAATGGCTTCGGACACATCCACCAGGTAACGGGCCGCCTTGGCCCAATCTGCGTGATCTTCCGCCATGGTCAGCTGATAGAGTCCGATGCGGAAGGAGATTTCCTCGTTCATGTGGTTTTCATTGATGAAGCGCAGCAGGAAAATGGCGATGTTGTAATATACCTCCAGAGCCTTGGGGTCGTGCTTGCTTTCCCGGGTTACCAGCCATTGCAGGTAGGAATTGAGCAGCGTATAATATTCCTGATCTTTTTTTGTTTCCAGAAAGTTTTGCAGAGCGGTCGTTTGAATGACGGGCGTTGCTTGGGAAAGCGCGTCCCGCAGATCCTCCTGGGCGTCCATGTTCAATATCGCTTCCCTGGCTCCGCCGATATGGCTCACCATGGCTTTGCGCATAGCGGAAACCGCCTGGGACACTTGGGAAAAAGCGTAAGGCTTGGCGGACATGACAGCGGAAAAGGTGGCAGAGTATATGGTTTTGAACTGCTCCTGGGCGTATTCCACCGCCCCTTTGCTGATAACCTGGATGGTGTTCCAATCATCTTCCTCAGCATGTGCAGGCTGAATCAGCAGCGCCATGGTATCGTTGCTGATGATATGGGTATAAAAACGCAGCTTGGGCGGCGCGTTTTCCTTCAACAGCTGAATCAGGCCATCCTCAATAAACCGCTCGTGAAATAATTCCCCGGCTTGTTCTGTTTCGATGCGCAGGAAGGCAGCTTGTACAGGTCTGCTGTGCTCCAGGGGGATTCCCAATGCGCGCATCTGCTCGTCCACGTTTTCAATCTGCGTGCCGGAAAACATCTGCTCCATAAAATCCCGCCGCAGCCAGCGCCGCGTTTTTTCCAGCCACTCGCCCTGCTCCAGGCGCATGAGATCGTTTTCCATGTCCTGCTGGCTCATGCGGAAGGCGTTTTTCACCGCTTCCACAATGGCGTCGTCATCCTCGCTTTTCAGGATATACTGCACGTCCCGATGCCGCGTCACCTGATACATATCCTCAAAATTTCGGAACCCGGTCAGGAACACCGTTTTACAGCGGGGCCAGTTTTCCTTGATATGCCCAAACAGGGCAATGCCGTCCATGCCGGGCATCCGGATATCCGTCAGCACCACGTCAAAGCGAACCTTTGACAACAGGTTCAGCGCTTCAGTCGCGGAAGAGGCGGTATATACATCCAAATCCATCCCGGCCTCAAAACGAAACAATTCCTCCAGCCAGGAAAGAATATCTTTTTCATCGTCTACGATCAATAAGTTTTGATTCATAACGCTTGCTCCTTGCTGCCCAGATCGTGAATGAAGATCGTCACCGCGATGCCGCCAAGCTCACTTCTTTGAATATCCAGTCCAGCTTTCCCGTGGAAATAGATTTTCAGTCTGCGGTGAATATTGATGAGGCCCGTCACTTCCTGTACATTCGGATCATCCATGCTTTCCCGCAGCTTTTCAATGGTTTCATCGGCAGCGTCTTTCCCGTTGTCCTCCACCGTAATATTCAGGTTTTGCGCATCGCCTGTGTAGCGAAGGCGCAGCAGGCCGTCATGCTCTAAATTTTCCAGCCCATGTCCAAAGGAATTTTCCAGCAGCGGCTGGATGATCAGCCGGGGAACGATCAGTCCGGCATATTCTTCCGGCAAATCGTCAAATTGCACTGTAATCCGGTCACTGAAACGGTTTTGCTGGATGGCGGCATAGCTTTTCGCATGCTCCACCTCCTGCCGAAGGGGCAGGGAATCGGAACCATCCCGGGTCAGGTACTTAAAGTAATTGCCCAAATGCTTGGAGATTTCCTCCGCGCCGTCATAGTCCATCCGCTTGATTTTCCGGCTGAGCATGAAATAGGTGTTGTACAGGAAGTGAGGATTGATTTGGGCTTGCAATTGCTTGAGCTGCGCCTGCTGGGTCAGTCCTTTTTGCACGTATACTTCTTCCAAAAGCTGCTTGATTTTTGCTTCTCTCTCGTTAAACGCTTCATACAGGATGGCAAATTCATCGTTTCCCTTATGGTGGATGGGGGTGTCCAGGCTTTCTGTCTTTACCTTGTCGATGGCTTTCAAAAGCTTCGTCATGGGGATATGAACGGTTTGCCTTGTATAAAGAATGAAAATCACAGCAAGCACTGCGGCAAGCACCAAGAACAAGGTCATATAGCGCCAGAACCTGGAAAGGTAACCTAACACCGAGGCTTCCTCCACATACAGCACGAAAGTGCCCATGGCCCCCTTTCCACCCAAGAGAACCAGGTAACGCTTGCCATCCGCTGATACTGTTTGAGATTGTTCATAGCTGCCGTTCTGATTCTTGTGAAGTCCCTTCCAGATTTCCGCCGCCGTTTCCTCACTTCCGCTGGTGAGCATTACATCGGTGTTTTCTTCGTAAAGAAAGGCTCCACCCTGACCGGCATTGCTCAGCAGCGCCAGGTTTTCCCTGACCTGCCGGGAAGAAAAGGTGATCACAAACACATAGTTGGGGTCCTGCACGATCCGGCCTCCCAGGCTTCCCGTGCGGAGGGAATAATAATTGGTTCCATCGTATTGCAGCGGCTGTACGCTGCTGATTCCCTTTTCCAGCAGCGTTTGGATTTCTTTTCTGTCGTCCTCGTTCATTTTTCGGATGCGGGCTGTGGAGATATAATAATCGCTTTTGGGCAGGTAAATCACGCCGCTGTCCACCAGATTGGAAAGGTTGGTTAGTGCCTGCATCCATTCCCGCACGGAGAGCACCGCGTCCCGCTCCTCATAGACATTCATACCGGAATTGGGCAGCGCCAGCAGCGGAAGCTTCCGATCGCTGAAGATCTCCAATTGCTGGGTCAGCACCTGGTCGATTTCCGTTTCAAAGGTCTGCTGATAGTATTCCGCCTGAGACTGCATTTTTTCGTAGGTCACATTTCGCACCGCGTTGACGGACATCAGGTATAACAGCGTGGAGAGACCAATGATAAACGCGACAATGATGATAAATATGATGGTAAGCTTCCCTTGTAATGATCGTTTTGAAAGCAATCGCATCGTTTTCCTCCTGCATTAAACCAACGATAAGTAACAGTATTTTTCTGATTGTCCATGAAAAAGCAGATGATTCGGCTCCGACCAATCGTTTTCAAAAAATGGGCAATTCATCGTTCATCACAAGCAGATTCTACAAGGTGTTTTTGGAATTGTCAACGACTGCGTTACATTCCTTTGGAGCATACGCTCTATTTTTTCTGTATTGTATCTGTATCTGCGTTTGTTTCTGTGGAAAAGACCCAAATAGCAGGCAATCTGTCCTAAATTATTTTTGCTGCGGTATAAGATGTCGTGCCCATTCTGTCCCATCTGATAAAATTTAAGTTATTTTAAGGTGCATATGTATGATGAAACAGGATACTCAAAGGAAAACATCCTGAAATTGATGGGCAAAAAGCGACTGTAATGGAAAGGAAGGATCAGTATGTCATATTGTCCCTATTGCGGAGCGGCGCTGATGGATGGCGCTCGCTTTTGCTCTGCCTGCGGAGGAAATGTCATTCAGGCGTCCGCTGTTACCCAAACGGTCGTGAATCCTGTCACAGCCACGCTTCCCAGTACCGCCTTGTACTCCGGCGAAGGATACGGCGTAATGCTGGTGGATTGCGGAATTTGCGCCATCTCCACGGCTGCTGACCTGATCAGCGATGCCTGCGGGTATACAGACGCCGATGCGATGCGGCTGGCCTCCAACGCGCCGACCTGGATCGCGCAAAACCTGACGGAAAATCAGGCAGCTTATCTGGCCCAATGCCTGACAGAATACGGGGCACAGGCGGCGATTTATGACCGTTTTGGCAATAAAACGCTTCTGAGTGACGTGGACAGCGTATTTGACGGCGCAGGCTCTTTTCTTTCCAAGGTAGCTTCTGCCTTCGGGCTCATCGGGATCGGCAACCGGATCACCCAGGCCATTCGCCGTCTGACACTGCCTGCCCGGCCCGCGGTGTATACCATGCCCCGTCCGGCGCCCCGGCCCCCGGTCCGCCGCCATGCCATTCAGCATCCGGCTCCCGTATCCCATGTAAACCCCCAGCCCGCTTTTGCTCCTCGGCAAAATCACGCAGCGAGACAAAATGTGCATCGGCCTGTACACGGCGCACAGGGAAAACCGCCCGCGCAACAGCCCAATCATCCGCAAAACAGCGCAGGAGGACGTCAGCCTGAGCATTGGGAAGGCAGTCATAGCGGACCGGGTGGAGATATTCACCGGAAAGTGTAAAAAACCAAATGATAAATCCCCTGGATTCCAAATGGAAGCAGGGGATTATTTCGTTACGGTTTGGGCTTTGCAGGCGGCTTGAATGAAAAAAGCAACACGCAGATATAAAGGATGCTTTATGAGACTTCGATTGTCAATTCCGCCTCTTAGGGTGAAAGCGTGAATTTATAATTTGAGCGGCGCAGCCCTTTTCCAAAGTCAGGAAATAAAGTCCATTTTCCTCCGGTGTCCAGCTTTGGCCGTTCAGCAGAAAGCCGGAAAAATTCCGGGGCAGCTGCACATACATTTGATGGTCGCGGATCGCCGTCAGAGTTGCCCGGAAGGAAGGACGACGAATATCCCATTGCATATCCACATATCCGTCCTGATACCGGAAGGAGCGGATTTCCCCTTGATGCAGTGCTTCCGGCAGGGCGGGCAGCAATTTAAGCAGATCGCCCGAGGATGAAAGCAGCATTTCCTGGATGGCATTCACGTAGCCCATGATGGCGTCCAACTGCACCGGAGCCGGGTCCATGTTGAGGGAGATGTTCATGCCCCGCCAATCGTTGTGGAGGGTGAAAAAACTGTTGGTCAGGCAGGACTGGGCCATTTTGTCAAGGCAGTCCATGGCGTCCTCACCTTTTTCCAGCCGGGCGTAAATGGCCGCCATGTGAGCCATGCTCCAGCCCGTTTGCGCGTCGATTTCCCGCAGGCGCACCGCACGCTCAAAGGCGGGAAGCAAATCCGCTTTGTGCAGGGCGTTGACCTCGTTTCCCGGAAACACAGGATAGATATGGGACAGGTGCCGGTGATCGTGCCGCTCCCGGAAACGGTCATCCTGCCATTCCTTCACACCGCCCTGATCGTTGAGCTTGTAATCCGGGATGGCGCTCAGCATCTTTTTCCAGGCTGGCACACGGCTTTGCAGCTTAGGATAGAATTCCGCAAAGGCGCACATGTTGGTGAAGAACTCTTTCAGGATCGCCAGGTCGATGGTGGAATTGACGGTGGTGGGCATGGGATGGGCCATCTGGATATGCTTGGGCGGCATGAAGTTGCCCGGAGTGTTTTCCGGGGACACGCTGGGATAAAAATGGATGCTGCCGTCGGGATAGAAGGTGACGAAATCCTCATAGAAAGCCGCCACTTCCAGAAGATACGGCAGGATGCTGGTTTCAAAATATCCATCGTCCTTCGTATACTGGGCATACCGGGCGTAATGCTGGGCGATCCACCCGGCAGCCCCCACCCAGTTCATGATCACCGGCACCACCTGATTGGGGGCCGAAACACCGGGCGTGGTGCCTGCTGTCATGTACAGGCCCTTCATGCCGAACAGCTTTTGGGCATTGTTTTGAAAGGCCGGGATGCGCTCATTGTAATACCGGAAAAAGGCTTCGTGGAAGGGCAGCAGATTTCCGGCAAATACGTGCCAGTAAATCATCTGGATATTTTCATTGGCCATGTTGTGAGGCCACATCAGGCGGTAATCTCCCGCCCACAGGCCGTACATGGGGAAGGGATCGGCCTGGGGGTCTGTGCCGCAGATGAACAGATACCGCCCGTAACGCCACAGCTTTTCGATCAGCTCCGCGGGCTGCTTTCCGCTGTACGATTGCAAAAGCAATTCTTCATTGCTGTGCCATTCTTCCGGCGCGGGCAAGGAAAAGTCCGCGCTGCGATACCAAGCTTCGTGGATTTTTTGGTGTTCTGACAAGAGGGCATCATAATCTGCGGGCAAAGCGTCCAGCGCTTGCTTTGCTTCTTGCAGGACAGTTTCTTTGTCCCGGGTTTCCCCGGCAAAAACGGAAATCAGCGCCAGCATATCCTTTGTGCCGGATACAGTCAGGGTGTCCCGTTCCGTTTGCACTGCGCCGTCGGCATATACCTTCACGCAGACGCCGTACAGGGTTCCATCGTCGTTCCGGGCGGTGTAAATCAGGTACGGCGCTTGAGATACGCATTCCATGGAATCCAGGATATGCTGCCCGTACTTTTCCAACCCGTCACTGCCTGTATTCCGATGAGGCGACAGAGACAGAGAAACGAATAAATCGTGCTGATTGGAAGTGAGCCGCTTGACAACGACCCCATGAGGCCGGGAAACAAACAGGCGCGAGGAACGAACGGAAGCCCCTTCCTTCCAGGTGGAAAAGACCTCGCCGCTGTCCATATAAATGCCCCGGAGGTAATCTGTAAAGCCTGCGACAGGTTTTATTTGAATATGCAGATCAGCCGCCGGAAACGGAGATTGAAGCTGCGTTTGATAATTCTTTTCTTTCAGGGCATTGACCACCGTCCAGCTGGCTTCCTGAAAGCGTTCCGCGTCCATCAGTTCCCGCAGGCGATGAAAAGCATCGCTGACGTCTGGCAGTTCTGCTTCCTTGCCGTTGTGCCACAGCTTGTGATGGGTGAGCATGACGGTTTCATCCTTCACCCCGCCGTACACGTCCGCGCCAGTGAAGCCGTTGCCGCTGACCAGCCCGTCCCGCCACAGATCATGCCACCAGGAAGCGGGCGTGCGCATGAACAAAGTATCCCGGGTAATTTCCATCTTGCGGCCTCCTTATCGGAAAATAAAGGTAAGAGTTCTTTCTTCAAAGCCTTCCACGTTCAGCTGTAAGTGGGCTTCGCCTTTTTCGTGTCCCGCCTGAACGATCAAAAGGATGTGGCCATTGTGCAGGGGCATTTCCTCCGCGTCAAAGGGAAGAGTGGACCAGGCGTTGCCGTTGTCGATGCGCACCCGGTAAGGCGCGCCGTCCACCTGCCAAGACACCTTCCGATCCTCCAGTTCATAGCGGATGCCATGCCTGTCCTGAAGGCATACATCCACCAGCGCCACGCCGTGGCCGTCGGCAGGCAGTTCCGTCCTGTCGGCAGCAACGATCAGTTCCGCCGCGTCGTGATCGGAATACAGAATATCTTCTGCCACCTTCACGCCGCTCCGGTATCCTTCCGCCCGCAGCACGCCGGGAATATAGGGCAGATAGAAATGCACCATCCCATCTTCAAAGTCGGACAGATACGCTGTGCGCACGGTCTGGCTATTTTGGTACAGCTTCACGGTATCGCAATTGGTCATGACGGCCACATGGAAAATCTTTTCAAACTGCGTATATTTCCAATGCCTGCGCATCTGCGGGAAGCCCCACATGCCCCGGCAGCCGTCCCAGGGCTCTGTTTCATCGTAAACAGCCAGCTTCAAAATCGGCTCCTTCATCCATTGGCTGGCACAGTACCAGGCGCGGGTTTTGATGTCTCCCGTGGAATCCAGCAGGTTTCCCGTCCAGCCCCGCACAGGCCAGAAGGGCGCTTCGCCCAGGTAATCGATGCCTGCCCATACCAGCGCGCCGCACACCCAATCGTGCTTTTTGACAATATCGTAAGGGGATTCCAGCTTCACCGTCACGCTGTCCTGGAAGCGACTGTCATGCTTGTAATACATGCGCACCTCGGTGCCCAGGATTGGCTTCCGCATCCCCGCTTCCCGCAGCTTTTCGTAATAATGCTCCATATAGTTGCAGGAAAATACGTCCACGATTTCGGCGTACCGTTTGGCGACGGCCAGGCGTTTTCCCAGGGGCGTGGTATCGTTGTATTCCGGCAGCACAAACATGATCAGTGCTGCCGTGACCGACCGGGTGGGGTCCAGCCTCCGGGTCAGGGCGCACATTTCCTCCAAACAGCGGAAGAAGGTTTCGGAATACTGGCCCCGCACCTCGTTGCCCACGCTCCAAAGCACCACCGAAGGATGATTGGCATCTCGGCGGATCATGGCAGCCAAGTCCTTTTCGTGCCATTCCTCATACAGCGCGTCAAAATACATGGTGCTGCCGATCCACTTGTCATAGATTTCATCCACCACCAGGAAACCCATTTCGTCGCATAGATCGTACATTTCCTCCGCCATGGGGTTGTGGGAAGCCCGGATGGTATTGACCCCCAGGGCTTTGAGGGTGGTCAGACGCCGACGCCAAATCTCGATGGGCACCGCCGCGCCCACCGCCCCGCTGTCATGGTGCAGGTTCACGCCGAACATTTTTGCTTTCACGCCGTTGAGCACAAAACCGTCCTCTTCATCAAACACCGCCGTGCGGATGCCGAAGGAAACGGTATGGGCGTCGATCACTTTCCCGTTATCGATCAAGGATACTTCCGCTTGATACAAAACGGGCTTTTCCAGCGTCCACAGCAGGGGCTTTTGCAGGATGAAATCAAAGGCAGTGGTTTCCTTCGCCCCCCGCTCATCAGTATAGACGGATTGGCCCAGGAAATCAAATATTTCCGTCCGCAGGAGCATGCCGGGCCTGGGCTGCTCGATTTCCGCGCAGACGGATACGCCGGCTTTATCGCAGCGGATGCCCGCCACGTCCGGCACGTCCCCGTTGGGGCCGTGATTGAGGGGCGCGGCCACGATGCGCACACCGTCATGGGCGATGCGGCTTTCCTCCTGCACCAGCAGCCACACCTTCCGATAAATGCCCGCCCCGGAATACCAACGGTCAGCACCGCCCAGGGTAAAGCCCTCGGGATTGCTGTTATCCACCCAAACGGCCAGCACGTTTTCTTCCCCGAAGCGCAGCGCGTTCGTTAATTCGCACAGGAAAGGCACATACCCATAGGGCCGTCCGCCCACTTCCTGATCATTCAGATATACCGTGGAAAAATGCTGCACCCCGTCAAACAAAACCCGCACCCGCTTCCCTTGCCAGGCAGGGTCCGGGGTGAAATGCAGCCGATACACGCCGATATGCTCTCTGGGAAAGAAGCCCTGGCGGTCAATGGCATCCTCCCGGCGGGGCTGCTCAATCTGCCAGTCGTGGGGCACATCCACCGTGCGCCATGCGCTGTCGTCATAATCGCGGCGAACTGCCTGTTTGTCACCTGTCAAGCCAAATTTCCAACCATCCAGCAGCGGAATACGATTCTTTTCCATGATAAGCAAGCTCCTTTTGCCGTTGGAATCAATCGTTTTTTCGGATAACGGTTGATTCTTTTTTGTATATCCCATATTTGGTTTGCCGCATATATTATGAAAATAGACTACTGCTTTTACATGCGGGAGCGAATGGACAGCTATAGAAAGGATACGGGAAATCATATCGAATAGGGAAGCGGCAGTAACATGAATCATTGCTATCGACTTATGGATGCAAGCTTTTGACGATATGATAAAATCCTTGCCTTTTTTTCATTGCTGTGTCCGCATTGTGCATATAAGCCAATTAGCGTGCCAGTAAACCCTTTTCCCGCGTCATCTTTTGTAAGCGGCAGCACGATGGTCCATGTGTGGAAAGGTTCCTTGTTGAAAGCAAAGGAGAATAAATACTCTTTCTTTGATGCAGTTATTTTCAAACAAACTGAACCATCCTCTGTCGGAATAGAGATCGGATGGAATGTTCCGCCCTGGCGTTGAACCGAAAGCCAATTTTTGCCGTTTTCCCGCCGCTTGCAGAAGGTATAATATCCATAGTCCGCGACAAAAATTGTCAAGCCTGCTTCGCTTCCGTCATAGATCGGATCAAAATCGATCTCTGCTTCCGCTGTGCAATCCATATCCATTTGCCGCAGCGCCAGGAAGGTGGGGCGGCCCAAGGGATCGGACAGATGATCTTGGGAGGGAGTCAGCAGCAGTTTATCCCCTTGAAAATCATAGTTTTCCCATCTTGGTTTGCGCAGGAACAGCCATTGCGGCTGGCGAAAGCTGAAATCCGCCTGCCAGGAATCCATGGGCTTTTGCTGTGCCCATAAAGGGCCTTCACATACAAGGTGGGATACGCCGTCTCCGATCACCGGCCATTCGTTTTCCCAGGCGACCGGAAGCAAAAAGGTTTCCCGGCCCAAATGGGAATACCAGGCTTCATCCGGGCGGGTGGCCAGATGGACGATCCACCAATTTCCGTTTTGATCCTCCACCAGATCCCCATGCCCGCTGCCAGCGACGCCGGTGTTTTCCGTATAACGGTTGGTGAGAATCAAGTGATCGCAGGAGACATAAGGGCCCCAGACACTCCTGCTCCGGGCGGCGGTGATCATATGGTTGAACCCGGTGCCGCCTTCCGCCGCCAGCAGGTAATACCATTCGCCGATATGGTAAACATGCGGCGCTTCCAGGTACTGCGGGCGGTCATCACTCATGCCGTGCCAGATGACCCGGGCAGGCGAAAGAAGCGCGCCGGTAAACGGGTCGATCTCAGTTAGAGAAATGGCTTCCAGGTCATCTTCGCCCCGCTGGTTGGTGCAGTAATAAACCTTGCCTGCGTCAAACAGGAGGGAGGGATCAATGCCGGACATATCCACCTTGACAGGATCAGACCAGCCTGTGGCGGGATTTGCGGAATGGATAATGAAGTTGCCAAAGCCCTGGAACGTGGCAGTCACAAAAAAGACGCCGTCATGATAGCGGATGGTGGGAGCCCACATGCCCTGTCCCGCCGCAGCGGTTTCATAAGGCAGCTGATCGTCCCGGTCAATGCAGTTGCCGATTTGCCGCCAATTGACCAAATCGGTGCTGTGGTAAACGGGAATCCCGGGAAAGTATTCAAAGGAACTGGTGACAAGATAATAATCATTTCCGACGCGGCAAATGCTGGGGTCGGGGTTGAAGCCGCGGAGGATGGGGTTTTCGTAACGCATGGCTGCCTCCTTTTATTCAAAAGGCACTGTTTCTGTATTCACTTCACCCCGCAGCCGCAGGCACAATTCGTCGTCGGACAATTGCACGGTGCGGTGGGTTTGCAGCACCACCCGGTTTTCCTCCGGCGGGGTCAGGAAACGCTTTTCCCAATCATAGAGCATTTCGCCGTCGCCCCGCACCCGGAGCCAGCCTCGTACAGCTTCCAGCACCTGCGCCGACAGCCCTACGCCCACAAAGCAGTCGTTATCATAGATGTGAGCGAACCGGCCCGATACTGACCGCATGGATGTAAGCGCTTCACGGCACGCTTCGAGGGCTTTGTCCGTCCACAGGTACGCCTGCAAAAGCTGACCGTTCAGCGCGTGAAGGCAAGCCTGGCAAAAGGCGTACAGCCCCCGGCACCCTGTTTCATGGATAACGCCGGGCAGCAGCAGAGTTTCTTTGACCCGGCTTGCCGCTTCCTCCGGCAGCTCCTCCATCCCATGACGGCATTGTTTGTTGTAGGCTTTCCAGGAAGGGATGCCTTTTTCCGCTATGCTTCCAAGGATATTCACCTGAGTGCGGAAGGAAGTGTCTCCCGCCACCCAGCGCAGGGAAGGAACCGCTTGATCCGTTTCGCTCCGCAGCAGTGACCGTGCCAAGGCGCGGAGCGGGAAATGATAAAACTGGTCGCCCGCCTTGTCGTCCGCGTTGAGGCCGTAGGATACCGCCGCTTCGCCGTATGCCAAAAGCAGCGGGGCCACGGTTTCGCTGCCATAATAGGTTTGGGCAAATTCCCGGGCCGCCTGGGCTGGGTCGCAATGCCCGTCTGTCCACATGCGGCGCACGATGTCCAGCATGAAGATATGAGGCTTCACCGAGCCCGCGTTGATGTTCCACAGCGCGCCGCCGTTCCGGGCCAGCACCCGCTCCAATTCCGCTGTGATTTCCCGGGGCGGGATTTGCAGCATGGTGATATGGTTGGCGGCCTGAAGATCATAAAAACTGATATGATAATAGATGCCGTTTTCTCCCGGCTCGTTTTCGGCGGGCATGGCGTCGGTGCGGGGATTGTGGTTTCCCTGGCGGCGGGAGACCATTTTGCCGAAGCCGTTGTCGCCCCAGATTTTGATCACCTCGTCGGGAACATGCAAATATCCCTGCCGGTACAGGCTCATCATTTCGCCGTACAGGTTGGTGGAGAAGCGGGCGTCGGGATTCTTTTCCCGCACGATTTCCATTTGCCGCCGCATGATTTTGGAGATCATCTCGCCGCGCTTTTCATCGGTATCATAGCCCGCGTCATCGTGCCAGAAGGCTTTGTCGCCCTGGCCCCGGAAGCCGATGGCCCAGACCACCCGCTTGCCCGCGTAATACTCCGCTGCTTCCCGCCACAGCCCTTCAAACAGATCAGGATAGAGGGTATAGGAGGGCTGCAAATCGGGATACACCCGGCCGAACATCCGGGCCCCCAGCACCTCCGTGTGATGCTGGGTGAGCCACAGGCCCATATCCAGGGCCAGCCGGTTCAGCGTGCGCCCGTCGTATTCCCGGTCCGTGCCCGCGATGACCATGTTGCCGCCGCAGCGAAGAATGGTTTCAAACAGCCGCTTCCACACCGCTGCCCGCTGAGCCTCCTCCTGATGCCAGCCGGTGAACAGCACTTCATCGTTGGCAAACCAGCAGCGATAGCGCACGGCGTAGGAAGGGGATTCCCAGGAGGCGCAGGAAACGGCGGCAACGCCTTGCTTCTTCGGCTTCACCCCCATCCACCAGTCCAGGGGATGGATGCCAAGGGCCCGTTCGCTCACAGACAACAGCGCGTACATGGCTCCCAAATCGTCCCCGCAGGTGAGCAGGATTTCCTGGGGCGTGACCTGCGCTTTGTACCGTTCTTCCCCGACGAACGCATCCAGCACCACCCGGATCACATTGCGTTCGCCCGCTTCCCTCAGGGTATCGCGCATGTCGCGCTTCAAAATCTCCACGCCGCTGTGAATAGCGGGAACGGTTTCATCCGCCAGAATGATGGTGGACAGAGAGAAAACAAACGCTGCCATGTTTCTTCCTCCTCTTTATAGGTTAACAGGCTTTTCGCCCTGCTGAGCGCGGAATTGCTGGGGCGTGCAGCCGGAATAGGATTTGAAACGGCGGTTGAAGGCGGAAATATCATAATAGCCGCATTCGGTGGCAATGTCCTTGACGGGCATTTCGGTGGCTCCCAGCAAATGCTGAGCCCGGTGCATCCGGGCATGGGTGATGCACTCCAGGGGCGTTTCCTGATAAACGCGCTTAAAATCCACGGACAGCCTGGAATCGCTCATCCCCACCTCCTCCGCGATGCTGGCCACGGTGAGACCAGGCTCGGAAAACCGCCGCTGAATTAGGTCATAAGCGTTTTTGACCGGTTCCGGGATTTCCTCTGTTTCTGTTTTGGTTTGCAGGGAAACGATCTTCCGGCATACCTGCTTGAGCATCCCATCCAGTTCATCCACGGACAGGCATCGGCTCAGGCGGAACAGGTCATAAAGCTCTTCTTCCCTGACGCCGCTTTGCCGAGCTTCCACGCTGACGGCGGTAATGATTTCGCTGTACATACACCGAAAGCCGAACAGAGAGGAACGGGTGTCATGCATAGCCTGGGACACCTCGGTCAGCGCCTTTTCCACGCGGGCCTCGTCGCCCTTGCGCAGGGCCTGGCGCAGATGATCCACAGCCTGCCGGTTAAAGCTGGCTTCCAGGGTTTGATTTTCGCCCAGCTCCTCAAAATAGATCGGTGCTGTATTTCCCTTCACAAAGCGCATTTCAAAAGCGTTTTCCGCTTCCAGATACGCCCGCTGTCCTTCTGTCCACGCGCTGTGGAAGCCGCTGACGCCCATGATCATGGACGCGCTGCACGCTTTCAGTCCAGCGAATTTGCTTTCCAGGAACATGCGGAGCTGCTCTTTCTCATTGGCGAAAGCCAGCAGGATCAAGTGATTTTCCGCGGATACGGGAATCAGGGACGCGCCGCTCACAGTACTGTCGAACAGCCGGTCAATTTTATCCACCGTCAGTTCATAGGAGGATTCGGCGGCCTTGGCCACGATGGCGACGGCAAAGAACCGGGTATCCACGTTGACGGATACCTGCTCGGCCATTTGCAAAAAAGCGTCCTCGTCCTGGAAGGTGCCCAGCAGAAAACGCCGCACAAATTCGCCCCGCTGCACGTCCGCCATGTTTTCCAACCGGGTAGTCATGGAGGCGTTTTCGTCGATCAGCCGCTGGATGCCGTCCCGGATCTCCAGCAACTCGTTGCCGGTGGGTTCATGCTCTGCCAGCATGGAATGCAAAAGTTTTATGCCCCGCATCCTGGACTGGACGAAGCGGGTGATCAGCAGCACCGCCACAGCCGCCGCAAAGGCGGACACCAGCACCAGCGCTTTTACGGACCCACTGAGGGCCACGGCAAATTCCTCATCCGACACCAAAGCGACGCAGCTCAATCTGCTGCTGCCGTCCTCGGTTAACACATGGTACAGCTTCCCGCCATAACGCAGTTCTGTCTGACCGCCTGTCGCCGCTTGCAGCAGCGTTTCGCTGGGGACTTCGGATCGATTCTGCGACGTGATGATTTTTCCATTATGCAGGAACACCACATCCGCGTCCCTGAGGCCAAAGCTTGCGTACCAATCGGCAAACTGGTTGTTATCTACCAGGTACATGACCGTGCCAACCCGGGTTCCGCCTGGATAGCTGAGAGGTACCAGAATCGTGACCACGCTGTGAATGCCCATGTCGCTGCGCACAGAATAACCCTGCACGGGCTTTTCAGGCCAGATGGTTAAATATGTGGTTTTTTCCAGAGCGTTTTCCATTTGTTCCGGTGAAATGCCTTCCAGGTTCAGCGCTTGTCCCGTAAAGCGATCCATGCGGAAAAAACTTGTAGACGAGTACACATAATCGTCCCCGGAAAAATGAATAAAGATTTCGCTGAACGTGCCGTTCACTGCCCGGTACGAAGCCAGCTTGCCGGAAAACCGGGAGGCTTTCACGGGATCGTCGGCGTATTTTACGGGGGTAATATCGTTGTTGGTCATCTGCCCGGCAATGGAAATCAGGGTGGACACCAGCTTTTCCTGGGCGTCCTGCACCAGATGCAGATCAGCCTGATAGCGGTTCAAAAGGATTTGGGAATGGAAGCCGGAAAAAGAACGGTAGGCAAAAAAGACCATCACGATCATCACCAGCAACAGAATCGCCAGATAGGACGCAAAATACCGAAGCTGCAATTTGCTGAACTGCCGTTTTTTCTTCATGGCTTCCCATCCTTTTTCTTTGATGCTTCCGCGTTCTGACGCACCCAAGCGGCAGTGTTCATGCCTGCTTCCGTTCCCACTTTGTTATAAGCCGCCTGATAATAATGAAACGCGTCCTTCATCAGGCCCCTTTCCCGCATGGACGAAAAGGCGCGGGAAACAAGCGTGACGTGGCTGTTATTCCGGGCGATTTCCTCCTGCCATTCCATCATGGGCGCATACCGATTTAGGCTTCCTTCCACATTGCATTGCCCGATGCGGACCAGGAAAAGACGCTCCACGCCCGCGAGAAGCATAGCGTTCAGCATTCGTTCAAATCCTTGGATATAGGCATCCTTCTTCGTTCCCGCATCCCCGTCGGATTCCCCCTGGCACCAGAGGACAAAGGTGTGGCGGATTCGGTATTCATTTTGGTTCAGCCAATTCCTTGCATCTGCCAGCCGGTTCAGCGCGTCGGTGAGATACGGGGTGCCGGGCTGCCATTCCGCCATGACACTGCCGCCCTTGGACGCGGATACACCCACCACCGGGACGTGGGTTCCCGCATAATAAGCGTTCACAAAGGCGGACACCATGGACCCGGTTTTTAAGTTTTCATGGATGCCATCGGGATGATTTTCATGGACTCCAAACGGTTCTGTGATAGGAAATAACCGCCCGGGAGCGGAAACAGCCCGATACTCCCATCCCGCCCCCGGAAGGACAGCGGGAGCCGTTTCCGGGAAGCGCTCACAGGGAACGCCCCTTCCCGCCATGTTGGACTGCCCTGCGAATAAGAATACATCCACCGTCTGCAACGTTTTCCCCTCCGAATATGCAGGGATGCACCCTGCCCGATTGAAGGGGCAGGGTGCGTAAGCTCTGTTTTTATTTTACAATAACAGTTTGATTCTGTCTATCAGGATGGTGGTTGGCCATCACGGTAAAATTTCCGGTTTTCTCCACACGAAAAACTGCCATCGGATTTCCTCCTTCTGATTTCGGGGCAAAATAAAAGCCCCGATGGGCAAGATACGGCCTGGATTGGCCTGTGGATTGAGATTGAATTATCGCTGTTGTTCTTTTTTTCTGGTGATGTACTTTTTGTAGAGCTCTGCCATCCTCAAAAACAGCTTGGTCATCTTCTCCTGGTTTTCCGGTGTAGGATTCTGGAAAAGAGACTTTGGCAGGAATTTGAGAAAAGGCTCGATGGGGAGCATGATGAAACCATCTGCAAACAATGGGCTTCTTTCTTCCTGTTTAATGGCTTGAACCGGAGTGATTGGGGATGGATTCATAACTTCTGCACTCTCCTTTGGCATATTTTGAGGTTTTTTTATTTCCGAAAGGATAGATGAAATGCTATCGAATGAAAGTCGTCCTTCCTGACTGAGTTTTTTCATGCGTTGCGCCTGGGAAACAGATGGTGAAGATTGGTATTTTCCCATAGCATCCAGCAACTGTTCCTGCTCCTCAGCTTTTAGGTAAGAAAGCTCGTAAGCTGGACCTTCGGCAATTTTCTTTTCGTCCACTAAATCCATGATCCTGGGAATTAGATTGTTCAAGCGTATGATTCGCTGAACTTTGCTTCGGCTGATTCCAGTTTGTTCTGCCACTATTTCATCCGCTCTTTGCAACTTCGTCTCATTTTTAGACGAAGTTAAATCTTGACGCTGACCTTGATGTTTTACGGCTTCCATCATCATCAGCATTGCCTTGGCTCGTTCACTTATCATAATGTTTTCTCGCTGCCTCAGATTGCTTTCAACCATAGCGATTGTAGCCTCATCATCATCAAGATTGCGGATAATGACGGGCATGGATTTCAGCCCTGCCAATTCACATGCGCGTTTTCGCCGATGCCCGGAAATGAGTTCTAAACTACCGTCACTTAACCGCCGAGCAATTGCAGGGATAAAAACGCCATGCGTTCGCACACTATCCGCCATCTCCCGCATCTGATCATCATCCATCACTCTAAAGGGATGATTTTTGAATGGATGGAGTTCGGAAAGCGGGATTTCAACTATTTTTTCCCGTTCAGAATCAGTGCGGGTCTCATCGGTCGAAAAAATATCATCGTAGGAGGTCAGAGTGATGTTTTTGCCGCTGACGCTGCTTTTCATCATGAAGCACCTCCTTGGTCAATTCTTTATAGGCTGCGGCTGCCTTGCCTTTGGGATCGTGGGCATAGATACTCTTACCCTCTGCACTGATCTCCGCCGCCCGGACGGACAGGGGAATGTCCGTAGCAAACACTTTCAGTTTTCCGCCATACGTTTCCCTGATCAAGTTGCTGATGTCACGGGCGTAATTCGTCCTGCTGTCCACCATGGTCAGCAGGACGCCTTCAATCCGCAGATCAGGATTGATCTGCCGCCGCACCTTGGCGATGGTCTGCAAAAGCTGCTCCAGGCCCTTGGCGGGCAGATAGTGGGCCTGGACGGGTATCAGCACACTATCCGCCGCCGCCAGGGCGTTAATGGTCAGCATTCCCAAGGAGGGCATACAGTCCAGAAGAATGAAGTCATACGGCTTGCCGATTTCATTCAGCACCTGCCGCAGAATTGTTTCCCGGCTCATCACGTTCACCATGGACGCTTCCAGCCCGGCCAGTTCAATGCTGGCCGGGAGAAGATCTACGCCTTCCTTCTGGTGCAGGATACCTTCATCCTCCGCAATGGGTTTATCCAGGATAACTTTCTTCAT
>CADBCX010000026.1:21432-43737 GCA_902793245.1 uncultured Eubacteriales bacterium | reverse complement strand
CGAACTTTTTCAGGAACCCGCCGCTGACCTGGCGGATAAACTTTAGCTGTTTCATTTCATTACCTCAAATTGGCTTTTACCCTTTATGGCTTTCTCGGAAGGGAGTCTGGGGGAAACCACTCTTTTAGCCATGCGGCTTTAGACGCATGGCGCGCAATCGGTCAACGGCCTTAGAACCACAGCGCGGGCAAGCGAAGCGTAGGCCGTGCGAAGATGTTCCTAAGAGTGGTTTCCCCCAGAAATCTCATTCCACAAACTCTTTCACGCAGCGCCGATACGCGGCGACCGGGTCTTCGGCGCGGGTGATGGGCCGGCCTACCACGATGTAATCGCTGCCGCCGAGACGCGCCTTTTCGGGGGTCATGACCCGGCGCTGGTCATCGGCGGCGCTGTCGGCAAAGCGGATGCCGGGGGTAACGGTGGCAAAGTTCGGGCCGCAGGCTTCCTTCACCAAGGCCGCTTCCAAGGGCGAGCAGACCACCCCGTCCAGCCCAGCGATGAAGGCGTTGTAGGCGTAATGCTTCACGGTGTCGGGCATGGAAGCGTTGATGAGCAGTTCCTTCTGCATCCGCTCCTCGCTGGTGGAGGTCAACTGCGTGACCGCCAAAAGCAGGGGCCGCGTGCCGTCCTCCCGCGTCAGCCCTTCCAAAGCGGCCCGCATCATGTCGATGGTGCCCGCGGCGTGGAGGTTCACCATGTCCACGTCCAGCCGGGACAACACCCGCATGGCGGATCTTACGGTGTTGGGAATGTCGTGCAGCTTGAGGTCCAGAAAAATCTTGTGTCCCCGCGCCTTGATCTGCCGAACGATTTCCGGCCCTTCGGCGTAGAACAGTTCCATACCGATCTTCACGAAGGGCTTTTCTTGCTGGAACTTGTCTAAGAATGCGTATACATCCGCGGCAGAGGGGAAGTCCAAAGCAATGATCACGTCGTGCCTCATTAAATCATACCTCCTGTGTTTATGGGGCGTATGTGAAGGGAGACCAGTCAAAAGCCTTCCCCTTGAGGGGAAGGTGTCAGGCGCGGAACCAACTTGGCTTTGTGTGACGGAGTTGCTTCGCGCCTGACGGATGAGGTGTTGCAGCCAATGAACGGACAAGTAGCTTGGCTTCATTCCAGCAAGCCACCTCATCCGAGCCGTGCGAATGAACTTGGTCACTCTCTTATACTTGGTTCCGCACGGCTCACCTTCCCCTCAAGGGGAAGGCTTTGGGAATGTCCCCTGATTGTTCTACGATATGCCTATGATTTCTTCAAGGGAAGTGATTTTGTATTTTTCCATTTCAGCGGGCAGGGCTTCGATGATTTCCTTGCAGACGAAGGGGTTCACTAAGTTTGCCGCGCCCACCTGCACCGCCGTTGCCCCGGCCAGCATCATTTCGATCACGTCTTTCGCGCTGGACACGCCGCCCATGCCCATGAGGGGAATTTTGACAGCCTTGTGGACTTGATAGACCATCCGCAGCGCCACCGGGAAAACCGCCGGGCCGGACACGCCACCCATGGTGTTGGCTAAAATGGGCTTCCGGGTTTTCAGGTCAATGCGCATCCCCAATAAGGTATTGATGAGGGACAGCCCGTCCGCGCCCGCGTCCTCGCAGGCTTTGGCGATGGATACGATGTCCGTAACGTTGGGGGACAGCTTCACGAACACCGGCTTTTTCGTGACGGCCTTCACCGCCTTCGTCACTGCCGCCGCGCTGTCCGCACTGGTGCCGAAGGCCATGCCGCCGCCGTGGACGTTGGGGCAGGACACGTTGACCTCCAAGATACCCACCTGCTCCTGAGCGTCCAGCAAAGTGCAGGTCTTTACATATTCCTCGATGGAAAAGCCCGACACGTTGGCAATCACCGGCTTGTGAAAATAGGCTTTCATCTCCGGCAGTTCATGGGTGATGACGTATTCCACGCCGGGGTTTTGCAGGCCCACGCTGTTCAGCATCCCGCAGGGGGTTTCCGCGATGCGGGGCGTGGGGTTGCCGAAGCGGGGCTCCAGGGTAGTGCCCTTGAAGGAAAAGGAGCCTAAGATGTTGATGTCGTAGTATTCCGCAAACTCCTTGCCGTAGCCAAAGCACCCGCTGGCGGGAATGACGGGATTGCTGAGCCGCAGGCCGCACAGATCGACGGACAGATTCACCATGGCAGTTCCTCCTTCCGGAACACGGGGCCGTCCTTGCACACGCGCCGGGGGCCGTGATTCGTCTGAATGGTGCAGCCCATGCAGGCCCCGAAACCGCAGGCCATGCGCTGCTCCAGGGACAGCTGGCCGGGGGCATTGCATTTCTGATACACCGCTTTCAGCATGGGTTCCGGGCCGCAGGCGAAGAAGGAATCATAGTTTTCCGGCAGGGCGTCGGTGACGAAGCCCTTCACGCCGAAGCTGCCGTCCACGGTGGCGACGGTGACGGGCACCTCCAAGTCCTCGAACTCGTCCAGCAGGAAACATTCCTCGAAGGTGTTAAAGCCTAAAACCACCTTCGGCGCTTTCCCCGCCCGGAGCAGGGCTTTCGTCAGGCCGTAGAGGGGCGGGACGCCCACGCCCCCGCCGATGACCAGGGGACGGTCGCCGCAGGCGTCCACGTCGTAGCCGTTGCCCAGGCCGTTCAGCGCGTCCAGCATGGTTCCCGTTTCCAGCCTGGACAGGGCTTCCGTACCCTCGCCGACCGCCTTGTAGATCAGGGTCATGCCGTTCTCATCCCAGTCGCAGATGGAGATGGGACGGCGGAGGTAAAAGCCGGAAATCTGCAATTGGCAGAACTGCCCCGGACGCTTCACTATGGATGTGTCCCCCGCTAAATCCAGCAGGTACACCTTCGGCGCGAGCCGTGCGTTTTCAATGATCTGGTACTGCATGGGATGCTCCTACTATGATAGAATTGAGAATCAATGATGCCAATCAACATACTGGAATTTAGAGCTTTCGCTGCATATAGCCGCATGTAAACGGGAAGGAATCGAACTTCTTTGTCCCGATATGACAAAACCCATTTTGCTCATACCATTTGCGAAGAACCGTGTTCTCCTCAACGATTCCAATGTTCATAGAATGACAACCCATTTGTCGGGCGATGACAAACGAATGCTCCAGCAGTTGCTTTCCCAAACCTATGTGCCGATATTCGGGCAAAACTGCGAGGTTGTTCAATTCGCATTCGCCATTTCCCTGATCGAGCAGTGAGTAGTATCCGCACGGCATACCATCCACTTCGGTTATAAACATTGGTCTCTTTTCTTTGTCGAAATGCCAATACAACCTATCAGTTGATATTGCAAATGCGGTAAACCTTGGAGCGTTTTCTTCCGTAAAGTCAAATGCATCGGCCACCGTCATAAAACTCCTTCGGATCAGATCAACACAAGCGGGTATATCTTCACGCCTGACTTCCCGTATCATAATCAGCCTCCGCAAATCCCGATCTGTCATTTGGTTCCTTTACTGAGCAAGTCTCCAAACAGGTCTCTTTGGTTCTTTCTCTGACTCAGAGAAAGAACACGTCCTCTTCTCCGTCACTCCGCGTCAATGGGTCGGTTTTATCATCGCCCTGCCGCTAACGTTTTCAAACCCGAATTTTTCATAGAGTCCATGCGCGTCTTTTGTCAGCAGCAGCCCGCGAAGACCAGCGTATTCCGGCAGGGATACGATATGTGAAACCAGCGCCTTCCCGAGTCCCTTGTTCCGGCAGGCCGGATCGATGACCACGTCGCACAGATAGTAGGTGGTGGCGTAATCGCTGATGACCCGGGCAAATCCGGCCAGCTTCTTTTCTCCCTCAAGATAGACGCCATAGCAGGAGGAATTCCGCATGGTTTTTTCGATCGTGTCCAGGGAGCGCTTGTTTGCCCAGTAGGTCGTTTTCAGGAGCGCGGCGACCTCCTTGCTGTCCATCTCATCCGCCCCGTCAATGATGCGATAATTCATGTTATTTCCTTATTGCCTCCTTTGCCGTCCTCACTCCGCGTCAATGGTGGAAATGCCCAGGGTGATTTCCTCCAGCACGTCCAGGAGGACGCGGACGGTGTCCAGGGCGGTGAACATGGTCACGTTGTTTTCCACGGCGCACTGGCGGATGAGGGCCCCGTCGCTCTCGTGGGTGAAGGAGCCGGGGTCGCGGGTGGAGATGACGTAGTTGACGTGGCCTCGCCGCAGGGATTCCAATATTTCCTCGCTGCCCTGGCTGAGCTTTTTCTTGACGCGCGTGCGGATGCCGTGGCTCTTGAGGAAGGCCGCGGTGCCGCTGGTGGCCTCGATGTTGAAGCCCAGCTGATAGAAGCGGCGGATGAGGGGCAGGGCTTCTTCCTTGTCCCGGTCGGCGATGGTGACGAAGATGGTGCCGTAGTTGGCCACGTTCATGCCGCTGGACTGCATGGCCTTGTAGAGGGCGCGGGTCAGGGACTTGTCGTAGCCGATGGCCTCGCCGGTGGACTTCATTTCAGGGGTCAGGTAGGCGTCCATGCCCCGCAGCTTGGAGAAGGAGAAGGCGGGGGCCTTCACGTACCAGCGCTTTTTTTCGGGCGGGTACAGCATGTCGATGCCCTGGTCATGCAGCGACACCCCCAGCATCACCTTGGTGGCGATGTCCGCCAGGGGCCAGCCGGTGGCTTTGGAAAGGAAAGGCACCGTGCGGGAGGAACGGGGGTTCACCTCGATGACATAGACGTTTTCCTGCTTGTCCACGATGAACTGGATGTTGAACAGGCCCACGATGCCGATGCCCAGGCCCAGGCGCTGGGTGTATTCCAGCATGGTGTCCTTGGCTTTCTTGGACACGGAGAAGGTGGGATACACGGAAATGGAGTCGCCGGAATGTACGCCGGTGCGCTCCACGTGCTCCATCACGCCGGGGACGAACACGGCTTTTCCGTCGCAGACCGCGTCCACTTCCAGCTCCTTGCCCGTAATGTACTTGTCCACCAGCACGGGCTGATCCTCGCTGATATCCACGGCGGATTGCAGGTAATGCCGCAGGCCCTTTTCGTCGGCTACGATCATCATGGCGCGCCCGCCCAGCACGAAGGAGGGCCGCACCAGCACGGGATAGCCGATCCGCTCGGCCACCTTCACGCCCTCCTCCACCTGGGTGACGGCCTGGCCCTGGGGCTGGGGGATGCCCAGTTCCTCCATGATCTTCTCGAAGGAATCCCGGTTCTCGGCCTTGTCGATGGCGTCCACGCCGGTGCCGATGATCTTCACGCCCCGCTTGGCCAGGGGCAGGGCCAGGTTGATGGCGGTCTGCCCGCCCAGGGAAACCACCACGCCCTCGGGCTGCTCCAGCTGGACGATGTTCATCACATCCTCCACGGTGAGGGGCTCAAAGTATAATTTGTCGCTGGTGGTGTAGTCGGTGGACACGGTTTCGGGGTTGTTGTTAATGACGATGGCTTCATAGCCCGCCTGCCGGATCGTCCAGATAGCGTGGACGGTGGAATAGTCGAACTCCACGCCCTGGCCGATGCGGATGGGGCCGCTGCCCAGGACGATGATCTTTTTGCGGTCAGACACGATGGACTCGTTCTCGTCCTCATAGGTGGAGTAGAAATAAGGCACATAGGAGGCAAACTCGCTGGCGCAGGTGTCGATCATCTTATACACCGGCAGGATGCCGAAGTGCTGCCGAAGATTCGTGATTTCCTCTTCCTTCATGCCCCACACGGTGGACAGATACCGATCGGAAATGCCCATGCGCTTGGCTTTGTACAAAGTGTCCCGGTCGCCGGGCCGGGCCTTGAGCACCTTTTCAAAGTCCACGATGTTCCTGATCTTTTCCAGGAACAGCAGGTCGATCTGCGTCGCGTTGTAAATCAGGCCCAAATCCACCCCGTTGCGGATGAGCTGGGCGATGGCGAAGATGCGCTGGTCGCTGCCGTCCTTGATGTAGGTGAGCAGGAAATCATTGGAGGATGCCCGGAACTTGGGGCTGTCGATGTGCCAGGCCCCGGTTTCCAGGGAGCGCAGGGCTTTCAGCAGGCTTTCTTCGATGGTGCGGCCCACGCTCATGACCTCGCCCGTGGCCTTCATCTGGGTGGACAGCTTGTTGCTGGCCCCGTCCAGCTTGTCGAAGGGGAAGCGGGCAATCTTCGTCACCACGTAGTCCAGGGAGGGTTCAAAGCAGGCGGGGGTGTTGGCAAGCTGAATTTCGTCCAGCCGCAGGCCCACCGCCACCTTGGCGCTGACCCGGGCAATGGGATAGCCCGTGGCCTTGCTGGCGAGCGCCGACGAACGGCTGACCCGGGGGTTGACCTCGATCAAATAATAGCGGAAGGAATTGGGGTCTAAAGCAAACTGCACGTTGCAGCCGCCCTCCACGCCCAAGGCGCGGATGATCTTTAACGCGCTGTCGCGTAAAAGCTGGTATTCTTTATTCGTCAGCGTCTGGCTGGGAGCCACCACGATGCTGTCGCCGGTGTGGACGCCCACGGGGTCGATGTTCTCCATGTTGCAGATGGCGATGGCGGTGTCGTTGCTGTCCCGCATCACCTCGTATTCGATTTCCTTGTAGCCCTTGATGGACTTTTCCACCAGCACCTGATGGACGGGAGAGAGCTTGAGTGCGTGGGCGGCCAGCTCCCGCATTTCGTTTTCGTCGTCGGCAAACCCGCCGCCGGTGCCGCCCAGGGTGAAGGCGGGGCGCAGCACCACGGGATAGCCGATTTCCGCCGCGGCCTGCATGGCTTCGTCCAAAGAATTGGCGATCATGGAGGGCAGCACCGGTTCGCCCAGGCGCAGGCACAGCTCCTTGAACTTTTCCCGGTCCTCCGCCATTTCGATGGATTCAAAGGGCGTGCCCAGGATCTCCACCTGGCACTCGTCTAAGATGCCTTTTTTGGCCAGCTGCATCGCCAGGTTCAGGCCCGTCTGTCCGCCCAATCCCGGCAGGATGGCGTCGGGCCGCTCATAGCGCAGCAGCTTCGCCACGTATTCCAGGGTGAGCGGCTCCATGTACACCTTGTCCGCGATGGTGGTGTCGGTCATGATGGTGGCAGGATTGGAGTTGACCAGGATCACTTCGTAGCCTTCCTCCCGCAGGGCCAGGCACGCCTGGGTGCCCGCATAGTCAAATTCCGCCGCCTGGCCGATCACGATGGGCCCGGAGCCGATCACCAAAATGCGCTGTATATCTGTCCGCTTGGGCATTTCCTTGTCCTCCTGCATCACGGGTTCGATTTGTTTTCTGTGTTTTCTTTTCCGGCGCGCCTTTTACTGACGATGTGCGCAAACAGCTCCATCCCCAGCAGCAGGCCCATGCCCGCCGCCAGGAACCCGCCCAGATAGCGCAGGGTGGTGAACGGGTATCGAACCAGGCCGCGGAAGCCCTGCACGAGCACGACTTCCTCCCCGGCGCGCGGCACGGAGTATATGCTTTCACTCCGATAGCTGGCATCCGTGACGATCTCTTTTCCGTTTGCGTCCGTGTAGCGGACGGTCAGCGTCGCCAGCTGATAGTCCCTGCCGGAGCGCCTGTGCTTCCCGGAGGAACCGCTTTTATTCTGTATCTTTCCCACCGACACCACCGTGGCCGTATAACGGGGCTGGACATAGCTGTAAATGAAAGCAGCGCTGCCCAGCACAAAGACGACCATCAGGATGCAAAGGTACCGGTGCGTTTGTATCCACTGCCTGATCATGATTTCTTCCCCGCCATCATGGCGATGAACTCCCCGAACAGGTACGCGCTGTCCTGGGGGCCGGGGGCGGATTCGGGATGGTACTGGACGGAGAAAAGCTGTTCCTCGTCGCTGCGGAGGCCCTCCAGCGTGTTGTCCAATAGATTGATGTGGGTCATTTTCAGGGGCGTTCCTTCCAGGGATTCGGGCCGAACCGCGTAGGAATGGTTCTGGCTGGTGATTTCGATTTTGCCCGTCAGCAGGTTTTTCACGGGATGATTGCCGCCCCGGTGGCCGAACTTCATTTTATAGGTGGACGCGCCGAACGCCAGGGAAATCATCTGGTGGCCCAGGCAGATGCCGAAAATGGGCAGGCGTCCGTGAAGCTGCTTCACCAGGCTGATGACTGGTGTTACGTCCTCCGGGTTCCCCGGGCCGTTGGACAGGAACAGTCCGTCCGGCGCGAAGGAGAGGATGGTTTCAGCGGGGGTGTCGTAGGGGACGACAGTGACGTTGCAGCCAAATTCGTTCAGCTTACGGATGATGTTCAGCTTGATGCCGCAGTCCACCGCCACCACGTTGAAGCGGTGATTCGCCGTGCGGGCGTACCACTTCTTTTTGCAGGATACCCGGCGCACCTGGTCGGTGGGCATTTGATAGCTTTTGAGCATTTCCATGGCTTCCGCATGCGGCGTGTCGGCGCTGGTGATCAGCACCTTCTGGCTGCCCTCGTCGCGAATGACGCGGGTGAGGCGGCGGGTGTCCACTCCCTGGATGCCGGGGATGCCGTTTTCCTCCAATATTTCCGACAGTGTTTTCGTGTAGCGGAAGTTGGAAGGCATGTCGTTGTATTCCCGCACGATCATGCCGCCCATGGTGGGGGTCTTGGTTTCGTAGTCCTCGTCGGTGATGCCGTAGTTGCCGATGAGGGGATAGGTCATCACCACCGCCTGGGCCGTGTAGCTGGGGTCGGTCACGATCTCCTGATACCCCGCCATGGCGGTGTTGAACACGATTTCGTTCACCGCGTCCACGTTGGCCCCGAACCCCCGGCCCGCCATTTCCAGGCCGTTTTCCAATACGATCTTGCGACGCTCGTCCATAGCTATTCTGACCTTTCTTATATTCCAAATTCATTGTACTGCTGCCGACAAGGGGTACGCTGGGGGCTACGCGCCCCCAGACCTGCGCCAGGGTCCTGAGGGTCCGCAACCTCAATCGTCGCAAGTCCGCTTCATGCGGACATTGCTCGTTTCGGTTGATCTCAGCACGGACAGAACATCCGCCACAGGCGGCTGTCCGTGCTTCGTCCCTGGACCCACAATCGGCGAAATAACGTAGTTGGGATAGGCAGACAAGCTCCGCCTGGAGCGCTGGGTTTATGGAAAGTTTGAGAGCTTCTGGCCCAAGAAAGCCTGGGAAAATCCGTAGGGGAAAGTGAACTTTCTCCTACGGATTATTCCCTGGCTTTCCCCGGATGCTTTGCATCCGGGCTGGCGTCCAAAGGACGCCGGGCCAGAAGTACAACGATACCAAATCTGGCTTCCGCGTTCCTTCAAGTATCAGCGGGAACCTTGCTTGTTTATCCCGCCAAGTTGCATCCGCTGCTGCGGGTCCAGGGTACTCAGTACCCTGGTGGGGTGCGGGGCAACGCCCCGCCGTTCCCTTGATATGCGATCTTCCCGCCCGCCATGGTCATCACCACATCCCCGGTGGTTTCCCAGCCGTCGAAAGGGGTGGCGGTTCCCATGGAGAAAAACATCCGCGGGTCGATGGTACCGCGCTTCTCCGGGTCGATCACGGTGATGTCCGCCCGCTGGCCCGGTTCAATGCCGCCTTGAATGCCGAAGCGCTTCCGGGGATTCAGGGACATGAGTTCTACCAGCTTTTCCAAAGACAGGAGCTTTTGTTCCCGAACCAAACGGTCGTATAAGACCCGAAACGCGCATTCCAGCCCCACCACGCCCATGGCGCTGCCCTCCAGGCCCTTGGCTTTTTCGTCGAAAGAGTGGGGCGCGTGGTCGGTCACGATCATGTCGATGGTGCCGTCCAGGAGGCCTTCGATCAGCGCGTCCCGGTCGGCGGCCTCCCGGATGGGGGGATTCATCTTGAACCGCCCGTCCTCCTGCAAATCCATGTCCGTCAGCAGCAGGTAGTGAGGCGCGGTTTCGCAGGTGACGTTCACGCCCATGCGCTTCGCGGCGCGGATGGCGGCTACCGTTTCCTTCGCGGATACGTGGCACACATGGTAGGGACAGCCGGTTTTCGCGGCCAGGCGTAAGTCCCGCTCCACCTGGGCGGTCTCACTCTCGGAGCAGATGCCCGCGTGCCCGTGCGCCTTGGCGTAAGGCCCGTCGTGGATGTACCCGCCCCGCAGCAGACTTTCGTCCTCGCAGTGGGCTACAATCATTTTGCCGGTTTTCCTCACCGCCATCATGGCCAGCTCCATCAGCCCTTCGTCCTGCACGCCCTTGCCATCGTCGGAAAAGGCGCAGACATAGGGCGCAAGCGCCTGGAAGTCCGCCAGCTGGCCCCGCCCCCGCTGCCCCATGGTGATGCAGCCGTAGGGCAGGACCTCGATTTTCGCGTGCTTTTTGATGGCGTCCAATTCCACCTTGAGGTTCTTCAGCGTGTCCGGAGCGGGGGAGAGGTTGGGCATGGCGCAGACGGTGGCGTACCCGCCCCGGGCCGCGGCCTGGGTGCCCGTCTCGATGGTTTCTTTATAAACAAATCCCGGCTCCCGCAGATGCACGTGCACATCCACGAAACCGGGAACAAGAAAGCAATTTGAAAAATCCAAAACACGATCACCGGGCCGGGGAAGAATATGTTCGGAAACCGCTTCTACCTGCCCCTTTTTCACGGCAATATCAGCCAAAATAAAATTGCCGCGATGGTATACAAGACCGCCTGTCAGCAGAGTACGCACGCTTTCCCTCACTCCCTTTCCGTACGTTCCAGCGCATTATACCTGATTCGTTCGGAAAAGTCAATCCCCGGCGATCTGTGACAAAAACGCACGGATACTACATACGCTTCCGTTCTGACAATTCAGACATGAAAACGATGTTTTCAGGCAAAACCGCTTTTCTGCTTCTCTGAATCGTGATAAGATACAATCACCAAAAGAAAAAGGAGGCAAGCAGGCGGATGGAAAGTGTGCTTAACGCAATTGTCGTCAATCTTCCGCTGATCCTGTGCCTGTTGGCGGGCGTGAGCCTGCTGGTGGTGGAGGTGTTCGCGCCGGGCTTTGGCCTGCCCGGTATTTCCGGACTGATTCTGACCGTGATCGGCGTGGTGATCACCTGGAACACCTACGGCCCGGTGGCGGGCCTGGCGGCGACGCTGATTGCCCTGGCTCTGGCGGGCATCGCGATCTCGGTGTCCCTCAAGTCCGCGGCCAACGGAAAACTGTCCCGTTCCGCGCTGATCCTCAACGAGGTGACGCCCACCGTGGATCACGAAGAAACGGAAGCGCTGGTTGGCAAGACGGGCAAAACTGTCACCGTGCTCAATCCCGTGGGATTCGCCGAGTTTGACGGCGTGCGCCTGAACGTGGTCAGCGAAGGCAGCTACCTGGAGAAGGAAAAAAACGTACAGGTGGCGAAAGTAGAAGGGAACAAAATCATCGTGAGAGAAATTACTGGCTGAACAATTTAAACACGCAGAATTAAAGGAGGTCGACCCCATGCCTGAAATGCTCGTTCTTGTTGCTGTAATCGTCGTTGTCGCCATCGTGCTGGTATCCGTATTCTTCCGGTACGTGCCGCTGGGCCTGTGGATCAACGCCCGGGCGTCCGGCGCGCCGGTGAAAATCAGCTCCCTGATCGGCATGCGGTTCCGCCGCATTTCTCCCCAGAAGATCGTGAACGCCTACATCAAAGCCCGGAAGGCCGGGCTGGACGTGACCACCGACATGCTGGAAACCCACTTCCTGGCAGGCGGTAACGTCGAGCGCGTCATCAACGCCCTGATTTCCGCCAAGCAGGCCAGCATCAACCTGAGCTTCACCACCGCCTGCGCCATCGACCTGGCCGGCCGCGACGTGCTCCAGGCCGTGCAGATGAGCGTGCTGCCCAAGGTCATTGAAACGCCTCCCGTGGCCGCCGTGGCCCAGGACGGCATTGAGCTCCGCGCCAAGGCCCGCGTGACCGTGCGCACCAACATCGAGCGCCTGGTCGGCGGCGCCGGCGAGGAAACCATCATCGCCCGCGTCGGCGAGGGCATCGTCACCACCATTGGCTCCTCCATCACCCACAAGGCCGTGCTGGAGAACCCGGACTCCATCTCCCAGACCGTGCTGGAAAAGGGCCTGGACAAGGGCACTGCTTACGAAATCCTTTCCATTGATATTGCCGACATCGACGTAGGCCGCAACATCGGCGCGCAGTTGCAGACCGATCAGGCCGAAGCCGACCGCCGCATCGCCCAGGCGAAGGCCGAAGAACGCCGCGCCATGGCTGTGGCCCACGAACAGGAAATGAAAGCCGCCGTGCAGGAGATGCGCGCGAAGGTGGTCGAAGCCGAGGCCCAGGTGCCTCTGGCCATGGCCGAAGCGCTCCGCGAAGGCAAGCTGGGCGTAATGGACTACTATCAGATGCAGAACACCATCGCCGACACCGAAATGCGCAACGGCATCGCCAAGGCAGCCGCCCCCACCGCCGAGAGCGTGAAGCCTCTGGACGGGAAGAAGTAAAAATCAGTGAGGAGTTAGGAGAGAGGAGTTAGGAGTTTATCCAGTCGGATGCGGTCGCGCAAGGAATACGGTTCAGCAGCATTCACTATATAACTCCTCACTCCTCACTCATAACTCCTAACTGAAAAAGAAGGGAGGTTTGCCCATGGAGGGATTCGCATGGGTCGCGTTTGTGGCCCTGTGGTGGCTCATCGGCACCGTGATGAAGGGCATCAAGGAATCCAACAAAGCCGCGCAGAACAAGCAGCAGCAAGCGGCGCGGGTTCCCCAGGCCAAAACGGCTCCCCAGGCCAAAGCGGTTTCTCAGGCGAAAACCGCGCCTCAGCCCGCCGCCATGAGCCGGGCGGACGAATGGGAGGACGAGGAGGACAGCTGGGATGCGCGGGACGCACAGCGCGGCCGGCAGACCGTCGCGCCCACAGTCACCGCCCAGCCTGCCCAGCCGAAAAAAATGTTTGCCAGCCGGCACACGTCCCAACCCTTTGAAGCCCATATGCACACGCCCACCATGGGCGTGGAGGGCGAAGGCACCGAGGGCATTGACTGCTGCCATGATTTCATGCTGGGCGGCATCGCCGAACCCGAGCCCGCCGATTTCCTGCCCATGCAGGAAGATGACCAGGACGAGCGCGCCAAAGCGCTTCTGCAGGGCGTGATCTACAGCGAGATCCTGGGCCGCAGGCCGGTGAAGCGGTACCACGCGAGACAGCAAAATGGATGATGCAGAGCTCAGGGTACAGCGTGCAGAGTACAGATGTATATAGTTGTCCATTCGCTGATTTCGTATTGAATGGGCTACATCATCTGAACTCTGTACGCTGGACTCTGTACTCTATCGTCATATCGCTCAACCAATCACGTTAGGGAGAAAATGATGAGCGCCAGCGATGAAAAGAAACTGATTTCCGTCCTGATCGCGGACGACGATCCGGGGATGCGGCTGATTCTGCGCAAGAAAATCCAGCTGACTGACGGATTTTACGTGGCGGCGGAAGCGGTGAACGGCGAGGAAGCCATGACCCTGTATGAAAAGCTGAACCCGCAGGTGGTGTTCCTGGACGTGGACATGCCCGAAAAAAACGGCGTGGAATGCGCCCGGCTGATTCAGGACAGGAACCCGGCATGTATCCTGATCTTCGCCACGGGCCACGAGGAATACATGGGCGAGGCCTTCGAGGTGTATGCCTTTGATTATCTGGTGAAGCCCTTCAAACTGGACCGGCTGGAGCAAACCCTGAGCCGCATCTATGACCGGCTGCACCGGGTGAAGCAGGAATCCGTGAGCGCGCCTATCCCCGGCCCCTCCAAGGTGGCCGCCGGACGGCTGATGCTGCACCACCGGGAAGGCGTTTCCTTCATCGACCTGGACGACATTCTGCTGGTGCAGCGGGAGGACCGGGCCACCGTGATTTACACGGAAAACAACGGGCGCTATGTGCTCAGCGAAACCCTGGGCGACATCGAAGCCCGCCTCGACCCCGCCACTTTTTTCCGCTGCCACAAAAGCTATATCATCAACCTGCGCCGCATTCGCAATATCACGCCCTATGGACGCTGGACCTATGTGGTGCAGCTGGAGGGCACCGAACACGACGCTCTCATCACCCACGAAAAATACGAAGAGCTGGAAAAGAAATTCAGCTGATTCAACAAAGCCCGTCCCGCACGGGTTTTCTTTTTGCCAACGTTTGCTCTGACAGACCGGCTGTATAATGCTTTTCTTTTTCTAGATTCTTAACAGTCATGTTGTGAAGGACGAAAATCCAACAAGAGGTTACGCTGGGGTTTCGCCCCAGGCCCCTGCTTCGTTACCCTTCACAACATGACTGTTAAGATTTTAGAACGCAAACAGTATAAGAAAAACGCGAACCTCGCGGCTGAAAAGCCGCAAGGTTCGTGTTTTTTATCGGCAAGCGTAAAAGGGCAAACCGGGAATTTCAGTTATTTCCCAGCCACGGCAATTTCGCCCACGTCCACGGAAGGGCTGCCGATGGGACTGCCGGGGAAGGTGAGGTCGCTGCCGACAGCGCGGATGTTCTTGAGCAGCTGGTAGAAGTTGCCCGCCACGGTGATCTGTTCCACGGGCTTGTCCTTCTTACCGTCCTTCACGGTGTAACCCTGGGCGATGAGGGAGAAATCGCCGCTGATGGGATTGGCCCCGGCGTGGAGGCCGCTGACCTCGGTAATCACCAGGCCGTCGCCCATATCGGAGAGCAGTTCTTCCTTGGATTTTTCGCCGGGTTTCAGGTAGAAGTTGCTGGGGCTGACGTCCACGGCGCTCGCATAGCCGCCCTTAGCCGCGTTGCCGGTGGTTTTGACCCCGGCTTTCCGGGCAGTTTTCAGGTTATGCAGCAGGGTGGTCAGCTTGCCGTTTTCAATCACGGCTTTCGTAAACGTCGCCACGCCCTCCGCGTCGAAGGGCTGGCTGGCCAGACCGCCGGGCAGCAGCGGGTCGTCCAGGAGGGTGACGGCTTCGGAAGCGATCATTTCGCCTTCCTTGCCCGCCAGCAGGCTCAGGCCCTTCTGGGCGCTCTCGGCGGAGAATACGCCCGCGAAGGTACCCAGCAAATCGGGCATGCACTTGGCGTCGATCACGGCGCGGTAATTCCCGCTGGGCACGGGCGCGGCGTGGAGCATGAACAGCGCTTCATCCGCCGCTTCCTTGGCGATGGCGTCGGCGTCCAGCTCGTCAAAATTCCGCGTCACCTTGAACCCCGCGCCGGTGGAAACCCGTTCGCCCTCCTTGGCGGTGGCGCTGGCATACACCACGGCCATGTTGTCCCGGTGGGAAAGGTTCAGCCCGTAGGAATTGACGATGCGGGTGGCCCCGCTGCTGGTGGAGATCATATCGTAGTTCAGCGCGACGATGCGTTCGTCCATGGCCAGGGCTTTCTTTTCGATGTCCTGGATCAATTGCAGCTTGCGGCTTTCTTCCACTGCGTCCAGGGCGGGATTGTAGTTGTCCACTTCGGGATACGCTTCGTCGCCCCGGTAGATTTCCTGAATATCCTCGTCCTCGGTCAGCTCGGCGCTTTCCTTGACGGCGCTGACAAGCTGGGAAACCGCTTCCTCATCAAAGGCTTCGGTGGCGGCGTAGCCCATTTTGCCCTGGTACAGCCCCCGCAGGGACAGGCCCCGGGTGGCATGCACGGTGTAGTTGGCGATTTCGCCCTGCACGCACATGGCACGGAAGCTGTCGCCGGAGGAAAGGTAAATTTCAGCGGCTTCGATGCCCTGTTTCTTCGCTTCGTCCAAAAGCGCCTGAATGAATTGTTCCACGGTCATTTTTCCGTCCTCCTTCCTCAGCGTCCGCCCACGGTGAGCTCGCTGACGCGGATCATGGGCTGGCCCACGTTGGTGGGCACGCTGCCGCTGATGGAGCCGCACATGCCCTGGGCCATCTGCATATCCTTGCCGACGCGGTCAATTTTCATCAAAATCTCGCTGCCGCGCCCGATCAGCGACGCGCCGCGCACGGGATGGGCGATCTTGCCGTCCTTGACCAGATAGCCTTCGTCCACGGCGAAGTTGAACTTGCCGGTGGTGGGCTCTACGCTGCCGCCGCCCATTTTCTTGGCGTACAGGCCGTCGCCCATGGTGTTGATGATTTCGTCGTTGTCGTCGTTTCCGGCGGCGATGTAGGTGTTGCGCATGCGGGAGGTGGGGGCGAACATGTAGCCCTGCCGCCGCCCGCTGCCGGTGATGGGCATGTTCATGCGGCGGGCGTTCAGCTTATCGATCATGTAGTTTTTCAGAATGCCGTTTTCAATCAGCACCAGCCTGGTGGTGGGCGTGCCCTCGTCGTCGATGTTCAGGCTGCCCCATTCGTTGGGGATGGTGCCGTCGTCGATGGCGGTCACGCAGTCTGCCGCCACCTTCTGGCCCAGTTTGCCGCACATTTCGCTGTTGCCGATGGCGACGGAGGTAGCCTCCAGGGAATGGCCGCAGGCTTCGTGGAAGATCACGCCGCCAAAGCCGTTGTCGATCACCACGGGCATGACGCCCGCCGGGCACTGCGGCGCGTGGAGCATGGTGCGGGCCGTCTGCGCCGCTTCTTTCGCGCAGGCGGCCGGATCAATTTTGGTGTCAAAAATTTCAAAGCCTTGCATCGCGCCGGGAGAGATGCCGCCGGTCTGGTTTTCCGTGCCGTTGGATGCAATCGCCGCCACCATGAAGCGGGAGTAGACGCGGGTATCGTTGGTGAATAAGCCTTCGCTGTTGGCGATCCACACGCGCTGCACGCTGTCCATGTAGCTGATGCTGCCCTGGACGATCTCCGCTTCTTCCTTCAGCACGGCTTGGGCTTCCTTCATCTTGGCCACCTTGCGGGCGGCCTTGACGGTTTCGGGCATTTCCTGGATGAAGTGGATGCTGGGCGTGTCCCTCCACACCAGATCCTTGGCGGTGTAGAACGCCTTGCCCTGAATGGCGGACGCCGCGCGGCGGGCGCAGTCCATCAGGCCGTTCAGGGACGTGTCGTTGGTGTACACGTACACTCCCTGGAACCCGCTGAACACCCGCACGCCCGCGCCGTGCAGGCGGCGGCTGTTCACGCTCTCCACCTTGCCGGACAGCATGGAGATGTTGTTGTTCTGCCGGTCCTCCAGGAAGATTTCGGCGAAGTCGCCGCCCGTTTTCAGGGCTTCCGCGATCACCGCCTGGGCAATGTCTTGTTTGAGCATAGAAACCTCCTTGCTTTCATTGCATTACTGGCTGAGAAATCATGAAGAAAGAGTACAGAGTGCAGAGTTCAGAGTGCAGATCATCATGCGTATAAGCTGTGAAATCCAGCGGTGGTATACGGTTCAATCTGTACTCTGAATTCTCGTTCTCTTAATTTGCTTCCGGCAGCTTATCATACCCGCCGTAGCGCATCAGGGCGTCCACGATCTGCTGGTGGGGGAAGGTGCAGGTTTTCCGGTCCAGCAGGCCGAAGCGTTCGCCGTTGCCGGTAAAAGCGCCGTTGTCCCACCAGAACAGGGGGAAGTTCCGTGCGCCGGCGGTGGCGGCATAGTAGGCGGTCCAGTCCACGCGGGACTGGAGATTGTCGCCCTTCACCATGGCGCCGAATTCGCCGATGATTACCGGAATGCCGTTCACAGTGTACTTGCTGTACAGGGTGTTCATGAACGAAACGATGTCCATGGTCTGGTTCTGGTAGGTCAGCTTGAATTCATTGGTGCCCTTCTGATTCAGCGCGAAGTCATAAGGCGTGTAGGCGTGCACGGATACGATGATTTTGTTATCCGCGCTGTCCGTCGGCAGGATGAAGGAATCCCGGACGGCGTTCTGCGGGCTGGCGTCGTAGGCGGGCACCATGAGATAGCGCGTGGCATTGTTGCCGCCGGAGGCGCGCACGGTGTCCACAAAGAGCTGGTTCAGCCGGTTCAGGCATTCGGCAGCCTCGATACAGTCGGGAATGGTGGGATTGAACGTCCATTCATAGGCGGTGCCGACGAGCCGGGGCTCGTTCATGGCTTCCATGATCAGGTGCTCGTCATAGTCGCGGAAGCGTTCGGAAAGCTGCTGCCAGATGCTCTCCACGTAGCGCGCGGACGCTTCGTAATGTGCCTTTGAGGGCAGGAACTGGGCTTCGTCGTGGTGGATGTTCAGAATCACGTACATCCCGCGGCTGTAGATCCAGTCCACCACCTCCTGCACCCGGTTCAGCCACCGCTCGCTGATGCGGAAGTTTTCGTCCACATGGTCATGCCAGGACACGGGCACGCGGACGGCGTTGAAGCCCGCATTCTGCAGGGCGTCGATCATGGCTTCGGTGGTTTTGATGCCGACCCAGGAGGTTTCCACGGTCATTTCGTCGGCGTTCCGGTTCCAGTCGCCTTTTTCAGCGTCGAAGGTGTTGCCCAGGTTCCAGCCCACGCCGATGCTTTTCAGGAAAGCCATGGCTTCGTTGTCGGGGATTTCCCGGCGCTTGATGGTCAGCTCGGGAATCTGGACGGCGGCCTCCTCCGCGGCGGCGATTCCCCCTGCCAGGGACATCAGAAGACACAAAATGATGAGCATACAGGTTCCTTTCTTCATGCGGATACTCCTCCTTATTATTGTTTCATGAACTGGGCCAGGGCGTCGGACAAAACAGCCTCCTGACGCTCGGCGGTTTCCTTGTCCGGCGCAGAGATGGAAATGTAAATTTTCAGCTTAGGTTCCGTGCCGGAGGGCCGCGCCACCACGGACGCGCCGCCGGACAGATAGAATTTCAGCACGTCGGAGGGCGGCAGGCCGTCCAGGCCGGGGGCGTAGTCCAGGCATTTTTCCACGGCGCGCCCTCCCAGCTCCTTCAAGCCGCCCCGGAGGGACCGCATGATGGCCTGCATCTTCTCAAAGCCCGCCGCGCCTTCAAAGGCGAAGCTGTGCAGGGTGTTCAGGCAATAGCCGTATTCGCCGTAAAGCTGCTTGAGCTTTTGCAGCAGGCTGACGCCGCGCTGCCTGTGCCAGGCGAACATTTCGCAGATGAGGAACGCCGCGTCCACCGCGTCCTTGTCCCGGACATACGTGCCGGACAGGTAGCCGTAGCTTTCCTCAAAGCCGAAGATATAGCGCTCGGGATGGCCTTCCGCCTCCAGGCGGCCGATGGTTTCGCCGATGAACTTGAAGCCCGTCAGCACGTTGCGGGTCTCCACGCCGTAATGGTCGGCGATGGCTTCACCCATGTCGGTGGTCACGATGGTTTTCACCATCACGGGATTTTCCGGCATGGCATGCAGCGCCAGGCGGCGGGAGCAGACGTAGTCCAGCAGCAGCAGGCCCGTTTCGTTGCCGGTGAGCAGTTGGTATTCGCCGTTTTCATCCCGCACGGCGATGCCGCAGCGGTCGCAGTCCGGGTCGGTGGCCAGCAGCAGGTCAGCTTGCAGCTTCGCGGCGTATTGCAGGCCCAGTTCCATGGCTTCCCGAATCTCGGGGTTGGGATAGGGGCAGGTGGGGAAATGGCCGTCGGGCTGCTCCTGCTCCTTCACCACGCTCACGTTGGTGTAGCCGCTCTCCTGCAAGGTGCGCAGGACGGGTTTCAGGCCGGTGCCGTTGAGGGGCGAATAGACAATGGCCACGTCCTTGTCCACCGTTTCATCGCCCAGCAGGGATTGTTTCTTCACTTCTTCTACGAAGTCGGTGTACACCTGGTCGGGAATATAGGTGATCGCGCTGTTGGCCATTCCCGCCCCAAAGTCCATGCGCTTGCAGCCGGTAAAAATATCCAGCTTGTCGATCTCGGCCAGAATCTCCTTTGCTGCTTCAGTGGTGATCTGGCAGCCGTCCGCGCCGTAGACCTTATAGCCGTTGTACTTGGCGGGGTTGTGGCTGGCCGTCACCATCACGCCCGCGGCGCAGCCCAGCGCCCGCACGGCAAAGGACAGGCAGGGGGTGGGCATCAGCTGGGGATAGATCATGGCCCGGATGCCGTTGGCGGCAAACACCCCGGCGGCGACCCTGGCAAATTCGTCGCTGAGGATGCGGGAGTCATAGCTCACGGCGATGCGGCGCTTTTCCTGCGGGAAATGCTTTACCACGTAGTCCGCCAGGCCCTGGCTGGCTTTGGCGACGGTGTGGACGTTCATGCGGTTGGTGCCCGCACCGATCACGCCCCTGAGCCCACCGGTGCCAAAGGCCAGGGAGCGGTAGAAGGCGTCCTCCTTCGCGGCTTCGCCCATGGCCTGCAGTTCGGGCAGCAGGGAAGAATCGGCCTCTTTCAGCCAGCGCTGATAAGCGGTTTCGATATTGGTCATTTTTTCCTCCACGCTTATGAAATCGAAAAGAGTTCAGAGTGCAGAGTACAGATTTATATACTTGTATAAATTCGGATTCGAGTTTTTGTTGACAAAATCATCTGTACTCCGCACTCTGTACTCTGTACTCTCATAGATTCAGCAGCTTTTTCAGTTCCTCCGTGATCTCCTTCGCCGCTTGCCGGTGGGCGTCGCGGCTGGGATGCATGCGGGAGCCGAGGCTCATCGCTTCGGACAGGCTGAGGTAATACGTGTTTTCATCGCCGTTTTGGCGCATATCCGCCACCGCGCCTTGGAGAATGTCTTCCACCGCATGCCCGCACAGGCCGTAAGCCCACAGAATGACCGCCTGGGGATACCGGGTGCGGACGGCCTCCATCAGCTCCACGGCCCGGGTGCGCAGTTCGGCGCGGACGAGGGGCAGCTCTTCCGGGGATACTTTCGTGAGCGCGGAGGAATCGTTGGTGCCCAGGTTGATCACCACGGCGTCCGCCGGGCGCTCGTCCGTGGGCGCTGGCGCTTCGCCGCCGCCGGGAGTGACGCCGCAAAGCTGGCCGTAAATGCGCCCGATGCGGGACTCCGGCTGGTTGTCCCAGCTGCGGGCCGCGCCCCAGCCGCCCAGGGCGACCACGCGCTTGTCGGCCTTCATTTCTTCCGCTGCCAGCGTGGGGAAGGCGGGCATGTGGGACACGAACAGCAGCCGCCATTCTTCGCCGCCGTAAGGGCCCATGGTGCCTTCGCCCACGGTGAGGCTGTCGCCGATGAACTCGATCAGCAGGGGTCGGGCGTCGGGAGCTTCCGGCGTGCCGTCGGTCAGCACCGCGTTCAGCACCACCGCCCCAGCCTCGTCATAGCTGGGCTGGGTGTCGCGCAGAATGGTGATTTCGTGGGTGACATGGTCGTCCAGCCCAGCCAGCAGGGTGTATGAATGCGTGCCTTGAACCAGCGGCAGGCGGGTGATGGGCGCGCCGTCCACCAGCACGCCCAGCCACTGGGCGTGGTCGGCGGCGGAGGAAGTGGCTTCCACGTCCAGCCGCTTGCAGGCCAGCTTCACCCGCACGCCGGAGCCGCTCCACCAAAGGTTTTGCTCTTTTTCGCCGGAATCATGCCGGCCTATGGTAAAAAAACGCTGATCGGGAAGTGTATATCGCTGCATGCATCGACTCTCCTTTCAAAAATGTATTGAGCGCTGTTCTGCCTTCTGTAAGTGCTTAAAATCAACCATTTTATTATACACCAAAATGGAGGATTTTTCTACCCCTAAAGAACGAAAGACGATGTTTTTCAGGCCCGGCCGTTTACGGTTCGGCTGGGAGTTTATGGACACTTTAAGGAACCGACCAAAAGCCTTCCCCTTGAGGGGAAGGTGTCAGGCGCGGAACCAACATTGCCCAGTATGACGGAGCTAATTCGCGCCTGACGAATGAGGTGTTGCGTTGGCCTTGCGATAAACTGCTTTCGTGGCATCCAGCGGGGCCACCTCATCCGAGCCGCGCGAATGGACTTGGTCACTCTCTCCATTTTGATTCCGCGCGGCCCACCTTCCCCTCAAGGGGAAGGCTTTTGGGCTTAAAGCATCGATTTCCCCAATTGTTAAATTTTCCTGGAAATTTGTCTTTCCCGCCCAATCATGATATAATAAAATGTATAATGCGCGTGAATGGCGCGAACGATCATCCTTATGAGGAGGAAACGCATGAAAAAGCTGATTGTGGCTGTGCTGGTGCTGCTGCTGTGCCTGGCCGCCGGTATGGCGGAGGAAACGACCGTGACCTTCACCTCCGAGCGCGGCGGCTCCATCCGGGTGAGCAAGGACGTGGAGGAAATCGACCTGGGGAAAATGGTGCTCTCCCGCCAGGGAAACGACCTGAATAACCTGGTAGCTTTCATCAATCAATTGCCGAACCTGAAAAAGCTGGACATGTACAACACGGAATTGTACGCCGCCCAGGTGGAATCCCTGCATTCTGCCTGCCCGCAGGTGGAATTCGGCTGGACCATGATCATTCCCTGCACCAACCCGCTGCATCCAGAACGCACGCCTCATAAAGTGCGCACCGACCAGACGGCGTTCTCCACCCTGCACAATAGCCAGTGCAGCCTGCATTCGACCTGGGATTTGCAGATTCTGCGTTTCTGCAAAAACCTGAAGGCCCTGGACATCGGCCATAACGCCGTTGACAACCTGAATTTCCTGTATGAGCTGCCCCATTTGAAGGTGCTGATCCTGGGGAAAAACAACATCACCGATATTACCCCCCTGGG
>CADBCX010000026.1:0-21418 GCA_902793245.1 uncultured Eubacteriales bacterium | reverse complement strand
CGCCCCTGGCAGGCTGCGAAAGCCTGGTGGACCTGAACATCGCCAACAACAGCATCGGCGATTTCAGCCCCCTGACAAAGCTGACTCATCTGCGCCGCCTGTTCATTTACAACAGCGCGTTTGGCTCCAACAATGGCCCCGTTTCCGGTGGTATTGTGAGCATGCTGCGCGCCGGACTGCCCGGATGCCGGATCGACAACGCCACCGGCGGCGCGCATGGCGCGTGGCGCGAGCATCATCGGTACAACACCCTGCTTGAAATGTTCTGGGACAGAGAAAATGTGCCTGCCCAGATCCAGAAATACGTTCCTTTCAAGAACCTGGATTGAACCGGGCTTATTTGCGGACTGCGATTTTCGCAGCCCGCTTTATTTTGACAATCGTTCTAATTGAGTATCTGTTCAGTTGATGCTTTGTTGGACACTTTAAGCTACGAAGTTTTAGAGTACAGAGTGCAGAGTACAGAGTTCAGATAATATAGTGAACATGCTGCGGAATCCCTGATTGATCGACATGATAAATCTGTACTCTGTACTCTGTACTCTGAACTCTGTACTCTCGTCTTTATTTCTCAGACAGGCGATAGTAACGAAAAGTGTTCTTTAAGCCACGACTGACCTTTTACCGAATTTACAGTCAAGGAGTACAAAAGCGTGAAAAAAAGAATCACCGTATTCTGCGGTTCGGCGGACGACTGCCCAGCGGCGTACCTGGACGCGGCGGAAGAACTGGGCCGGCTGATTGCGCGGCAGGGCCGGGAATTGGTTTACGGCAGTGGCATGGTGGGCCTGATGGGCCGGGTGGCGAAAGGCGCGATTGAGGAAGGCGGCTTCGTGGTGGGCATCAATGTGGAATGCTACCGGGACTTCCCGCCCTATCCCGGCACCGGCGAGCTGCTGATGGCGAAAACTATCTCCGAACGTAAGACCCTGCTCATGGAGCGGGGCGACGCCTATATCGCCCTGCCCGGCGGCGTGGGCACCCTGGACGAACTGATGGAGGTCTGGGCCGTGGCCCAGGCCGGGCTGATGGACAAGCCCATGGGCCTCCTGAATGTGAACCATTATTATGACGGCCTGCTCATGCAACTGGAACGCGCGTATCAGGATAAGCTGCTGAAAGAAAAGGATTACCGCCGCCTGCTGGCCGCCGGGGAGCCGGGAAAGCTGCTTGAACTGATGGATCAGTATGAGGAATCATGATGATTCAATACAGAAAACTGACGGAACAGGATATGGACCGCTTCATTTCAATGCGCATTGTTCAGCTGCGCGAAGAAGGCGCCACGGAGGACATCGACCTGACCGGCGCGCTGCGGGATTATTACACCCGGCACCTGGCGGACGACACCTTTGTTTCCTGGCTGGCGACGGATGAGGGCCGGATCATCGCCACCAGCGGTATGTCCATTGTGGAAAAGCCGCCGTACTTCGGCTGCCCCACCGGGAAAATCGGCCTGCTGTCCAGCATGTATACGGAAAAAGCCTACCGCAGGCAGGGCATCGCCCGGGAACTGCTGTCCCGTGTGATGGAGGAAGCCAGGGCGCGGGGATGCGGGGCTGTGCAGATCACCGCGTCCGATATGGGGGTGCTGCTGTACAGCAATTATGGTTTTACAAAAAACGGGAACTTTATGCAATACAAATTATAAAGGAGAAAGGTACATGATTTTCCAGCAAGAACAAAACGCCCTGATTGCCAAGCGGGGCGGGGAAACCCTGCGGATCGAAGCCTGGGGCAAGGACAGCCTGCGGGTGCGGGCGACGATGTTTCCGCAATTGACCGGCAATGACTGGGCGCTGACGGAAGCGCCTGAAAAGACCACGGCAAAAATCGCAACCTACACCCAGTCCCTGCGAAGCGGCGACGGCTCTTCTTGGGACGCGCCCATGGCCAGCATCGAGAACGGCCGGATCAAGGCCACCGTCAATCACAGCGGCGTGCTGACCTTCTACCGGGACGGCAAGCAGATTCTGAAAGAGCATTTCCGCTTCTACGACGGTTCCGTGACCCGGGAAAGTCACTGCCTGAAACGCCCCGCCCGGGACTGGCTGCCCTACACCGCCGGGGACTACCGGCTGATTGTCCGGTTTGAGCCCAACGACGGGGAAAAGCTGTTCGGCATGGGCCAGTACCAGCAGCGGTATCTGGATTTGAAGGGCTGCACCCTGGAGCTCATCCAGCGCAATTCCCAGACCTCCGTGCCCTTTGCCGTGTCCAGCCTGAACTACGGCTTCCTGTGGAACAACCCGGCGGTGGGCCAGGTGACCTTCGGCAGGAACGTGACGGAATGGCGGGCCGACGCCACCAAGGACATGGACTACTGGATCACCGTGGCGGACAGCCCCAGGGAACTGCTGTATAACTATACCGCCGTGACGGGCCGCGCCCCGATGATGCGGGAGGACTGCATGGGCCTGTGGCAGTGCAAGCTGCGCTACCGCACCCAGGACGAAGTGCTGTCCGTAGCCCGGAAGTACAAGGAACTGAACATCCCCATCGACGTGATCATCATCGACTTCTTCCACTGGACGGTGCAGGGCGACTGGAAATTCGACACGAAATACTGGCCCGACCCCAAGGCCATGGTGGATGAACTGCACAGCATGGGCATCAAGGTCATTGTGTCCGTGTGGCCCAGCGTGGACCGGCGGAGCGAAAACTTCCAGGAAATGATGGAGCGGGGCCTGCTCATGCGTACCGAACGGGGCGCGGCCCAGACCTACGACTACCAGGGCGACTGCGTGACCATCGACCCCACCAACCCCGAAACCCGGGCTTACGTGTGGGAGAAGTGCAAGGAGCACTACTACAACTATGGCATCGACTTCTTCTGGCTGGACAACTCCGAGCCCGACCTGACCAAGTACGACTTTGACAACTTCCGCTATTACATCGGCCCGGCCCTGGAATGCAGCAACATCTTCCCCCAGTGGTACAGCCGCGCCTACTTTGACCCCATGAGCGAACTGGGCGCCCGGCCCGTGAACCTGCTCCGCTCCGGCTGGGCGGGCAGCCAGAAGTATGGCAACGTGCTCTGGAGCGGCGACGTGCCCTCCTCCTGGGAATCCCTGCGGGATCAGATCGTGGCGGGCCAGAACATCGGCGTGGCGGGCATCCCCTGGTGGAACACCGACATTGGCGGCTTTATGGAGGGCAACGTGAATGACCCGGCCTTCCACCAGCTGCTGGCCCGGTGGTACGAATGGGCGGTGTTCACCCCCGTCATGCGCCTGCACGGCGACCGGGAACCCTTCACCATCCCCGCCCTGGACGACCGGGAGCGCGGCGGCGGTTATCTGCACACCGGCCAGCCCACCGAAATGTGGGCGCTGGGGGACGACATGTTCGCCCTCATGAAGCAGGGCTATGACCTGCGGATTTCCCTGAAGCCCTATCTGAAACGCATCTACCAGGAAGCCCACGACAACGGCTCGCCCCTCATCCGGGCCATGTTCTATGAGTTCCCGGAGGATGAAAAGTGCTGGAATCTGCCCGACCAATACATGTTCGGCCCGGATTACCTGGTGGCCCCCGTCTTTACCCCCGATACCTTTGAGCGCTCCGTCTACCTGCCCCAAGGAAGCTGGCAGGAAATCCATACCGGCGAAACGTTCAGCGGCGGCCAGACCGTCACCGCCCAAGCGCCGATCAATTATATCCCCGTGTTCAAACGCCTGTAAGTGGTATGATATGATACTCAAAAAACAGCAAAACAGCGTCAATCAAGTAACGGTGTCATCCCGACCGAAGCGAAGCGGAGTGGAGGGACCTGAAAAGTGTAATCACCCGTTTGTTGTCTGAGTGTGTAGTGTTTAGATCCCTCGACTTCGTTTCGCTCTCGCTCCACTTCGCTCGGGATGACAGCGCTGTTTCCTTCCATAATTATTTGCTGTTTTCATGTGAGAATCAAATAAAGCAAAAAAGGAGGTTTCCCCATGAAAAAGACCATTGCTCTGATTTGCGTGGTTCTGCTTCTGTCCGTTGCTTGCGGTGCGATGGCCCAGACCGTTTGGGCCCAGCCCGCTGAACTGCTGCGGCCGATTCTGGCCGGAAAAACCCTGACCGCCATCATGAGCGGTTACAGCCTGAACGGGGACGGCGGGCTTTCCACCATGTATGTCTCCCTGTATGAACGAGCCCGTTTCGCTGCCAAGGATGTGGAAGCGCTCCAGCCCGGCGACACGCTGATAGGCGGAGGCATGTCCATCACGGTGAAAGCCATCGAAGCGGACGAATGGGGCTATACCCTCACCGGCGAATGGGACGAAACCCTGCATCTGATCCGGGACGATCAGGGCGGCTATTATGCCGTGGATGACACGGAACACACGCTCTGGCTGGAAGTGTGCCAGCTGGAGTGCAATATGGCGGATGGGTTTGAATTTGTGGATGATTCCGACCCTGACCTGGACGCGAAACCCATCGTCCGCCCGGTGGAAGACCTGGTGAAGGGCTATGACGGCGATATGGTGTTCCTGCCGGACAACATGCGGATCACCTTCGATGACGATTGCCGCGTCACCCAGGTTCTGTATCTGTACACGCCTTGGAATTGACGGAGGGAAAAGCATGCTGAAACTGAGTGAACAAGGCTTGGCCAATCGTTCTGCATGGGAACAGAAGGGCTACACCCTGCCCGCCTTTGACCGGGCAAAGATGATCGAAAACACGGCGAAGGCCCCGGTATGGGCCCACTTCGGCGCGGGCAATATCTTCCGGGCGTTCCAGTGCGCCGCCGCCCAGAAGATGCTGGACGCGGGCGACATGGACACCGGCATCATCGCCATCGAGGGCTTTGACTACGAGATTGTGGAGAAGGGCTACCGGCCCTGCGACAACTATTCCCTGCTGGTGACGCTGAAAGCCGACGGCCAGGTGGAAAAGACCGTCATCGGCAGCATCGCCGAATCCCTGATGCTGGACAGCGAAAACGAAGCGGAATACAGCCGTTTGAAGAAAATCTTCGCCAATCCCTCCTTGCAGCTGGCCACCTTCACCATCACCGAAAAGGGCTACAGCCTGGTGAACGGCAAGGGGGAGACCCTGCCCGCCGTGGCGGCGGACTTTGCCGCCGGGCCGGAAAAGCCCATGAGCTACATCGGCAAGGTGGCATCGCTGCTCTACGCCCGGTACAAGGCCGGGGCGTACCCCATCGCCATGGTGAGCACCGACAACTGCTCCCATAATGGCGAGAAGCTATGCGCCGCCATCAGCGCGTTTGCTCAGGCGTGGAAGGATGCGGACTTCATGGCCTATATCAGCGACCCCAAAAAGGTCTCCTTCCCCTGGAGCATGATCGACAAGATCACTCCGCGGCCCGATGCCTCCGTGGAACAGATGCTGCGGGAGGACGGATTGCAGGGACTTGACCCGGTGATTACGTCGAAGAACACCTACATCGCGCCCTTCGTGAACGCGGAGGAAAGCGAATACCTGGTGATCGAGGACGACTTCCCCAATGGCCGCCCGGCGCTGGAAAAGGCGGGCTTCATCTTCACCGACCGGGACACGGTCAACAAGGTGGAGCGCATGAAGGTCTGCACCTGCCTGAACCCCCTGCACACCTCCCTGGCGGTGTACGGCTGCCTGCTGGGGTACACCCGCATCTGGCAGGAAATGAAGGACGAAGACCTGGTGAAGCTGATTCAGCGGGTGGGCTATGTGGAGGGTCTGCCGGTGGTCACCGATCCCGGCGTCATCAACCCCAGAGAGTTCATCGACACCGTGGTGAACGTGCGCCTGCCCAATCCCTTCATGCCCGACGCGCCCCAGCGCATCGCCACCGATACGTCGCAAAAAATCCCTATCCGCTTTGGCGAAACCATCAAGGCGTATCTTGCCAGCCCCGATCTGGACGCCCATTCCCTGAAAGCCATTCTGCTGGTGTTGGCGGGCTGGATTCGCTACCTCATGGCGGTGGACGACGAAGGCAAGCCCTTTGAGTTGAGCAGCGACCCGCTGCTGGACACCCTGCGGCCCCTGGTGGCGGACATTCACCTGGGCGATACATGTACCGCCGCCGAACTCAAAGCCAAGCTGTCCAGCCTGCTGCAAAACGCCGCCATTTTCGGCGTAAACCTGATCGAAGCGGGCCTGGCGGACGCCGTGTGCGAAAACCTCAGCCGCCTCATTTCCGGCAAAGGCGCGGTGCGGGAAGCCCTGAAAGCGCTGTGAGTCCCTCTGCAGCAATCCTATCATTCCGTATGCTCTGAATATTTGCCGAGAATGTGGTTTTATCGTCTTTCTCGGAAGGGGTCTGGGGGAACCGCTCTTTGGACGCCAAAGAGCGGTTCCCCCAGAAATGCCTGAATTCGTAACGAAAGGCGGATTTTGTTGCAAAATTTCATTTGACTTTTTTTCTGCGGTATGCTACAATAACCGTTGCTGGCAATCGTGTCGGCGTGCCGATATAGCTCAGTTGGTAGAGCGGCTGATTCGTAATCATCAGGTCAAGGGTTCGAGTCCCTTTATCGGCTCCATTTTTCGAGGTGTAGCGCAGTCTGGTAGCGCGTTTGGTTCGGGACCAAAAGGCCGTGGGTTCGAATCCCACCACTTCGACTGACAAAAAGCACCGAACCTGCGTGGTTCGGTGCTTTTTTGCGCAGCTCTAATTCATACAAAGGGCTTTTCTGCCGGATTTCGTCGGAGGGGCTCTTTTTTTATGCGCTTTTGTGCTTCAATGGGATCACCGCGGCAAGCGGAACAATCGCCTTTCAAAGGCAGAAGAAGCGGCCGCTTTACGGCCAGGAGGATGAAAAAATGGAACAATCGAATTTGCAGCGGGTGGACGAAGAAATGGAAACCCAGGACAGCGTGAATGACGCGGCGGCGGGCGAAACCACGGAAGCGCCCAACAGCGGGCGAACGGCGTTTCGTCAGCTGATCGCCGGGGAGTACCGGCAGGTCTATGAAAAAGCGGTGGGCCAGCGCATTCAGGCAGCCATCCAGCAGCGCTTCAAGAATCAGCAGGATTACAAGAAGCAGCTGGACGCTGTGCAGCCCATCCTGCAAGCTCTGGGCGGAAGGTTCGGCCTGGACGCGGGGGACGTGGAGGGTATTTCCGAAAAACTGCGGCTTGAAAATACCGAAACGTCCACAGCGGAGCAGGCGGAAAAACAGACACCGCCCTTCTTGCAGGAGCATGTGCGCAGCGTCAGCGCCCAAGCGGAAGCGCTGCAGAAGGAGCTTCCGGGCTTTGACCTGGCGGCGGAAATGAAGAATCCCGCGTTTGTGCGCATGACTTCCCCCGGCGTGGGCATGAGCGTGAAGGACGCCTTCTTCGCGGTGCACGGTCAGGAAATTCAGCGGGACAGCATGCTCTACACCGCGGAGCAGGTGCGGGAGCGGATTGCGGCCAGCGTGATGGCCGGGGCCAGCCGCCCAAGGGAAAACGGGCTTGACCCCGTGGGCAGCGTCGGCATGGGCATCGACGTGCAGAGCATGGACCGCAAGACCCGAGCGGACTTCCGGCGCAGGATCCGGAACGGGGAGAAAATCAACTTCATGGATCAGGTTTGAAAATAAGAAGGAGGTTTTTCTATGATTTTTCATTGGTTGAACAGCGGCATGCTGATGGCGGACAGCGGCGGCCAGGGCGGTTATCCCGTGGCGAACACCGGCAATTACACCAACGCTTACACCGGCGCGGAAACGGCCTTTACCGAAGGCAGCACCATGGCCCCGCAGATCAAGGAATGGTACAACACCGAGGCCCTGGAAAACGCCCGGAGTAACCACGTGTTCGCCCAGTTTGCCAAAAAGATTCCCCTGCCTGAGCATCACGGCATGACCGTGGAAATGCGTAAGGCTAATTCCTTCGGCGACGTGCCCCGCCTCAGGGAGGGCGTGATCCCCGACGGCCAGGCCTTCGGCTACAGCGCCGTTCAGGCCACCGTGTATGAATACGGCGCTTACACGCCCCTGGGCCGCCGCCTGGAACGCCACGCCATCGACCCCGTGGCCCAGGACGCCGCCGAGGAAATGGGCGCGGCGGGCGGCAACACCCAGGACAAGATCGCCCGCAACATCGCCATCTCCGGCAGCAACGTGATGTACTGCGACAAGGCGAACGGCGACCACGTAACCACCCGCTCCCAGCTCACTGCTGACTGCGTGCTGACCCCCACCATGGTGAACCGGGCCGTGACCTGGCTGAAAAAGCACAAGGCCCCCAGGATCGACGGCAAGTATATCGCCATCGTGCATCCCTCCGTCTCCTATGACCTGCGGGAAACCAAGGGCTGGCTGGACGCCCACGAGTACGCCCATCCCGACGAAATCTACAACGGCGAGATCGGCGAGCTCCACGGCGTGCGCTTCATCGAAAGCGACAACGCCAAGGTCTACCGCGGCGCGCCCCTGGCCAGCGACAGCGATACGCTGCTGGTAAACGGGGCTATCAGCCAGGCGGGCAAAGTGATCACCTTTGACGGCGGCACCGTGGCGGACAACGCGCTGAAAGACCGCTATATCCTGGTGGGCGGTGTGAAGTGCCTGGTTACAGCCAACAACTCCACCACCATCACAGTCAAGGACAACGTGAACAACATTGCCGACAACACTGTGATTTATCCCGGCGAAGGCGGCGCGGCGGGCATTGCCGTATACGGCTGCGTGTTCCTGGGCAAGAACGCTTTCGGCATGATCGACGTGGGCGGCGGCAACATGGAGGTCATCATCAAGACCCCCGAACAGGCCGGCGGTCCCCTCAACCAGTTCGGCACCATCGGCGTCTACTTCGAGACCGGCGGCGCGGTACTCTATGAGGAGCGCCTGCTCCGCGCGGAGTGCGGCAGCCACTACAGCGACGTGGACGAGGACGCCTGATCGGAGTTTTTCCGGGGGGAACCGCTCTTTGCTGTCCGAGGCCTTCCGGCCCGGCCTTCGCTGAAAACCAGCCCAAGGGCAGGTTTTCCGGGCGCTTCGGCCCCAAAGAGCGGTTCCCCCCAAACCTCCTTCCGAGAAAGCCATAGGAAAAAACGATTTTCCCCGACTAAAACTCGACAAGAATAATAGATAAATGGGAGGATACAGTCATGACAAAGCAGTACGATCCCTGGCAGGACATGCGCACGGTCTACATCCCCAAGCGCAGCCGCACCGAACAGAACACCCTGGAAGTCGGCGTGAACGACAAGACCTACTTCGTGCCCAAGGAGCAGTTCGTGGAAGTGCCCATGCCCCTGTGGGAAGTGATCCAGGAGATGCTGGAACGCCAGAAGATCATGGAGCAGGAAGCCGCCCGCGCTTCCGGCACCCGGGAATACGCCATGAGCGTGTGATAGAGAAGATTAGGCAATAGGCATTAGGCAATAGGCATTAGTGGAAGAACGCGAAATTGACGCAAGAAAATCATTCTTTCCCTAATGCCTAATGCCTAATCCCTAATGCCTAATCCCCAAGGGGGGATTGACAATGACCATCGAGAAAGCCATTTTTCAGGCGGATGAGCTGAAGCCGAACCAGGTGGCGAAGACGCAGAAGATTGAATGGCTGAGCCATCTGGACAGACGGATTTTCAAGGAGATCATCTGCGCCCACGAGCCTGACACGGACACGCCGAAGGCTTTCGGCGGCTACACCCAGGATACGCCGCCCGACATCGAGCTGCTGGCGAAGCCGCCTTACGACGATGTGTACCCGTATTTCCTGCAAATGCACATCGACCTGGTCAACCTGGAATACGACAAATATAACAACAGCCTGCTGCTGTTCAGCAACGCCTGGGGCCAATTTGCCCGGGCCTATCACCGGGAGCATCGCTTCAAACCGGAAGCGAACGCGCTGAAATTCTAAGGGAGGCACGAGCATGCACTACCCAACCCTGCAACCCATTCCTTCCCATCCGCTGTGGACAGAGCAGTTTACCGGCCTCGATCGCCGTCCCCGAACATACGACGGTTCCTTTGACGCCATGGGCAACATGACGGGGGATCAATGGCCGCTGCTGTGCAGCCGGAAAAAGCGCGGCATCGTGGCGGAGCTGGAAAATCCCCTGGGCATGATCGCCATGGAAAAGCTGGCGTGGATTGACGGCAGCGCGCTGTACTATAACGGGAACCCCACCCCCATCACCAATCTGTCGCTGGACGAAAGTATGCTCCCCAAGCAGATGGTGTCCATGGGCGCATACCTGCTGGTGTTTCCCGACGGCGTTTACTGCAACACCGTGAACATGACCGATTCCGGCAGCATCAACCGCCTGTATGCGTCCCCCGCCGGGCAGTCGGTCAGCTTTTCTCTGTGTACGCTGGAAGGCCAGGAATATCCCCGCGGCGCGATGACGGTGAACGCCAATGAACCGCAGAATCCCGCGGCAGGGGACTACTGGCTGGACACAAGCGGAGAAACCCATACACTGTACCGGTGGAACGGAGAATGGACGTCGGTTCCCAGCGTATATGTCCGCATCAGCGCGCCGGGCATCGGAACCGGGCTGAAAGCGCAGGACGGCGTGGCCCTCAGCGGGGTAAGTTATACGGGAAATAATCATGCCCTGAAGGCCCAGCTGGAACTGCTGAACAACACCCATCTTGTGCAGGCTGTGGGAGAAAACTATATCGTCGTCACCGGCGTGATTGACCAGAATTACACCCAGACCAGCGGAACCATCCGGGCGGACCGCAAGGCCCCGGTCATGGATTTTGTGATCGAATGCAATAACCGGCTGTGGGGCTGCCGCTACGGGGAACAGGACGGGGAAGCCGTGAACCAGATTTATGCCTGCGCCCTGGGTGATTTTACCAACTGGCAGAAGTTCGCGGGCACCAGCCAGGACAGCTATTTCGTCCACCTGGGCTCCGACGGGCCGTTTACCGGCGCGGTGGCGCACAGGGGAACGCCTTGCTTTTTCAAGGAAAACTGCCTGCATCGGATCTACGGCGAGGTTCCGGCGAACTTCCAAATGCAAACCGCCCAATGTGAGGGCGTGAATCCCGGCAGCGGCGGCACCCTCGTTTCCGCAGGCGGCGTGATGTACTACCTGGGCACTCATGGCTTGCAGCGCTTCGACGGCCTGCCGGACTGTGTCAGCAAAGCCCTGGGCCCGGACAAGCTGAGCGGCGGCGCGGCAGGCGTGACGGATGGTAAGTATTATCTTTCCGCAAAGGAAGCGTCCGGCGGCTGGAGCCTGTATGTGCTGGATACGGAGAAAGGCACCTGGCACCGGCAGGACGACGCCCATGCCCTGGCCTTCGCACCGCTGGGCGGGGAAATGTACATGCTCTGCCGGAACGGGACGCTCTACGCTTTGAACGGCACAGCCGGAACGCCCGAACCGGATGAAGTGACCTGGTACGCCGAAACGGCGGAGATGGGCTATGACTATCCCGAACACCAGTATCTGAGCCGTTTCCTGCTGCGAATGAAGTTGGACACCGGCGCGGAATGCCGCTTCCTGGTGCAGTACGATTCCGACGGCATATGGCATGAACGGGGAACCTTGCGCGGAAACGGAAAGACAAACCTGCTGCTCATGCCCATCGTGCCCCGCCGCTGCCAGCACATGAAGGTGCGGCTGGAGGGCAGCGGCGGCATGCAGCTGTACGGCATGGCCCGAGTGCTCTCCGCCGGGAGCGACGGCGGAATAAAACCATAAGCAAAGGGGGAATACAATATGCTCCAAACGGTCCCATGGACTCAGCAAGGCAGCGGAGCCGCCGCTGCCGGTTTCAGCGCGTTCAGTCCCGTGGTCGTGAACGCGCAGCGCTACCTGCAATCCGCAATAAGAAAAAAGCCCCAGGCTTATCAAAGCCGCTATGCGGATCAGATCGCTAACCTCTATGACCAGATCATGAACCGCCCGGCATTTTCCTACGATGCCAGCCGCGACCCGCTGTACCAGAAATACCGGGATGCGTATATCCGGGACGGCCAGCGCGCCATGCAGGACACCATGGGCGCGGCGGCGGCGCTCACCGGCGGCTATGGCAACAGCTGGGCCAACACCGCCGGGTATCAGGCCTATGGCGAATACCTGAAAGCGCTGAACGATAAGCTGCCGGAGCTGGAAAAGAACGCCAGGGAACGGTACGACGCCGAAGGAAACGCCCTTACAGGCAAAGCAAACCTGGCCCTCAACCTGGACAACCGGGAATACGGCTGGTATCGGGACGCGATGAACGACTGGCAGTTCGACGCCAAGCTGGCTTTGGAACAGAAGAAGTTTGACCTGCAGCTGCAAAAATACCAGGATGCGCTGCTTTCTTCCCTCGGCGCCGCGAACAGCCCGATCCTGTCGCCGAAGCAAGCGCCGGTTCCGGAGGCCCCGGTCCATGCGCCGCTGAAAAAGAAAAAGGCAGGGAGATGATCACGTGGCATATCTGGCCGACATTCAATCGCCCGGCAATGTGAAGGACGTTCGCCAGGTGATGGATTACCTGCGCCAGCTGGAAGACCAGCTGCGGTACGTGATTCAGCACATCGGCGCGGAAAACATCCAGCCCAATGCCGTCGGCGAGGAGCAGCTCAGCCTGAAAGTCAAAGACGAGATGAAATCCTTCCGAAGAAGCGTGAAGGACATGGGCCGCAGCCTCAGCTCCTACCGCCAGACGGCGGAGGAAATTGCCCTCGAGGTGCGCCGGATGGCGGAGGACGGGGTGGAGAAGGTCAACAATTCCGCCCTGACGATCAACAGCAGCGGCATCGACATGTCCGGCGGGGAAATCAACATCCGCGCGGGCAGCGCGTTCCGGGCCAAGAGCGGCGGTGTGTTTGAGGTGTTCGCGGCGGATGAAAACAGCTGCCTCAAATTCGGCGGCACAGAAGAGAACCCCAACGCTTCCCTGGGCAACGGCGGCACCCTGCGGGTCAAAACCATCTACGCCGACAGCATCCACACGGGCAGCGGCGATTTTCTGTCCGGCGGGGAAGCCGTGGCGAACAGTCAGGTGGTGGTTTCCGCAACAAAACCCGAAGGGCACGGCCTGCTCTGGGTGCAGCCCGTGGCCGCGAATACGGCGGATTACATCCTGCGGCCGGACACAGCCCTGGCCATGAACGGCGCCCAGCCGGAACAGACCCTGACCCTCACCCGCAGCCGCGCTTCCGCCCTGGAAGGGGCGTCCTGCCGTTATGGGGTGAAATTCAGCATTTATAACGCTTCCGGGGCTTGCACCTGGAACAGCGTGCAGGTGCACCTGCTGCGTTCAGGGCAAACGCCGCTGCTGATTTACAGCGGCAGTCCAAACACTCAGATCGGCGTGGGCGACTATTTCCATGTCGATACGCTGTCCTCCCCTTCTGCGTTTCTCGAAAACGTGACGGGAACGGCAAGCCTGCAAATCAAGGTCAGCCTGGTGAAAAGCGGCGCGACCCAGGCCTGCTTCTCCGTCAACAGCCCGGTGATCCTGCGGTGCATCGCCGCGGAAGGGCAATCGGCTGACGGAACGCAGCCCTGCGAAATACGCTATATCCCATAATCTTTTAGCGGCACAACGCCGTAAGCAGACGATCGTTTGCTTACGGCGGTTTTTATACTTTCTATATTTTTAATGCTTTGGACCTCAAATAAATATGAAAAAAACACCCCCCGTCCGCGACGGGGGGCGTAAGGATGAAAACGATCTTAATCGTCCCAGACCGGAATCACGAGAATGCCGGTAGCGGGTTTCCGGAACTGTTCAAACGCAACGTCGCGCACAGCCTGGATATCAGCGTCCTTGGCATAAGCCACAGCCACGATCGCGCCCTTGCGGTTGTAGCACACGATCCAATCGCCCTGAACGGTGACGAAAGCGCGGTCTTCCTTGGTGGCAATCGGGAATTCGATAGCTTCATCGTCCCAGATGTACAGGGTGTACAGTTCGGCAACGCCGGGCTGGGTGTTCTGACCAGCGAGGAGGACGGCGGCCTTCAGATCCTCGGTCACGGAAAGCTCGACAACCTGCAGCTCGTTGGGCCAGTTGATATACAGCTTGTCCACGGGCTTGCTCAGGGTAACCCGCATAACGTTATCCTTGGTTTTGGTGGTCATCGCGGCAAAGGTGTCCAGGTTGGGAATGGGGGGAACGCTGTCGGCCAGAGCCACGGCGCAGGAGCACAGAAGTACGGCAGCAAGAATCAGAGCAACGATTTTTTTCATCTTGAAAATCTCCTCTACTACATGATTTTGGTGACCATGGAAACGATTGTATGATCATGTATATCATAGCCTATTTGGATAAATTCGTCAAGAGGATTCGCTTGGAATTGCGGGATGAATTTATTACTTTTGTATTAAATATCTTGCAAATTTTCCTGCAAAATGGGGCATATTTTACAGAAATCACTGATCAGAAAAGGCGTCCGGGCGCACATTGCCTTCCATGTCCTTCGGCTGGCCTGACGGAACGCCGGTGAACGGATAAGCCTGGCAAAAAAACCAAAAAAGGTGCAGCAAAGCAGCAGGTTTCCCTTGTTTCCCGGGCGCAGGTGTGATACACTGTTACGAAGCGTCAGCAGGTCTTTGCTGCGCGGGAAGGATTTTTTCGGATGATTGAGAAATGGGGCATCCCCGTGACGCCCATAACAGGCAAGAGAAAACCCCGGACGGTATATGTTTATCTGCCCAAGGCGGCGGAGGAGGACCCGGAGGCCCGCTTCCCGGTGCTGTACATGTTCGACGGCCACAACGTGTTTTTTGACGAGGACGCCACGTATGGAAAGAGCTGGGGCATGGGAGACTATCTGGATGGAACCGAAACGCCGCTGATCGTGGTGGGCGTGGAATGCGACCACCGGCCCCCCAACGCAAGGCTTTCCGAGTATTCCCCCTTCACCTTCCGGGATGAGGAGTTCGGCCATGTGACGGGCCGGGGCAAGCTGTTCATGGACTGGCTGACGGGAACGCTCAAGCCCATCATCGACAGGCGCTATCCCACCCTGCCCGAATGGGAAACCACCTGGATCTGCGGCAGCAGCATGGGCGGGCTGATGAGCCTGTACGCCGTGACCTGCTACAACCACATTTTCAGCCGCGCGGCGGCCCTGTCGCCCTCCGTCGATCTGGTGAAGGGCAAGCTGGTGCCGCTGATCAAGGAAACCGACTTCGCCCCCGGCACCGTGGTGTATATGGACTACGGCTCCCGCGAGATGGAAGACCAGGGCGGCGGCGTGCTGCGGAATTTCATGCGCACCGCCAATGCGCTGATGGAGCAGGGCGTGTTCGTCACCAGCCGCATCGTGCCCAACGGCGACCACTGCGAAGCCTGCTGGGAGGAACAAATCCCGCTGTTTATGCCGGTATTGTTTTACGACAGGGAGTGATGAGAAACCATGGAAACCCAGTATTTCAAGGAATACAGCCCCGCCCTGGACAGGGATATGGAAATGAAGGTGTGGGGCCACGCGGGACGGCCCGTGCTGTTTATCCCCTGCCAGAACGGGCGGTTCTACGATTTCGAGAACTACAACATGGCCGAGGTCTGGCGGCCCTGGATCGACGCGGGCCAGGTGATGGTGTTCGCCATCGACACCATTGACCAGGAAACCTGGAGCGACACCTGGGGCGACGCGGGCCACCGCTCCTGGATGCACGAGCGCTGGATGAGCTTCATCTTTGACGAGGTCGCGCCCTTCATCCAGGATATGGCCCGGCAGCGCAACGGCTGGGACGGCAATCCCGGCATCATCGCCTTCGGCTGCTCCCTGGGCGCGACCCACGCGGCCAACCTGTTTTTCCGGCGGCCCGACCTGTTCGACGGCCTGCTGGCGCTGAGCGGCATTTACACCGCCTCCTACGGCTGGGGCACCTACATGGACGAGCGGGTATACCTGAACAGCCCGGTGGATTACCTGGGCGGCATGCCAGCCGACCATCCCTTCATCCAGCGGTACAACAACAACCGCGGCATCATCGTGGTGGGCCAGGGGCCCTGGGAGGTGCCGGAAACCACGTTCCAGCTCAAATCCATTTGCGAATCCAAGGGCATCGGCGTCTGGTTCGATATCTGGGGTTACGACGTGAAGCACGACTGGGACTGGTGGTATGAGCAAGTCAGGTATCATGTGCCGCATTTGCTGGAAGAATGAGGTTTCGTAGGGGCGGATATTATCCGCCCGCTGCGTCAATCGCTGCGGCCGCCAATTGTCCACCGTTTTGTAATACATGGAAAACGGGCGGATGATATCCGCCCCTACAAGAAACCGACACGCAAGAAAGGAATAAGCACCATGCAAAACTTCATTTTCATTTCTCCGAATTTTCCAACTAACTATTGGAAATTCTGCCGCGAACTGAAAAACAACGGCATCCGCGTGATGGGCATCGGCGACCAGCCTTATGAAGAAATGACCCAGGAGCTGAAGGACAGCCTGAACGAATACTACAAGGTCAGCAGCCTCGAAAACTACGACGAGGTGTACCGCGCCGTGGCGTGGTTCATCCACAAGTTCGGCCGCATCGACTGGATCGAGAGCAACAACGAATACTGGCTGGAGCGGGACGCCATGCTGCGCACGGACTTCAACGTGCAGAGCGGCTTCCAGGTTTCCGACCTGGCCCGCATCAAGTACAAGAGCGGCATGAAGGAATACTACCAGAAGGCGGGCATCCGCACAGCGCGTTATCATATCGTGGACAACTTCGACAGCTGCAAGGCGTTCATCAACGAAGTCAATTATCCCGTGATCGTGAAGCCCGACAACGGCGTGGGCGCCAACGACACCTACAAGCTGGACAACGACGGCGAGCTGTGGTCCTTCCTGAACGAAAAGAACCCCAACGTCCGTTACATCATGGAAGAATTCGTCACGGCCGAGGTCAACAGCTATGACGCCATCATCGACAGCAACGGCAACCCCCTCTTTGAAACGGGCAACGTGACTCCTATGTCCATCATGGACATCGTGAACAACAGCGACAACTCCCTGTACTATATCGTCAAGAACCTGGCCGACGACGTGCGCGCCGCGGGCCGGGCGGCGGTGAAGAGCTTCGGGGTCAGGAGCCGCTTCGTGCACTTCGAGTTCTTCCGCCTGACCAAGGATCAATACATGGGCAGGAAGGGCGACGTGGTGGCCCTGGAAGTGAACATGCGCCCCTGCGGCGGGTTCTCTCCCGACATGATGAACTACGCCAACAGCACCGACGTGTACAAGATCTGGGCGGACATGATCGCCTTCAACTGCTCCACCAAGCCCCAGGGCGAGCATTTCTACTGCGCCTTCGCCGGACGCCGCGACGGCAAGCCCTTCCAGCTGAGCCACGAGGAACTGACCGCCAAGTACGCAAATCAGATCCGCATGATGGGCCGCATCCCCGACGCCCTCTCCGGCGCCATGGGCAACCAGATGTACATCGCCGTGTTCCCCACGGAAGAAGAACTGAACCAGTTCTACGCCGACGCCGTCCGGTGCTGGCAATGAAGGAGAATGCCTTATGCCGAAAAAAGCTGTTTGGGTCAAAATGCGCTCCTATGTCATCAGCGCTTCCCTGGGAACGGGCTGTTACCGCCATATCAAAATTGACGCGGACAGCGCGCTTTCCCAGCTCAGCAGCGCGATCCTGGACGCCTTTGGATTTGACGACGACCACATGCACGCATTTTTCATGGACAACCGCGCCTGGAGCCAGAACCCGGAAGCCTGCTATTGGAGCGACCCGGACGATGAAATGGAAGATAACGTGAATCCAAGCACCGATGAAGTGTCGCTGCGGGATGTACAGCTGGCGGCCGGCCAGAAATTCCTGTATCTGTTCGACTTTGGCGACGAGTGGCGCTTCTCCTGCCGGGTGCTGAAAATCCTGGACGAGCAGACAAAGGAGCCTCAGGTCGTCCGTTCCGTCGGCGACGCGCCGGAGCAATACCCGGATTTCGATGAGGAAGACTGGGATGAGGACGAAGAAGACCCTGACGGGGAAGAATGATCCCCAATCTCAGCAGCGCCCCCGCGGGGGCGTTTTTTGCTGGACGCGCGGCGATGTAAAATTCCCCAAACCCCTTGCGGAAAACAGGAAAATCATTGTATACTTATCCCGTACCAAGGCATATTTATCGGAGGAAACACGGATGAAGCGATTATTTGCGTGGCTGCTGGCGGCAGCGCTTTTCTTCTCCCTGCTGCCCGTGAGCCAGGCGGAGGAAATCACCTATACGGGCGTGGTCAACACCAAAAGCCTGCACCTGCGCAAGGAGCCGAACGCTTCGGCGAAGGTGGTGAACACCTACAGCCGGGGCAAGGAAGTCACGATCCTGGAAAACGACGGCACCTGGTGCAAAGTGCAGGTGGGCAAAAAGACCGTCGGCTATATGATGACCAAATACCTGGATATTCAATCCAGCTATGCGCATTTGGGCTGGGGCGTGACCGAAGCGGACGGGACGGTGCTGAACCTGCGCTCCGGGGCGGGTTCCGGCGCGGCTGTGGTGTATAAGACCATGAGCGGCGCGGCGGTGGAGCTGGTTGAGGAGCAGGGCGCCTGGTACCGGGTGCGGCTGGAGAACAGGTTCGGCTGGGTGGAAAAGCGAAAGGTGACGCTGCTTACCGGGGATTTCGCTCCCGGCTACACCACCGACGACCATTCGGAGGAAATGACGCTTGCCCGCATGGCTTCCGCCACGCGCAGCTTCGGCAGCACGACCACGGTTTCCCGCAGTGAAGGCGATTTTACCTATTCCCTCACTTATCCCATTACCGGCGTCGCCGCGGCGGACGAACGCATCAAGGCATGGACGCAGGAAACCCTGCGCGTCTTTGAGGCGGACTACAACGAATTCCACCAAGGCACCCCGGGGGCAAGCTACAAGGTGGAATACCAGGCCGTCAGCCTGGACAACCGGTACAAGAGCGTATTGCTTTTCGGCGAATACCGCGTGAAGGACTGGGCCTGCGAAACCTTGCTGGCCCTGAACCTGGACGCCGTGACCGGGCAGATCATCGACAATGGAAATCTGTTCTCCGCCGACCCCATGCGGGCGCTGTTCTGCCTGGACAGCCTGGCGGCGAAGCTGATGGAGTATCCTACCGACGGCTATGTGATCAAGCCTGACACTTCCTGGATGAAATATGCCGTGCTGGGCAGCGAGGGCGTGCAGCTGTTCCTGCCCAAAGGACTGTACACGCCGCTTGGCATGGGCACGCGGCAGATTCTCCTGCGCTATAATCTGATCGGCGAATGCATGGGGATCGAATCCCAGACCATCCGCAGCAATGTCCGCACCATTGACCCTGCCAAACCCATGATCGCCCTGACCTTCGACGATGGCCCTTCCGACGAGACCGACCGCATCCTGGCTGTGCTGGCCGAATATGATTCCCGCGCCACCTTCTGCGTGGTGGGGAACAAGGTGGAAAGCTATGCCGGCGTGCTCAGGCGGATCATCGCGGGCGGCAACGAAATCGCCAGCCATACCTGGAGCCATAAGAAGCTGACCACGCTTTCTGCCGCGGGCATCCGCTCCCAGCTGGAACGCACCAACGAGATCGTGGCCCAGGTGACGGGAGGATACCAGATCAAGGTGCTGCGCCCGCCCTATGGGAGCTTCAACAAGACCCTGCGTTCCGTATGCGCCGAGATGGGCCTGGTGATCGCCGAGTGGGAAATCGACACCCTGGACTGGAACAACCGCAACGCGAACAAGACCTACAGCAACATCATGAAAGGCGCGAAGGACGGAGTGATCATCCTGTGCCATGATCTGTACCAGACCACCGCCAGCGCGATAGAACGCGCCATTCCCGACCTGGTGAATAAGGGCTTCCAGCTGGTTACCGTATCCGAGCTGCTCTCCTTCCATAAGGACGGCGCTCAACCCGGCACTGTCTATGCCAGGGTTGACCCGGAAAACAAAATTACTGGCCAGTGAGGAGTTAGGAGTTTTATATGGTCGGACAATGAGATGAAAAACAGGCTTCTCACTGATAGCATCATCACTCTATAACTCCTCCCTCCTCACTCAAATAAACGCTCCCGCCGCGATGCTTCCCGCCAGCCATGCCGCCAGGGCGCAGGGAACGATGTGGCGGGATTTTTTTACACCCGCGGCGGCGAGGTACACCCCGCAGGTGTAGAATACCGTTTCGCTGCTGCCCATCATCACGCTGGCTGCCAACCCGGCGCGGCTGTCGGGGCCGCAATCGTTGAGGATTTCCCGCAGCATTGCCAGAGCTGCCGATCCGCTCAGGGGCTTGAACAGCATCAGGGGCAGCGTTTCCCGGGGAATGTTTACCCAAACCGCCGCAGGCTCCAGCCAGGCGCACAGCCGATCCATTAATCCGCAGGCGGAAAACGCCCGGATGGCGCAGAGCATCGCCACCAACGAGGGCAAAATATACCGCGCGGTTTCGATGCCCTCCTTTGCCCCTTCCAGGAAAGCGTCGTACACCGGCACCCGCCGCACCAGCCCGCAGCCCAGGCACAGCAGCAGAAAGACACACAATGTCCAGCTCATGCCATTTTCTCCGCGCACTTGCAGCCGACAATTCCCACCAGCGTGGATATGGCGGTAGCTGCCAGCGTAGGCAGCGTTACGCAGCCCGGATCCGCTGAACCTGCCGCCGCCCGCAGCGCAATGACCGTCGTGGGCAGCAGCTGTACCGAGGAAGCGTTGATGACCAGGAACAGGCACAGCGCGTTGCTTGCTGCCGCCGTTCCTTTTCCCATCCGCCGCGCCGCTTCGATGCCCATGGGCGTGGCCGCGTTGCCAAGCCCCAGCAGGTTGGCGGTCAGGTTCATGGTCACAGGCTCCAAGGCATCCGGAGGAAGCTCGTTTCCAAACAGCCGCCGCAGCATGGGGGACAGCGCGCTGCCCAGCCTTTCCGCCGTCCCTGCCTTGCGCAGAATGTTCAGCATCCCGCAGAAGAAGGCATAGGCTCCGGCCAGCGCAATCGCTGCCTGCACCGCTTCTTCCGCCGCTTTCAGCATCGCGGAAACGACCTGCCCGCCGCTGCCGTGCGCCATACCCCAAACCAACGCCAGTCCTGTCATTCCGCCGAAAATCCATTGCAGCATCTGTCCACCTCCCGATTCATCCCCATCGGAAAATCGTATGCATTCTTTGCAGCGACTTTGCCGCTTCTGTATTTTTTTGATCGAATCGATGAAAAATGTCGTTTTATTCCAATATATACAAATTTATGTTGTTTTTCGCTTGACATCATTCTCAAATGATAGTATAATTCAAGATGGCATAAGAAGAATCTGCTTTTGGAGGGGGAGCGAATGAAATCAACAGGCGTTGTTCGGAAATTGGATGATTTGGGAAGAATCGTGATTCCCATTGAACTCCGGCGCACGATGGACATCGGTCTGCGGGATACGTTGGAAATCTTTGTGGAAGATGATAAAATCATTCTGAAAAAGTATCATCCCGCCTGCATTTTTTGCAATGATGCCCGGGACGTTATCCGCTATAAAGATAAGCTGATCTGCAAAAACTGCCTGGAGCAGCTGAAAAAGGAAGCCTGATCCGAAAAAAACCGCGTGGTAACACGCGGT
>CADBCX010000025.1 GCA_902793245.1 uncultured Eubacteriales bacterium | reverse complement strand
CGGATGAGCAGCAGGCCTTCCTTGGGGCCGGGAACCGCGCCGTGCACCAGCAGCAGGCTGCGCTCGGCGTCCACCTTCACGATGGACAGGTTCTGAACCGTGACCCGCTCCACGCCGTAATGACCGGCCATGTGCTTGTTCTTGAACACGCGGGAAGGATCGGAGTTGGCGCTCATGGAACCGACGCCGCGGTGATACTTGGAACCGTGGGCCATGGGGCCGGTGTGCTGGTTCCAGCGGTAGATGGGGCCGGTGTAGCCGCGGCCCTTGGTGATGCCGGTGATGTCCACGGCTTCGCCTTCTTCAAACACATCAGCCTTGATTTCCTGGCCGATTTCGTAGGCGGAGCAGTCGTCAAACCGGAATTCCCGCAGGGCCCGGGTGGGGGCCACGCCCGCCTTGGCGAAGTGCCCGGCGTCGGGCTTGTTGACCAGTTTCTTGGTGCGGTTTTCGGGGATCTTGTCGAAGCCGAACTGAACAGCTTCATAACCGTCTTTTTCGGTGGTTTTCTTCTGCACCACGGTGCAGGGGCCTGCCTGGATGACCGTCACGGGAACCAGACGGCCGTCGGGCAGGAAAATCTGGGTCATGCCCAGCTTTTTGCCAACGATCGCTTTCTTCATAATTGCCCTCCTGCCTTACAGCTTGATTTCGATTTCGACGCCGGCCGGCAAATCGAGCTTCATCATGGCGTCCACGGTGCGGGGGTTGGGATTGAGCACGTCGATCAGGCGCTTATGGGTGCGGCGCTCGAACTGTTCGCGGCTATCCTTGTACTTATGGGGGGAGCGGAGGATCGTAACGATCTCCTTTTCGGTGGGCAGCGGGATCGGGCCGGACACCCGGGCGCCCGTGCGCTTCGCGGTTTCCACAATACGCTCGGCGGACTGGTCGATCAGGTTGTGCTCGTACGCCTTGAGCTTGATGCGGATTTTCTGGTTGGCCATGGTTTTTCCTCCTTGATTTCGTACTCACGGCTGAAACGGGGGGAGTCTTTCCCACTCATCTCTGGCGCTTCGCAGGCGGCGCCATCCTTGTTGTGGGGAAGCCCGTCGCCTTCCGTGCCTTTTCGCACGGCTCGAGTCCGTTCGTCGGGGTCTTGCCCCGGCTGGTCCGCATTAATTACCTGCTCTGGCCTGAGCAGCAACTTAATGCATCATCCCTTAAACAGACAGCTTTTCAATTATAAAGCATGTCCGGAAAAATTGCAAGCATTTTTCAAGCCATTTTGAAAATTTTTTTCGTCTTTTTTTCGTAACACCTGCCCGCAAACGCCTATTCCATGCGCTTTTTCCGGATGAAGTGTGTCAACCTTTCCGTGTGTGTCGTATCCTCATCAATCGCCCCTTTTTTCTCCTTCTTTCCACATCTTGTGGTTTCCGGGAAATCATCTCTTGAAAACCACTATATCTGCATGAAAAAAGCCCCACAGGGGGCAAAAGGGGGAGGAGTACAGAGTACAGAGTACAGAGTACAGAGTACAGAGTACAGAGTACAGAGTACAGAGTACAGAGAATGATAGTTGAAACACTGGCATAACGCAAGCCTTTTTCTATCTTTTTTGTGGAAGCAGAACGGGTATTTTATATTATCCACTATGTACTCTGCACTGTCTATTCCGCACTCTGTACTCTGCGCTCTGTCATCCGTTCACGGGATGATTCCGGTAATAGTTAATGAGGCAGCCGTCGGCGATGATTTCCCGCTCGTCGGGGGTCAGGTCGCCGAGGGACACAGCGAAGGGCGTCACCGTACCGTCGGGCTTCACGGCGTAGGCGGTGAATTCGGGGGTACCCTCCAGCACGGCCTCGCGCAGGCCGGGCACGAACACCCAGTCCCCCAGGGCGAAGGCGGATTCGTCCTTTACCAGGAAGGGCGCGATGCCCCAGTTGATGCAGTTGCTGCGGTAGCGCTTGGTGGCGTATTCCTTCGCCAGGTTGGCGGAGGCCCCCAGCACCCGCTGGCAGGACGCGGCCTGCTCCCGGGCGGAGCCGTCGCCGGGCTTCACGGCGAAGATGGTGGAGCCGATGTCGGTGTGTTCGGGGTCCACCTTCACCACCTTGGACAGCGCTTCGTACACCTGCTTCACTTCCTCCGGCAGGCCCTTTCCCGCGGCGCGGTCGCGCTCGATCTGCCGCACCGCCTTGCTGCGGCCCACGTAGGCCGGGTCTTTGCGGCTGAGGGTAAATTCGCTCAGGCGCTCAGGGTTGGAGCGGTAGGAGGAGGCTTCGCCGGAGGGGATCAGCTCGTCGGTGGTGGTGACGGGGTCGGTGATGTAGGAGCACACCTTCACCAACAAATCGTCGGTCAAGGCGGGCTGCTCGGGCCAGTCCTTGATGTTGGGGCCGAACTTCAATGCGTGCTCGGGCTCCGCCTTGCCGTAGCCGAAGTACACCCGCTTGTCGTACACGGACTTGTCAAAAGCATAAGGATACTTCTGATATTTAATATCCAAATCAGTGGCGGGGGTGAGCCTGCCATGGTTGATGGCGGTAGCGGCGATGGAACGGGCGTCCATCAGGGCGACGGCGCTCATCTGGCCCTCGCCGGGCTTGCTGCCCTCGCGGTTGGGGAAGTTGCGGGTGGTGTGGCGGATGGAGAATTCGCCGTTGGCGGGGGTGTCGCCCGCGCCGAAGCAGGGGCCGCAGAAGCATTCGCGGATGATCGCGCCCGCGGCGGCAATGTCGGCCAAGGCCCCGTTCTTCATCAGTTGCAGGTAAGCGGGCATGGAGCCGGGATACACGCTCATGGTGAACGCCCCGTTGCCGGTGGACTGGCCGCGCAGAATGTCCGCCACGGCGCAGATGTTGTCGAAGGTGCCGCCGGAGCAGCCCGCCACCAGGCCCTGTTCCACCCACAAGCCGCCGTCGTGAACCTTGCTGACCAGGTCGATCTTTGCGCCGACGATCTGCTTGTTGGCCTTTTCCTCACATTCGTGCAGAATGTCCTTGGGATTTTCCAGCAGCTCCCGGATGGTGATGGCGTGGCTGGGGTGCATAGGCAGGGCGATGGTGCTTTCGATGGTCGAAAGATCGATATACACGCAGCCGTCGTAGTACGCCACGTCGGCGGGCTTCATTTCCCGATAGTCTTCGGGACGGCCGTGGATAGCCAGATATTCTTCGGTGGCTTCGTCGGTTTCCCAGATGGAGCTCCAGCAGGTGGTTTCGGTGGTCATCACGTCGATGCCGTTGCGGTATTCCATGGGCAGCTTCGCCACGCCGGGGCCGACAAATTCCATCACCTTGTTCTTCACGTACCCGTTGGCGTACACCGCGCCGCAGATTTGCAGCGCCACGTCCTGGGGGCCGACGCCGGGGCGGGGCTCCCCGTCCAGGTACACCAGCACCACGCCGGGCCGGGCCACGTCGTAGGTGCGGCCCACCAGCTGCTTGGCCAGCTCGCCGCCGCCCTCGCCCACGCCCAGGGTGCCAATCGCGCCGTAGCGGGTGTGGGAGTCGGAGCCCAAAATCATCCGGCCGCAGCCCGCCATCATTTCCCGGTTGAAGGAGTGGATGACCGCCATGTTGGTGGGCACATAGATGCCGCCGTACTTGTGCGCCGCGCTGAGGGCAAACATGTGGTCGTCCTCGTTGATGGTGCCGCCCACGGCGCACAGGCTGTTGTGGCAGTTGGTGAGGGCGTAAGGCATGGGGAACTTCGTCATGCCGGAGGCCCGGGCGGTCTGGATGATGCCCACGTATGTAATATCATGGCTGGTCAGGCTGTCAAACCGCATTTGCAGGTGATCCATGTCGCCGGTCTTATTGTGCGCTTTCAGGATGCCGTAGGCGATGGTGCCCTTCACAGCTTCTTCCTTATTAATAGGGCGGCCCGCTTTTTGCGCCGCTTCCTGCGCGTCTGCGGCCACCTCGCGGCCATGCACAAGATAAACCCCGGAATCATACAGCTTTATCATTTTTCATCCTCCATTTTCCCCACTGGTAAGAATCGGCAATCCGTCAAAGAAGAATCCGACGTTTATTATCCGAAAATCACCTGCGGTTGTCAAGTATTCTTTATGTTCGTTCCACAGCGGGGCGCTGCCCCGCTTGCTTTGTTTTCACCCTTCATATCAATTCCGAATCATACCCGCTCTTTTCATGGCGTCCAGCAGGCGCAGGGCACAGCGCTCATATGCCGCGTCGTCGCCGCCGTGAGGGTCGGGAATATAAGGATAGAGTACGTCCGCCTTTGCCGCCAGGTCGCCAAAGCGCATATTCAGCGCATCCCAGTCGTCAGGGGTCATCACCCACACCTGGTCGGCCTGCATGAGCATGTCTTCCGTCACCTGCCGGGCGCGGTGGTTCGTCAGGTCTGCGCCGTGGAGCCGGGCGGCGCGGATGGCCGCCTGCGACGCGGGACTGCCGGGGCAGGCCATAAGGCCCGCCGATTCCGCGTCCAGGCCTTGGTTTTTTGCCAGCGCCGCGGCCATGGGGCTGCGGCAGGTGTTCCCGGTACAGAGGAATAAAATCACGCGGCGTCTCCTCCTTGGATTTGAGCAAATTCTTTTGACAATTATACAATAAAAAACCGGAAACCGCCATCTTTTTTCCCGATTCTGATTTGACAGAGCCGGGATAATTTGGTATGATGAGGGAAACAATTGGCAAATATGAACATCCCATTTGCAATAGAAGGAGTGAGTCCGCATGGCGATTCAACTGATCAAATACCCAACCAGCAGTTCCAACCTGCCCCTGCGCGTGGCCCGGGGACACTTTGCCACCAGCCACAGCCACATCAACTATTACATCGACCTGACCATGACCAAGCACCGCCTGTCCGAAGCCCGGGAGGCGGCGGTTCAGCTGGCGGCGACGTTCAAGCCCTCCACCATCATCGACACCATCCTGTGCCTGGACGGCACGGAAGTGATCGGCGCGTGCATGGCCAGCGAACTGACCAAGGCGGGCTTCATGAACATGAATGCCCACCGCACCATTTACGTGGCCACGCCTGAGCACACCTCCGGCAGCCAGCTGCTCTTCCGCGACAATTCCGCCCCCATGATCGTGGGCAAGCACGTGCTGGTGCTGGCCGCCTCCGTCACCACGGGCTACACCGCCAAGGCCGCAATCGAGGCCATCCGCTATTACAACGGCATCTGCGTGGGCATCGCCGCCATCTTTGCCTGCGTGGATTCCTGCGAGGGCTTCCCGGTGGTGTCCATTTTCAACACCCAAAATGACCTGATGGACTATGCCAGCACCGACAGCCACGACTGCCCCCTGTGCAAAGCCGGCGTCCGCATCGACGCGCTGGTGAACGCCCACGGCATTTCCAGCTTTTAAGATCGGGAGACAGGAAAGATGGGGAAAAAGCATGTTGACCTGAACAATAAAACCATCCTGGTCACGGGTTCTCCCGGCTTCATCGGGGCCAATCTGGTGCTGCGCCTGCTGCGGGAAATGACGGGCGGCACGGTGGTCAGCCTGGACAACATGAACGATTACTACGACCCGAAATTAAAGGAATACCGCCTGTCCCTGATCGAGCAGGCAGCCGCTTCCTCGCCGGTGAAGCATGTGTTTATCCGGGGCTCCATCGCCGACAAAGCGCTGGTGAACCGGGTGTTCGCAGAGTATAAACCGGCGGTGGTGGTGAACCTGGCGGCTCAGGCAGGGGTGCGCTATTCCATCGACCATCCCGACGTGTACATCGAAAGCAACCTGATCGGGTTTTACAACATCCTGGAAGCCTGCCGCCACAGCTATGACGGCGGGGAAACGGGCGTGGAACATCTGGTCTACGCCTCCTCCTCCTCCGTGTACGGCGGGAACAAGAAGGTGCCTTTCAGCGTGGAGGACAAGGTGGACAATCCCGTCAGCCTGTACGCCGCCACGAAGAAGAGCAACGAATTATTGGCCCACAGTTATGCCAAGCTGTACAACATCCCTTCCACGGGCCTGCGGTTCTTCACGGTGTACGGTCCCGCCGGGAGGCCCGATATGTTCTATTATTCCGCCACGCAAAAGCTGGTGAAGGGGGAAACCATTTCCATCTTCAATTACGGCAACTGCAAGCGGGACTTCACCTACGTGGACGACATTGTGGAAGGCGTGTTGCGGGTGATGGGCGGCGCGCCGGAAAAGGCCGTGGGCGAGGACGGGCTGCCCCTGCCGCCCTACGCCGTATACAACATTGGCGGAGGCACGCCGGAAAACCTGCTGGACTACATCAGCACCTTGCAGGAAGAGCTGGTGCGCGCCGGGGTGCTGCCCGCGGATTACGACTTTGAGGCGCATAAAAAGCTGGTACCCATGCAGCCCGGCGACGTGCCTGTTACCTACGCCGACAGCGCCGCCCTGGAAGCGGACTACGGCTTCCGCCCCGCCATCGGTATCCACGAGGGACTGCGGAAATTCGCGGAATGGTACAAGCAATACTACGTATAACGGCGATTGGATTAACAAAACGGGCGTGGCTCCTTTGATGGGAACCACGCCCGTTTTTGTCAGAACGCGGCGATCAGCCCGTGGCGCTCGGCGTAGAAGCTGTCCAGCCCGCGGGTGGGGATCACGTCCACGGTGATGTGGGGATAGGCGGCCAGCAGCCGTTCCTTCAATTGCTGGGCCATTTCCGCGTTCAGGCTGTGGGAAATAACCACCCGGCTTCCGCACAGGCCGATTTTTCCGATCTCCTCCATCATCACCTTCAGCATGTTCTTCGGGCCCCGGGCCTTGCCGCGCATGGCGATTTCGCCATTGTCGTCGCCTACGCCGATGCCCCAGAAACCCAGGTGTCCGGCAATCAGGCCGACGAGACGGTTCACGCGGCCTGCCTTGATGAGGTTATGGTAGGAGGACAGGGAAAAGATGATGTGGGTTTTCGCGGCGGTGTCGATCAGCGCTTTTTCAATCTCATCGATGGAAAGGCCCTGCTTGATCAGCTCGCAGGCTTTGCGGATAATCAGCACCGTTTCCGGGCCGGTGGCCTTGGTGTCGATGACGGCGATGCGCTTGCCGGGCTGCTCCTCCTCCACCATCTGCTTGGCGGTGCAGGCGCTGTTGTAGCTGCCGGACAGGTTGCTGGAAATGGTGAAGGCCAGCACGTTGCCCGGCTTGGAAAACTCCTCCGCAAAGGCTTGGGGGGAAGGGCACGCTGTCTGGGCCATTTCCCGGTGGTTCTCGTTGGCGGTCAGCATAGTGTCCACGGAAATCTTTTCGTCGTCAATATATTCCGTATGTCCCACCCGGATGATAAAGGGGATAGTGGCAAATTCTACGTTGGGACATTCTTCCGGCAGATCAAATAAATCACAGCTGGAATCCGCTACAATGCGCCAATCCATAAATAACGCCTCCGTTCTCATGGGACGGTCTGAAAAGTGATGCCCGTTTACACCCTTATTATACCTGCAAACGGCGGTTTTGACAATCTCATAAAATGGAAAACATTTCTAATACAATGCGCCGCCCGGCGTTTTTTCAGGCGGCGCGATGTTTTCTTTATGGTTTTTTCTCCCGCTGCCCGCAGCTGCACCCGCAGGAGGAGCAGTTGCCGCAGCAGCCGGATTTCTTCGGCCTGCGCATCAGCCAGACCGCGAACCCCGCCGCCGCGGCCACCAAGAGCAAAACGATGATGTCGGATAGGTTCATGGGAGGTACTCCTTTGAGGATAAATCAGTGTGGAGTGTGGAGTGTGAAGTGATAGAATGATTTCAGTTTTTACATAAGGCATTCACCATATAAAACTCCACACTCCACACTACTTATCACTCCTCACTCACTTAAGTTCACGCCGCCCCAAACGCCATCCCGATGAGCCGGACGATCAGCGCGGCGACCCAGGCGATGCCGCACTGCCAGAGGATCACGTACACGGCCCATTTGCCGCCCAGTTCCCGGCGGATGGAGGCAATCGCCGCCACGCAGGGGGTGTAGAGCAGGCTGAACACCAACAGGGTCACGGCGGTGAGGGAGGTCATCACGGCGGGCAGCCCCGCTCCGGAGGCGAACAGCACCTGCATGACGGACACCACGCTCTCCTTCGCCAGGAAGCCGCTGATGAGGGAAGTGACGATGCGCCAGTCGCCCAGGCCGATGGGCTTTAGAATCGGCGCGATGAACCCGGACACCGCCGCCAGGATGCTGTCGGGCTTCTCCACCAGGTTCAGCCGGAAGTCAAAGGATTGTAGGAACCAGACCACAATAGTGGCAATGAGGATCACGGAGAAGGCGCGCTGGATAAAGTCCTTGGCCTTTTCCCACAAAAGCTGCATCACGTTCCGGGGGCTGGGGAAGCGGTAGTTAGGCAGTTCCATCACGAAAGGCACCGCCTCGCCCTTGAACAGGGTTTTCTTGAACAGCGTCGCCACCAGCACGCCCACGATAATGCCCAGCAGATACAGCAGCAGCACGATCCACCAGGCGTGGTCGGGGAAGAAAGCGGCGGTGAAAAAGCCGTAAATGGGCATTTTCGCGGTGCAGCTCATGAAGGGCGTCAGCAGGATGGTCATTTTGCGGTCGCGGGCGCTGGGCAGGGTACGGGTGGACATGACGGCGGGCACCGTGCAGCCAAAGCCGATGAGCATGGGCACGATGCTGCGCCCGCTCAGGCCGATGCGCCGCAGGGTCTTATCCATGAAGAACGCCACCCGGGCGATATATCCGCTGTCCTCCAGCATGGAGAGGAAGAAAAACATGGTGATGATGATCGGCAGGAAGCTGAGCACGCTGCCCACGCCCTCGAAGATGCCGTCCAGCACCAAGCCCTGGATGGCCTCGTTCACGTTCCCCGCGGCCATGGCGTTTTCCGCCAGGCCGGCCAGGGCGTCGATGCCCGATTGCAATAAGTCTTGAAGGAACGGCCCCACCAGGAAAAAGGACAGATAAAACATCAGGCCCATGATGAGGATGAACATGGGAATGGCCGTCCATTTGCCGGTCAGGATCCTGTCCATTTTTTCGCTGCGGATGTGCTCCTTGCTTTCCTTGGGCTTGATCACGCATTCGTCGCAGACTTTCCGGATATATGCGAAGCGCATGTCCGCCATGGCGGCGCTGCGGTCCAGCTTCCGTTCCTTTTCCATCTGGAACACGATGTGCTCCAGCGCGTCCTTTTCATTCTGGTCGAGATTCAGCTGGTTTAAAATCAGTTCGTCGCCCTCAATGATCTTGCTGGCCGCGAAGCGCAGGGGCAGCCCGGCTTCGGCGGCGTGATCCTCGATTAAATGGCCCACGGCGTGGAGGCAGCGGTGCACCGCGCCGCCGTTGTCCGTGCTGTCGCAGAAGTCCTGACGCAAGGGTTTTTCCTGATACTTGGCGATGTGGATGGCGTGTTTCACCAGTTCGTCCACGCCCTGGTTCTTGGCCGCGGAGATCGGCACCACCGGCACGCCCAGCATGCTTTCCATGCGGTTGATGTCCACCGTGCCGCCGTTACCTCGCATTTCGTCCATCATGTTCAGGGCGACTACCATGGGTACGTTCATTTCCAGCAGCTGCATGGTCAGGTACAGGTTGCGCTCGATATTGGTGGCGTCCACGATGTTGATAATGGCCTTGGGCTTCTGTTCCAGCACAAAGTCCCGGCTCACCAGCTCCTCGCTGGAATAGGGGGACATGGAATAGATGCCCGGCAGGTCGGTAATCAGGGTATTGTCGTGGCCGCGCATCGCGCCGTCCTTGCGGTCCACCGTCACGCCAGGGAAGTTGCCCACGTGCTGGTTGGAGCCGGTGAGCTGGTTGAACAGGGTCGTTTTGCCGCTGTTCTGGTTGCCCACGAGGGCGAAGGTCAGCAGCGCCCCTTCGGGAAGCGGGTCGCCGCTGCCCTTGGGGTGGAACTTGCCTTCCTCGCCCAGGCCGGGGTGGGCGATGCGGTGCTTGCGGGAGTTGTTTTCTTCCGCGGCGGCTGGCTTCGTCACCATTTCAGCCTTGATTTTTTCCGCGTCTGCCAGGCGCAGGGTCAGCTCGTAGCCGTGGATGCGCAGCTCCATGGGGTCACCCAGGGGGGCCAGCTTCACCAGCGTGGCTTCCGCGCCGGGAATCACGCCCATGTCCAAAAAATGCTGGCGCAGCGCCCCTTCGCCGCCCACCGTGATGATCCGCGCCGTCTGGCCCGGCTTCAATTCCTTCAGGGTCATAAAACCTCCGTCCCCGCCTCCATACAGTATGAAAGCGAAAAGTTAGTTTTGACTTACCGAAAGATAGTATACTCTAACTCCATAGGAATGTCAAGCGGGAAATCGACATATTTCGTCAACGGCAGAAGCATGGGGAAATTTAGAGTACAGCGTGCAGAGTACAGCGTTCAGATGATTTAGCGGACACAAACGGAGCCCATGGTTAATCACTATATACAACTGTACTCTGTACTCTGAACTCTGTACTCTCATTTCCCGTCATTATGGCACAATATCAACAGCCGTCCCCAGAGGCACCGCATCGTAGAGCGCCTGGGCGTCAGCATCGCTGAGGGCGACGCAGCCCGCGGTCCAGTCGGTGTCCGCGCCCCCGCCGTGGATAAAGATTTCCCCGCCCAAAGGGCTGCCCCAGGGAGGACGTTCGCCGCGTTCGGCGCGCTCATGGATACAGGCAATGAGTTCTTCCGGGGCGTTCATGCGCTTTGCGTCCTGTTCGTTGGGATAGCTGACACCCAAAGAGGGGCCATATTTGCCAATCTTTTTCAGGCAGACGAAATAGCGGCCTTCCGGCGTTTTTCCGTCCCCTTCCCGTTCCTTGGGGCCCACCGGGCAGCGGCCCAGGGCAATGGGATACGAAACCAGGGTTTCATTATGATCGTTCATCAGCCTTAACCGCCGGGCGGATTTTTCAATCAGGATGCGCACTTTTTTCTCCTCTTCCTTATAAAAGGATGCAGTAACAATTCTGTCGTGGTGTAGATGACGCTTTCAGTCACTATGTTTGAGAGTACAGAGTACAGAGTGCAGAGTACAGATGATATAGTGAACATGCTGCGAAATCCAAAATAGATCGACTATTTCAATCTGAACTCTGTACTCTGCACTCTGTACTCTCGTTCTCCCTTAAAGTGCCCAACAAAGCATTGACTGAACGGATACAGGATACCATACAAATCAGGAAAAGGGAAGCAGCGCCAGCGCGATTTGGCACAGCGCGCCGGAAAGCAGGGCGTGGAACAGCCGGAGTAAAGCAAGCTGCCCGATGGTGACGCCGCTGTCCTGCCAGAAGGCGGCGTTTTGCAGCAGCAGCGACAGCCCGCCGAAGGAACAGGCGGCGCAGATGAGCGCCGGGGCGAAGGACGTGCTCAGGGAAAGAATCGCTTTCACCCCTGCCGTCACCTCCAGGGTGCATTGCAGGGCGGTCCGGGCTTCCACCGGCAGCGATGGAAACGAGCAGGCGGCCATCCGAGCGGCGACGCATCCCAGCATCATGCACAGCGCCACGGCAAGCAGGGCTAGAGCACTTTCCCGGAGTGCTGCGCCCAAGGGCATGGGCGCGACGGGCGGCGCGTCCGACGGTTCAGGACGCCGGATACACAGGCCAATCGCAAAAGCGCCCAGAAGATGGCAGATGAAAATCACCCAGCCGATGCGTCCGTTTCCCAGCCACCCGCCAACGGTACCGATGAAAAACATAGGGCTCATGGTGCCCGTCATGGCGGCGGCCCGCAGCGCGCCCCGGCCCCGCAATCCCATTTCCCGCATCAGCCGCGCGCCACCGGGGGAACCGCACAGCCAGCCCATTGCCGTCCGCATGACGGCGCTGCCGCCAAGCCTGCCGGATACCATCAACATGCAGGCCATGAACGGCCCCAGCACCGGAACCACCGCCCGCGCCCACAGGCTCAGCGCTTCCCCCGCGGCCTCCGCAGCAGCCCCAGGAAATACCATCATTGCGCCTGCTAAGGCTCCAAAAGCCGCCGCTTCCAGCATCCGCATCCCCTCCGGGACAGCTTATGAGCGTTTCGGCGGAGCAAGAACAGAAGCCTGCTTTCCCTTGACATATATGTTCTATCCGGTTATAATGAAGTTGAAAATGACATGAACATAATTGACAGCGCGGGAAAAACCGTCCAGCGCGAATGTGTTTTTTACGAAAGGGGAACCGATATGGGCAACAGGATCATTACCATCAGCCGTGAATTCGGCAGCGGCGGGCGCACCATCGGGCGGATGGCGGCGGAAAAGCTGGGCATCCCCTGTTATGACCAGGAAATCATTGAAAAAATCACCGAAGAGACCGGGATGCTGAAATCCTATGTGGAGTCCAATGTGGAGGACGTGCAGGGCGGCTGGCTCTCCGTGCTGGCAGGCCGGGACTACTACGGCCATTCCCTGCAGGACGACCTGCACGCCGCGCAGACGAAAGTCATCCGCGAGCTGGCGGAAAAAGGCCCCTGCGTCATCATTGGCCGCTGCGCCGACAGCATCCTGGAAGGCTACGCCGACCTGTTGAAGGTGTTCATCCACGCCTCCATGGAAAAGCGGGTAGAACGCATCGTGCACCAGTACGGCGAAACGTCGCAGGATCCCGTCCAGCGGCTGAAGGATAAGGATAAAAAACGCAAAGCGTACTACCAGCTGTACAGCGACCGCAAATGGGGCGCGATGGAAAATTACCACATCGCTTTGGACAGCGGCGCGCTGGGCCTGGAGCGCTGCGCGGAAATCATCGTGCAATTATTCTGACCCTTGCATCAAAAACCTCCCGGAGGGACAAAACCCAACCGGGAGGTTTTTCAGCGTTTCGCGGGGACATCAGAAAATGCCCAGCGCGGCCAGCAGCGTGGAGCCGATCAGGATAATGACCAGGCCGAAGCAAATGATGCGGATCCAGAGCTTTTTGGTTTGTTCTTTCTTGGACGTCGTCATAAACGGATTCTTCCTTTCTCAGTTCTGAGCTTCATAAGCCTCGATCGCCTTGGACAGTTGATCGGGGCAGGAGGTGTTGCCCCGGCACGGAATGCCGCGCAGCAATTCCTTCACCTCGTCCGCCCTGCGGCCCACCACCATCTTGGCCAGGCCCTGGGTGTTGCCCCGGCAGCCGTTTTGGAACGCGCAGGCGGTGATCACGCCGTTTTCGATCTCCAGGTCGATTTGGGTGGAGCAGGTGCCTTTGGTTTTATAATGGAACATCAATCCAGCCTCCCGATCATCGTTCATTCGCCGTAAAAAGTTCAGCCGATTGCAGGCTATTTTTCATTATAACATATTTCTATATCATTGCGCAAGATGGAGAAAATGAAAAAAGCCCGCCGGCGGGCAGGCTTTGAGCATTATTGAACCAGGGCTTCTTCATCCCCGTCTGCGGGCGGGTCGGAGAACAAGGATGCTTCTTCCGGCGTTTCCTCCGAGGCTTCTTCCGGTGTTTTTTCCAGCTCTGTTTCCGACGGCGCTTCGGTCGGTTCGGCCTCCGCCTGTTCCTCTTCCGGTTCGATTTCTTCTTCCGGTTCCGTTGGCGCTTCTTCCGGTTCGGCTTCTGTCTGCGTTTCTTCTGCAAGGGCTTCGGCCTGCTCCGTCTCCGGTTCAACAAGTTTGTCTTCACCCGGCATCAGCACTGCCAGGATCTCCGACAGCCGCCCGGACGCCTCGTCTTTTTCCGCCGCCAGGGTTTCCTGCTCCGCTTTCACAGCATCCATTTCCTCCCTGGCCTCCTTCAGGGCGGCAGCAAGGGTTTCTTTTTCCAGCGTCAGGGCGGTGTTATCGGCGGCCAATTCATCGGAAGCAGACTGCCATTCCGCTTTTTCCCGATCGTACATGGTTTTCAGCGCGTCGTATTTTTGTTTGCCCTTCCGGACTTCGTCGCACAGAGCAGCCCGCTCCCCCGCAAGGGAAACAAGGGCGATTAAGCTGGCAGCCAGGCCAAGCCACAGCAGCACCGTAAAAAACTTCTTCAAAGGTTTCTCCCTCCTTGTCGCGTTTCTACGGTATAAACTGGCCCGATTGCCCGCAAAATATACCTGAAAAAAGAAAAGAAGGGAGAAGAAATCCATGGAAAAGCGAAACGACCCGCCCGCCGTTCCCTATCGCCGGGGGCTGATGGACGCCCTGCTCCGCCGCCGGGATCCCAGCGGCGACGAGCCCTTTGACAGCGAGGAAGAAGAAGAATACAAGAGCGTGCAGCGCGATGATTTTACGCTTTAAGCGCATTGACCGTCCACGCGAAAGCCCTTGCGGTGCGCATCTCGGTGTCCCGGAAGTGGTTGCCCTCATTCCATTCAAGGACAGAAGTCACGTCCGGGGTTTCTTTATATTGCTCGTACAGCGTGCGGATGCCGCTGCCCACCTGGCGCATAACCGGGTTGCGGGTGCGTTCCTCCGTGTCCCCCAGGCTGAGGTATACCGTTTTGGCCTGTAAGGGATGCTGCTTCGCATACTCCGGGAATCCGGGAAACCACACCGACGGAGATGCGGCGGCAATGCCGTGGAAAAGGCTCGTTTCATGACCGCACCACAGGGCGAACAGCCCAGCCAGGGAATAGCCGCCCAGAATGATTTTCACATCGTCCGGCAGATCGTATTCCCGCTTCGCGCAAGGAATGATTTCTTCCGTTATTTCCTGCAGCGTTTTCTTCGCGCCGTCGCCGAAGCCCTCCTTCCCGAATACCGGCGGCGCGGGCCAGAGGGATAAATCCTCATTCCAGCGTATCATCTTCACAGGCGCCAGCAGGAAAGGCGTTTGCGTTTGTTCCCGGATTGCGGTGACTTCTGTTTCCATTTGCGCCAGGTCATGGCTGTCCACCGGCTGGATCAGCAGGCATTTCGCGCCTGCGCCGCCATATGCCCTCATGTTCACACCCCCGTATTCCGATTAATGCCGTTTGTTCCGTCTTCCCGCGATTCTGTTTTCTTTGCTATCCGGTATCTGAAAGAAGGATAGCATCGCCGTTTTTCTTTGTCAAGCGCGCGTTTTTTACAAAATTGGGACTATACAAAACGGGGGGATATCCTGTATAATAGATAAGCGCGATGAAAATGCCCTGTGCTGACATCTTGATTGACCACAAACGGAAAAAGGAGATACGTTCATGAAAAAAACAATCGCCCTGCTACTGGCTGCAATGCTCATTCTCTCCTGCGTGCCCGCGGTGGCTATGGAAAAAAAGTTCACCTCCTCTGTGCTGGGCTCCAGCGTCTTCGTGCCTGAAAACCTGGACCTGCTGTCCGAATTTGCGCCCAGGGACAAAGAGGGGGATTATCTGTTCTTTACCATGACCGATTCCGGCTTGCAGATCAACAGTACGCTGCTCTTTGTGCCGGAATTCCTCGGGATGCAGACCAAGGATCTGCCCAAGGAAGAAATCGAAGGCTGGAAAGAATTTTTCAGCGCCAGATATCCCAAGCGCAGCAAAGGCATCATGCTTCGCCCGCCGTATAACAGCTCCCAGCGCATCTTCCGCTATTACGGACGCAACGCGGAAGGCAACTGGATTCTCAGTTACACCGGCGTAAAAGACGGCATGTATGTGTGCACCAGCTGCGAAGCGGGCCAGTTCGGCTTCAGAAGAAACGAAATGCAGATGATTTTTACCGTGTTCAATCTCAGCTTCCAGCTCTTCGCCCAAAGCCGCGAGGTGGACTTTGTTCCCTTTGATCCGGCTGACTATGAGGTGGAAATCTTCAACCTGCTCTACGACGATTCCCCGGACAGCATTTTCCGGAACATGTAATCGTTTATCCGGCAGGCGGGACTGCGCAGGCATTTTGCGCGGCCCCGCTTGTGCTTTTGGGGAGAATGGGATATAATAAGATCACGGTTGTAGCTGTTCTGCCGATGGCGGGAGAAGGACACTTTAAGTGAGTGAGGAGTTAGGAGTGAGGAGTGAGGAGTTATATTTGGAGTTATGAGCAATGAAATGCAGACCTGGATTCACTTTGAGAGCATCATCATTCTATAACTCCTCACTCCTAACTCCTCACTCTTCACTGATATAAAACGCCCCTTCGCTCACCGACCGGACAGCTACAGTGCGTGAATAAAGGAGGGATTTTGACATGTCCAATCAGGAAGAATGGGACATCATCGAACTGGAAGGCGACGACGGCGAACCCATCCGCCTGTGCGTGGAGCGGTATTTCTTCTACAACGGCGATGAATACGTGCTGCTCAGCGACGCCTGCGACGTGGAGGACGAGGACGAAATCTCCCGCTACGTGATGAAGGTGCAGCCCATGGAGGGCGAGGGCAACGAGGACATGGAAGAATTCGTGCCCGTGGACGAGGACCTCATGGATCAGCTGATCGAGGTCGCCGAAGCCACGTTTGATGTGGACGGCGACGAAGAAGATGAGTGAGGAGTTAAGAGTTAGGAGTGAGGAGTTTATATACCGTGCGCTTTATGCAGCTGCGCCTGGAGGCGTTATATGGTGCCAACAAAATAAACTCCTAACTTCTCACTCCTAACTCCTCACTTTTTCCATAATTGTTTGCCATGAATGATATAATTTCCCAAAAGCTCCGCCTCCTGCCCGATTCGCCCGGCTGCTACCAGATGAAGGAGAACGGGAAGATCATCTATGTGGGCAAGGCGGTGAATTTAAAAAACCGGGTCAGAAGCTATTTCCATGGCCACGACCACACGCCAAAGGTCGCGGCCATGGTTTCGCATATCACCGATTTCGACATCATCCTGTGCCGCACCAACCTGGAAGCGCTGATTTTAGAGTGTAACTTAATCAAGCTGTACAAGCCCTACTATAACATTCTTTTAAAGGACGACAAGCACTACCCCTACATCCGCATCAACCTGAACGAGCCGTTTCCCCGGGTCACGCTGGCCCGGCGCCAGACGGCGGACGGGGCGAAATACTTTGGCCCCTACATCGGGGCCACGGCGGTGCGGGAGGTGCTGGAGCATTTAAAGAAGCTGTTTCCCCTGCGCACCTGCAATCATCACCTGCCGGAGCACGGCCCCAAGCGGCCCTGCATGAACTACGAAATCGGGCGCTGCCTGGGCCCCTGCTGCGGCAAGTGCACCGAAAACGAATACCGGGCGGTGGTGCAGCGGGTGATCGCGTTCCTGAACGGCAAGTATCAGGACGTGACGGACGACCTGGAACGGGAAATGCGGGAAGCGGCCAAGGCTTTGCAGTTTGAAAAAGCCGCCCGCATCCGGGATCAGATCAGGGACATTCAGGGCTTGATGCAGCGCCAGCAGGCCATCCAGACCAGCGGCGTGGAGCAGGACGTGTTCGCCCTGGCCCAGGACGACCTGGACGCCATGGCGCAGGTATTGTACGTGCGCAACGGCCACATCTTAGGCGGCGATTCCTTCGCCCTGCCCAGAGAGGGCAAGGAGGATCCCGGCGAAGTGCTGTTCGATTTCATCGTGCAGTTTTACGAGGGCGACCGCAAGCCCGCCCGGGAGATTTTGTGTCCCGGCCTGCCGGGAGAGATCGGCGGCGACCTGGAAGAATGGCTGCGCCGGCGCCGGGGCGGGGCCTGTACCCTCACCATCCCCCAGCGGGGCGACAAGCGCGCCCTGACGCTGCTGGCCGAAAAGAACGCCCGGGACGCCCTGGAAAAGCGCAACGCGAAAAAGCAAGTGCAATATGAGCGCACGGTCGGCGCGGTGGAGGAATTGGCGAAGGCCATCGGCATGGACAACCTGCCCCGCCGTATCGAGGGCTACGATATTTCCAACACCCAGGGGGCCCAGAACGTGGCTTCTATGGTGGTGTTCATCGACGGCGCGCCCGCGCCCAAGGAGTACCGGCATTACCGCATCAAGAGCTTTGAGGGGGCCAACGACTTCGCCGCCATGAACGAGGTGCTGGGCCGCCGGTTCCGCCGCTGCTTCGCGGAGGACGAAAAGGAGCGCTGGCCCCTGCCCGACCTGGTGCTGATCGACGGCGGCCCGGAGCAGTTGCAGTTCGCCCGGGAAGCCATGCTGGCCGCAGGGGCGGACGTGCCCATGTTCGGTTTAGCCAAGCGCCTGGAAGAAATCTTCCTGCCGGGGCGGGAGGAGTCCATTTTGATCGACCACCATTCCCCGGCGCTGCATCTCATCCAGCGCATCCGCGATGAAGCCCACCGCTTCGCCATCACCTACCATCGGGGTTTGCGGGGCAAGGCGTCCGTCCACAGCGCGCTGGAGGATATTCCCGGCGTGGGCCCCGCCCGCAGAAGGGCTTTACTGCAATACTTTAAATCAGTAAGAGCCATCAAAGAAGCCTCTCTCGACGAGCTCAAGCAGGTTCCCGGCATGAACGCCCCCGCCGCGGAAGCCGTCTACGCCTGGGCGAATCCCGCGCCGAAGCACTCTTAAACCTTTCATTTTACCAAGGAGTACACGCATGATCCACCGTTCCATGGATTGTTTCAAAAAACGTTTCTATTTTCCGCCCCTCGGCCAGCGCATCATCAAAACAAGCATCGCGGTGTTTTTGTGCCTGGTGTTTTACCGTCTGCGGGGGTATCGGGGAGAAACCATGCCCGCGGAAGCGGCCATCACCGCCATCATCTGCATGCAGCCCTACGTGCAGGACACCAAGGAATACGCCATCAACCGGCTCTCCGGCACGCTGATCGGCGCATTCTGGGGTTTTGTGTTTCTGCTGATCATACCGCTTTTTCCGGCCATCGGCAAAAATCCGGTTACGCTGTATCCCCTCATGGGCCTGGGCACGCTGATTTCCCTGTACAGCGCCGTCGCCATCCGCAAGCCGGACACTTCCAGCCTGGCGGCCATTGTGTTTGTGTGCGTGGTAATCGCGTATCCGGATATTGAACAGCCGTTGGATCAGGCCTTCCACCGGGTGCTGGATGTGATGGTGGGTACGGCAATCGCCATTGGGGTGAACCTGTTCCACCTGCCCCGGATCAAGCAGCACGACAAGGTGTTTTTTGTGCGCACCAAGGATCTGGCTCCCGACCAGCTGTCCCAGATTCCTTCCTCCGTGCTGTTCCGGCTGAATTACCTGTTCAGCGACGGGGCGAAAATCTGCCTCATGTCCGAGCATGCGCCGGCGTTCTTCATGAGCCAGATCGGCGCCGTGAACCTGAACGTACCCATGATCGTGATGGATGGCGCGGGTATTTACGACGCCGTTGAAAATACCTATGTTTCCACCGTGAACATTGCCCCCGATTCCTCCCGCTGGCTCATGAAGCGGCTGGACGCGCTGGATATTCCTTATTTTATTTACACCGTGCATAAGAACCGCAACTGCATTTATCACCGCGGCAGGATGAATGAGCCCGAATCCGTTGTCTATCGGCATATGAAACGCTCTCCCTATCGCCAATACCTGGACGATGACCATTTCGCCCTGGAGGACATTGTATATATCAAGGTAGTCGCGGCGGACGACAAGGCCACGAAGACGGAGCGCGCCTTGCAGCCTTCCCTGGCCCGGCGGAACCTGCGGACGGTGATTCGTCCTCAGGCGGGACTGGAAAACGGCAGCAGCCTGTATTTCTACGCTGCCAACGCGGACATGGCCCACGCGGAGGACAGGCTCATGCGCCTGCTGCATAAGAACGAACCGGAATTGCAGGCCGTCGAGCTTTTCTCCGAAAACGGCTACCAGTCCGAGCACGACGCGATTCATCTGCTGCACGCCCTGGGCAACAGCTATGAACCCTTCCGTCCCTTTGCCTGGCTTGACCCAAAAAAGAAAATTGACCGCCGTCTGCTGCGCTGAATCATGGAACTTTTTTGCGGCTTTTCCGTCCAATCAGATGGAAGTCAAAGCGCACCGGAAAAGGAGGAAACAGTATGCGTAAATTTCTGTTGATCGCAGTCGCCCTTCTGATGATCGGGATTCTTGGGTCAGCCCAGGCGGAGCGGCCCAGCATCATCCTGTACACAGCCTACCGGCAGGTGGGCTGGGGCGACGCGGTGCAAATCGGAGCCATTGACATAGACGGCGGCCTGTGGACGGCGAGGGGCTATGACTCTGAGCTCAAGTGGCCCTACGGCTGGGAAAATCAAATCGCGTACCTGCAAACATCCGATTTCCTGGCGGAAGCGGGAAAGCTTACGAATGACGACCTGTTCGCCCTGAAAAGCCTGGTCAGCACTGTTTCTGCGCCGGAGGGCAAGCCCAGCGGCTGGATGTGCGACGCGGGCACCGAAAGCAGCTATGCCCTGCGTTATGACCGGGAGGGCAATGCCGAAGCCATCCTGCTGGGCATGACGGGCGACGATTTTCTGGAAAACACCGACCCCAACGCCCAGGCGCTGTACCTGAAACTGCGCCTCCTGTTCCCCTTCGTGCGCTGTTATGCCGGTGAAATCAGCGAAAGCTGGGGCTTCCAGCCCGTACCTCTGGCGGCGTTCTGCGGTTTGGAGGGCATCGACTGGGACAGCGTGACGGTCTCCGCCGTGTATGAGGACTGCGAGGCCGGGCCCCGGGAGCTGGAAGTGACCGAAGGCGAGGCAAAGCGGGTGATCAGCCTGATGAAAAACGGCGTTGTGACCGGCAAGGAAAACGCGCTGTGCGTTACCGGCGGCACCAAAGCGCTGTTCTTTATCGACCGCGACGGCAAAGCCGTGGGCTCCATCACGCTCTATAACGGCCTGCTTGTGCGCAATGACGGCATGTACAGCGTGCAAAAAAACGCCGTCGAATAGCAAATGAAAAGGGCACTTTCAATTAGTTAGGAATGAGGAGTTAGGAGTGAGGAGTGAGGAGTGAGGAGTTGTATAGATGAACAATGAAATGCAAAGCTGGCTTCACGTTGAAAGCACCATCATTCTAAAACTCCTAACTCCTCACTCCTAACTCCTCACTCACTTAAAGTGTCCTTTCATTTACAACAAAGGTGCTGCCTCGCGCTGAGGCAGCACCTTTGTTTGATATGTATTGATTACATAGCACCTTTCCGGGTCAGCACCGCGCCGACGGTGCGGATCAGGATCTTCCAGTCCAGCAGCAGCGACCAGTTTTCGATATACTCACGGTCCAGCTGCACCACCTTGTCGAAATCCCGGATCTTACTTCGTCCGCTGACCTGCCACATCCCGGTGATGCCCGGCTTGGTGGACATGCGGCCCCGGTGATAGGGCTTGTAGCGTTCCCACTCGTCCACCGTGGGCGGGCGGGTGCCCACCAGGCTCATATCGCCCTTGAGGACGTTAAAGAACTGGGGAAACTCATCCAGCGACAGATCGCGTATCCAGCCGCCGATGCCCTTTTTCCATTTCCCGTTGGGCAGCTGCTTCTGGCCGATGATGCGGGGATCGTGTTCCATTTTGAACATCAATTCGTCCTGCTGGCCCGTGGAGGCGGCCACCTCCATCTTGCGCTTTTCCGCGTCCATGTACATGCTGCGGAATTTATACATCCAGAATTTGCGCCCGTTTTCGCCGATGCGCTGCTGCTTGAAAAAGATCGGGCCGGGGGAAGCGATAAAGATCATCGGCCCCAGCACCAGGGTCAGCAGCACGGTGAAAAAACTGCCGATCAGCCCGCCCGCGATATCCATGATGCGCTTGAGCAGCAGGTCGCGCCCGGAAACATAGCCCAGGCTGGTGGTGAACGTCACCTGGCCGCAGAGCCATTCCACATTCTTGTTGCGGGCTTCGATCTGATCCATGCTGTTGATGGCCACGTGCACCGTGATGCCCATGCTCATGATTTCGTTGATCAGATCCACCGGCAGGTTCTGGTCAGAGGGGGTGTCCAGGTAGATTTCGTCCACCCAGCTGCTGATCAGGTACTGGATCAGGTTGTCACGGGTCGCCACCACATGCAGGTCGTTGATTTCATTGTCCCCCTGCTTGATATGGCTCAGGGCTTCTTCGGCCTGGGGAATGTTGGGCTGATCGTCCAGCAGCGCCACGCCCATGAAGCGGTAGCTTCCGTAGTTATGCTCGAACATCCTTGGAATCAGATCCTGCAGCCGTTCCGATTTTGCCAGAATGAGCATGCTGGTGTTGTTCCGCATATGCAGCTTGTGCCGCAGGTGTTCGCGCCACAGCACGCGCATGTTGAAGCACATCAGCGCGTAGAACGGAACGGCCGGCATAAGAGTGTTGAAAATATCCAGATGATCCACATGCATCATGAAGATAAAGATGACGATGCCGACGGTCAGATACATGGTCTGCATCGCCAGCATCCGCAGCTCCAGGAAAATATCGCGGCGGATGACGTTATGGTACGAATCCATCAGCACCATGATCATCAGGTCAATAAATCCCGCCGCAATGCACAGCGACCAGAAAATTCTGTTTTTCGCCAAAGGCTGAAAACCGAAATGCATGGCGAAGCCCAAAACCAAAGACAGTTCCAGGCAAAGCATATCAAGCGCCATAAAGTCCAGATGCTGGGACCAGCCGCTCGTTTTTCTGCGATACATTGTTTATCCTGCCCCCTGCGTTGGCTGTATTGAAACCACTTCATCCTCCGCGGTGCGGCGCCGCGAACGAATCCATGACAAATTCCACCTTTTTTCATCCTCTATATTATGAAACATGCCATCATAAAAGTCAATACATCTTTCCTGCAGAAAGCCTCCCTTTTTTCAATCAGTGAATTCCCAAAGTAAGTTCCACAGTGGAAGTAAGAGATGGAATTTACCTTAGGAAGAGGAAGAGGGTAGAATTAAGTCTGGGAAAGGAGGCCCA
>CADBCX010000024.1 GCA_902793245.1 uncultured Eubacteriales bacterium | reverse complement strand
CGGGGACGATCTTGCGCAGGAAGATGACCTCTTCCCCGTGTTCCTTCACGGACACGCAGAAATTGGAAACGCCGTCCAGGTGCCCTTCCAGCTCGGACAGCTCGTGGTAGTGGGTGGCGAACAGGGTCTTGGCCCCGGACTTCTTTTTATCGGCCAGGTATTCCACCGCCGCCCAGGCGATGGACAGACCGTCGAAGGTGGAGGTACCGCGCCCGATCTCATCCAGGATGACCAGGGACTTGTTCGTGGCGTTCCTTAAAATATACGCCATCTCGCTCATTTCCACCATGAAGGTGCTCTGGCCCGTAGCTAAATCATCCGACGCGCCGACGCGGGTATACACCCCGTCCACCAGGGAAATGGAAGCGGACCTGGCGGGGACGAAGGAGCCCATGTGCGCCATCAGCGTGATCAGCGCCACCTGGCGCATGTAGGTGCTCTTGCCCGCCATGTTGGGGCCGGTGATGATCTGCACCCGCTTTTCATCGGCGTCCAGGTGGGTGTCGTTGGGAATGAAGCCCTGGTCCGGCATGGCGGCTTCCACCACCGGATGCCGCCCGTCCTCGATGTCGATCACGCCGTCGTCGGTGATGGCGGGCCGGGTATAGTGGTTGATCAGCGCCACGCGGGCCAGGGAAAGCAGCGCGTCCAGGGTCTTGTAGGCCAGGGCGGTGGACTGCAAGCGGGCCATGTTCCGCCCGATCTCCTCCCGGATGCCGTCGAACAGGCCGATTTCCAGCCGGGCGGCTTTGTCCTGGGCGCCGGTCACCTTGCGCTCGATCTTTTGCAGTTCTTCGGTGGTGAAGCGCTCGGAATTGGCCAGGGTCTGCCGGGCGATATAGCGCAGGGGCACCTTGTCCCAATTGGACTTGGTGACCTCGATATAATAGCCGAACACCCGGTTATAACTGATGCGCAGGTTCTTGATGCCGGTCTCTTCCCGCTCCTTGGCTTCCAGCTCGGCGATCCAGGCCTTGCCGTCCGCAGCGGCTTCCCGGTATTCGTCCAGTTCCTGGCTGTACCCGGCGCGGATGAAATTACCGTCGGACAGCAGCAGCGGCGCGTCGGGCGAAATGCCCCGGCGCAGCAGGTCAGCCAGCTCCGGCAGCGGATCCAGCAGTTCTTTCAGGAAAGAAAGGGCATCATCCTCCACGCCTGACAGCAGGTTCAGCACCTCCGGGGCCTTTTCCAGCGAGCGCAAAAGGCTCAGGCAGTCCCGGGCGTTCAGGGTGTGGTAGCTCACCTTGGAAAGCAGCCGTTCCATGTCGTAGACCTGGGACAATTGATCCCGCAGATTTTCCGACAGCACATGCTGCTTATACAGCGCTTCCACGGCGGAGAGCCGGGCTTCGATCTTCTCCTTGTTCACCAGCGGCTTTTCCACCCAGGAGCGCAGCAGCCGCCCGCCCATGGCGGTCACGGTCTGATCCAGGATGGACAGCAGCGACCCCTTCGTCGTCCGGCCCCGGATGGTTTCGGTCAATTCCAGGTTGCGGCGGGTGGAAGCGTCCAGGGGCATCATATCGTTCTTTTCCAGCACCCGGACGCGGGAAATGTGCTGCAAGGCGTTTTTCTGGGTTTCGCTGAGATACCGCATCAAAGCGCCCGCGGTCTGGGCGGCGACGGACAGGGAAGCGTCCAGGCCCAGGGCGGTGAGGGAATGCACCTGAAAATGGGCCAGCAGCGTTTCCTTGGCGTTCGCGTTCTGGTACGCGGCGGCGGCATAGCCCCGGCATTTCAGCTGCGTGCAGGGCTGCACGGCCTCCGGGCTGTTGGTGATGATTTCGCCGGGGTTCAGGGCGTCCAGCGCGCTCTTGATGGCGGAAGGAGCGTTTTCCACCTGCTGCACGTAAAACTCGCCGGTGCTCACGTCGCAGGCAACGACGCCCGCCCGCCTGCCGTTGACGCACACGGAACAAAGGAAGTTGTTCCGCTTTTCCCCGATGACGCTGGAATCCGTCAACGTGCCGGCGGTGACGATACGGATGATGTCCCGCTCCACCAGGCCCTTGGCCAGCGCCGGGTCCTGCATCTGCTCGCCGATGGCCACCCGGTATCCCCGCTCCACCAGCCGCGCCACGTAGGTGTCCACCGCGTGGTAGGGCACGCCGCACATGGGGGCGCGCTCCTCCAGGCCGCAGTCCTTGCCGGTGAGGGTCAGTTCCAGCTCCCGGCTGGCGGTGATGGCGTCGTCAAAGAACATTTCGTAAAAATCCCCGACCCGGAAAAAAAGCAGGGTGTCGGGGTTCTGTTCTTTGAGCTTCATGTATTGCTGCATCATGGGGGAAAGCGTAGCCATGGAGATGCTCCTTTATCATTTGGGTTTTTGATCATTCTGCAACGTGAAATCAAGTGAGGAGTGAGGAGTTTATTTTGCTTGATGCTGATCCTCCTGAATCCAGCAAGAATAAAGCATTCACACGATATATCTCCTCGCTCCTAACTCCTCGCTCCTAACTCCTCACTCCTAACTGACAATCAGCCGCACCCGCCGCAGGCGGCGCAGTTGCCGCTGCATCCGCCCTGACTGCCGCCGGGATTGAGGGTGGCGGACAGCTCGGCGTTCACCTGGCCCATCATGTCGGAAAAACCCTTCCGGGCCTGCTGCAAGGCCTGGTACATGGGCTGGGCCTTGATCTGCTGCTGCACCGTATCCAGGTCCCGGGTGAGGCTGCCGATGCGGTCAAAGTCCGGCTCCTTTTTCAGGGTTTCGTCCACCACGTCCCGGTGGATGCTGTCGTACTGTTTGAAAAGATCCTGCAGGGTTTCGTCCTGGCCCGCGGCGTCCTCAGTAGCCCGCATGGTGATGTACTCCGGCGACTGGGCGATGATGCTTGCTAACTCTTTTGCTTTGTCGATAACGGCCTGGCTCATGGTGGTTGCTCCTTTTCATCGTAAGATTGATTGAGAGTACAGAGTGCAGAGTATAGAGTTCAGACTTTTTTGTTTGCCAATAAAAATCAATTCTTTCCTGCCTCTCCTGACAGGAGTGGTCATTATGACAATATCATCTGCACTCTGTACTCTGTTCTCTGTTTAAATTTCCCCTTTCAGGGTTGTCTTGCTCGCCGCGGTGATCCTGACCGGCACGATCTTGCCGATCATGTCCGGGTTGCCCGCGAAGTTGACGCTGATGTTCCGGGATGTTTTGCCGGTGAACTGGCTTTCGTCCCGCTTGCTCTGGCCCGTGACCAGCACGCTTTCGGTCCTGCCGATCATCTCCGCGAAGCGCTTCTGGGTCATTTCCTCCTGCAAAGCGATGAGGCGCTCGATGCGTTCGGTGGCCAGGGCGGGGTCGATGCGGCCCGGCATTTCGGCGGCGCGGGTGCCGACCCGGGGAGAATAAATGAAGGTGAAGGCGCTGTCGTAGCCCACCTGCCGCACCAGCTCCATGGTGTCCTCAAAGTCCCGGTCGGTTTCGCCGGGGAAGGCTACGATCACGTCCGTGGTCAGGCCCACATCCGGGGCGGCCTTGCGGATTTTTTCCACCTTCTCCAGATAGCTTTCCCGGGTGTACTTCCGGTTCATGGCCTGCAACATGGCGTTGCTGCCGCTTTGCACGGGCAGGTGCAGATGGCGGCACAGGGAAGGATTCACCGCCATTTCCTCAATCAGCTCGTCAGACAAGTCCTTGGGATGGCTGGTCATGAAGCGGACTCTCGGGATGCCGGTTTCCGTCACGCGGCGCAGCAATTGCGGGAAGGTGACGCCGCCGGGCACGTCGTTGCCGTAGGAATTCACGTTCTGCCCCAGCAGCATGATTTCCTGGACGCCCTGCTGCTGCAATTGTTCCACTTCCCGGACAATATCATCCGCCGCCCGGCTGCGCTCCCGGCCCCGCACGTAGGGCACGATGCAGTAGGAACAGAAGTTGTTGCAGCCGTACATGATGGTGACATAGGCCTGGAAGGGACTTTCCCTGCGGATGGGCAGGCCCTCGGCGATGGTGCTCTGCTCCTCCGGCACCGCCACCACCCGCCTGCGGGTCGCCGCGGCGCGGTACAAAAGCTCCGGCAGCTGGTGGATGTTCCCGGTGCCGAAGGCCACGTCCACGAAGGGATACTGCCGCAGCAGCTTATCCGCCATGCCCGGCTCCTGCACCATGCAGCCGCACATGCCGATGAGCAGGTTAGGCCGTTCCTTCTTGATTTCTTTCAGCCAGGTCACGTTGCCCAACGCTTTCCGTTCGGCGTTGTCCCGGATGCAGCAGGTGTTGTGCAGCACGAAGTCCGCTTCCTCCTTCGCCGGGACAGGCGTCATCCCCATACCCTCCAGCATCCCCGCCAGCTTCTCCGAATCGTGGGCGTTCATCTGGCAGCCGTAGGTGACGATGTAATAGGTTTGCGGACGATCGGGCAGCGCCTTAAATTCTTCCGCGAAGCGCTGCTGGGAAAGCAGTTCTTCTTCCGATACGTGGATGATTTGGTCTCGGGTGTTCATAATGTATTACCTCAAAAATCATTGAGAAAATTGTTTGGATCGCAAAGCATAATCAAGTGTGGTTTACAGCGTATCAGCAATTTGATGCAGCCAGCCGTCATTGTCATCCCGACCGGAGTGGAGCGAGAGCGGAACGGAGCGGAGGGACCTGAGAGCAGGGTTATGTTTCTCTCAGGTCCCTCGACTTCGCCTCACCTCTGGTTCGGCTTCGCTCGGGATGACAATGGAGGGAATCGATCAATTGTTCGTCCGCTTATTTTGCAGTATGTGAAGTCTGCAAACTCGTTTACTGTCCTTTCTTCCTTGTCATTTCCACCAGCCCCAAGCTGGTGAACCCATGCACCACAGCCTTGACGGGATCATCTTTCAGGGCTGCTTCCAGGGCTTCCTTGACGGCGGCGCGGCTTTCCTCGGTCTGCATATCCACAAAGTCGATGATGACGATGCCGCCGATGTTGCGCAGCCGGAGCAGCCTTGCGATTTCCCTCGCCGCTTCCAGGTTGAGCTTCAAGAAGGTGTTTTCGGTTCCGGTCTTGTTTCCGGTGAATTTGCCGCTGTTCACGTCAATGACGGTCATGGCCTCGGTGGGGTCGATGACCAGATACCCGCCGCAGTCCAGCCAGACCTTGCGGGCCAGGGATTTTTCCAGCTTCGCGGGGACGCTGTATACATCAAACGGCGCGGGGCAGGCGCGAACGGGAACGCTCACCCCGGCGATTTTCTCCGGCCGGTCGGTGAGGATTGCAGAGATTTCCCCATGCTCGTCCCGCAGCAGGCGAAGGAGCGCGTCCTCCCGGCCTTTCAGCAGGCAGGGTTCGGATACATGAGAACGCTTTTCCAACACGTCCTCCCAGGCAGCTTGCAGCGCTGCCACGTCGGAGGCAATGGCTTCTTCCTCCGCCTCGGCGCTTTCCGTGCGCATCACCAGCCCCATGCCCGCGGGAGCGATGCGGGAAGCCAAATCGGAAAGCCGCTTCCGGGTTTCCTCGTCCTCGATTTTCTTGGACACGGCGAAGCGCCGGGTGAAGGGCGTCAGCAGGGCGAACCGCCCGGCCAAAGCAATGTCCGCCGTCAGGTACGCCGCCTTTTCGCCGATGGGCGGCTTCTTCACCTGCACAATCATCAGGTCGCCGGAGCGCGGTTTTTCCCTGCATTCGCTGAACGGCAGGAAGCCCATCGCGTCCCCGCCCAATTTCACGAACGCCGCTTCCATGCCCTTGACGATGCGGTCCACCTTCCCCAAATAAATCTGTTCCGCGGCGATGCCCCCGCCCGCGTCCCGGACAAAAGCCAGCAGCCGCTTCCCTTCCAGCAGGGCGATCTCTCGTTGATCGTCGATGTGTCGAAGTAATACTGTTTTGCTCATGGTATACCCCGTAAATCGGTTTAGAGTACAGAGTTCAGAGTACAGAGTACAGATTGATATACTTGAACAATCAACGAAAGCCGGTACTTATCAGCACTTTATAATCTGTACTCTGAACTCTATACTCTGACCCTACATTTCCTCCAGCGGATAAAACACCCCATCCTTTTCTCCAAACATCTGGGTGCGGGTGACGATCATGTGGGGACGCTCCAGCTTGGCGAAGTCAAAGAGGGTGGACAGCAGCAGTTCCGGCTTGCAGGTGGCCTGTTCGCACAGGGCCAGGGTCATGCGCAGGGCGTCGCCGGACAGGCTGAGATCGTAGATCATGGGCCGGATGTCGCAGGGCTTCATGCCGGTTTTGGTCTTGCGGATGGCGGGGATTTCGCTTTGGGTCAGGAACGCGGGGATGGCTTCGGCCAGGCCCTCCGGCACCTCGTCCAGCTTCGCTTCGTACATGGCGGCGGCAAGCTGGGCCATGGGCGCGGGATGGCGGTCATCCACCGCCCGGGCGCTGATACACGGCAACTCCGGCGGCAGGGCGGGCCGCAGTTTTTCCAGAAACGCTTCTCCCGTCATTTCCCCCTCAATCGGCACTTCCATGATTTCCCGCTTGCCCGGCATCCCCACCGACAGCGGCGCGGCGAAGGTCAGCAGGATATGGGGATTGAACCCTTGGGAATACCGCAGCGGCAGCCCGCTTCGGCGCAATGCCCGCTGCATGGCCCGCATCAGATCAAGATGCCCGATGTGCCGCAGGCGGGGAGACTTTTCAAAGACGACGATCAGCTTCATATCAGTTTCCTTTCGGATAGGAGGATGAGAGGGAGAGTACAGAATTCAGAGTGCAGAGTACAGATTAATATACTCAACCAATAGACGCAATGCGGTGCTTGATGACACAGTTTAATCTGTACTCTGAACTCTGTACTCTGCACGCTGAAAACTCACTCCGCCAGCGGCGCGGCGGTTTGCGCCTTTCCCTTGAGCGGCGGGTTCTTCACCCAGTCGCACACGCCCCAGGTGTGCAGGCCGCAGCCGTTGCAACCGTGGCGGCAGTCGGGGGTGGTCTGGGTGGCTTTGGCCTTTTCGTTCTCGCGTTTCAGATAGGCCATGCTCACGCCCGCGTCGATGAACTCCCAGGGCAAAAGCTCCTCATAAGGGCGCTCCCGGTGGGCGTAGAACGCGGGGTCCAGGCCGCAGTCTTCAAAGGCCCCCAGCCACTGGTCGAACTTGAAATGTTCGTTCCAGCTGTCCAGGCGGCAGCCCCGCTTCCAGGCGGCGTAAATCACCTCGCCAATGCGCCGGTCGCCCCGGGAAATGCAGGCTTCCAGCATGGACAGCTCGCTTTCGTGCCAGTTGAAATGCACGTTTTTCAGCTTCAGATACTGCCGCAGCGCCGCTTGTTTTTCGTGGACGGTGTCGATGGTGTCCTGGGCGGCCCACTGGAAGGGCGTAAAGGGCTTGGGCACGAACACGGACGCGCTGGCCGTCACCCGCACGCCGCTCTTGGCCCGCTGCTCCTTGGGCACGCGGTAGAAGGCGTCCACCACCTTCTTGGCCAAATCGCCGATGCCCCGCAAATCCTCGTCGGTTTCGGTGGGCAGGCCCATCATGAAGTACAGCTTCACGCTACTCCACCCGCACTCAAAGGCGTCGGTGACGGAGCGGATCAAATCTTCCTCCGTCACGCCCTTGTTGATCACATCCCGCAGGCGCTGCGTCCCCGCCTCGGGAGCCAGGGTCAAGCCGGATTTTTTCACCTGCTGGGTTTCTTCCAGGCTCTGCTTCACGATGTTGTCAATGCGCATGCTGGGCAGGGACACGCTCACCCGCTTGTCCCGGTACCGGTCCATGAGCGCCTGAATCAATTGCGGCAGGCAGGTGTAGTCCCCGGAGGAAAGCGACGACAGGCTCATTTCCTCGTAGCCGGTGGACTGCTGCAATTTATCCGCCAGTTCCAACAGCCTTTCCATGCTGCGCTCCCGCACGGGGCGGTACAGCATTCCCGCCTGGCAGAAGCGGCAGCCCCGCGTGCAGCCCCGCATGATTTCCAGCACCATCCGGTCATGGACGATCTCGGTGTAGGGGACGGGGATGGACTCGGGATAAATCGCGTTGGACAAATCCTTGACCACCCGCTTTTTCACCTTCGCGGGGGCGGCCGGGTCGTTGGGCTTGAAGGATTTCAGGGTGCCGTCCCCGTTGTATTCCACATCGTAGAAAGCCGGGACATAGACTCCTTCCAGCTTCGCCAGATTCCGAAGAATGTCGATGCGCTGCAACCCCGCCGCCCGTCCGTCCCGGATCACGTCGATGAGTTCGTGCATCACGTCCTCGCCGTCGCCGATCATGAAGGCGTCGATGAAGGGGGCCAGGGGTTCGGGGTTGAAGGCGCAGGGGCCGCCCGCCACCACGATAGGGTCGGCCTCGGCCCGTTCCTCCCGCCGGATCGGCACCCGGCCTAAATCCATCATTTCCAGGATGTTGGTGTAGCTCATTTCGTATTGCAGGGTGAAGCCGATGATATCAAATTCATTCAGCGCCGCCCGGCTTTCCAGGGAGAACAGCGGCACGTCCGCCTCCCGCATCTTGTCCGCCATGTCGGCGTCGGGCATGAATAGCCTTTCGCACAGGGCGTCGGGGCGCTCGTTGATGAGATAATACAGAATCTTCATGCCCAGGTGACTCATGCCGATTTCGTAGGTGTCCGCGAAGCAGAAGCCGAAGGTGCACTTCACGCTGTTCCAGTCCTTGCGCACCGCGTTCATTTCCCCGCCGGTATAGCGGGCGGGCCGCTGAACCGTTTCCAGCAGTTCTTCCAGCTTCCTGTTTTCCACGTCGTTCAAAAGGTCGTCCCCCCAACAATCAATCCATATAGAACCAATGTATATTGTATCATTCTTTCCGCCGTTTGTCCATGTTTTCAGCGGAAAAACGAAGGCTGTTTTGGCTGTTGAACATTTGCGGCGGGGATGGTATACTGTATCCGTATTCACGCAAAGAAAAGATGTGAGGTTGACCCATGGCGAAAGCGGCGCTGAACAAAAAAGAAATGTTTGAAACCATGCCTGTGCCCCAGGCGCTGGCGGCCATGGCGGTGCCGACGATCATCAGCCAATTGATCACGCTGATTTACAACATGGTGGACGCCTTTTTTATCGGGCAGACGGGCAACTCCTTCATGGTGGCGGCGATTTCCCTGACGCTGACGCTGGTAATCATGCTCACCTCCCTGTCCAACTTGTTCGGCGTGGGCGGCGGCAGCCTGACCGCCCGGCTGATGGGCGTGAGCCAGGACGAGGAAGCCCGGCGGGTGAGCGCGTTCAGCGTGTACGGGGCCGTCGCCGTGGCGCTTGCGTATTCGCTGCTCATCGGCGTGTTCATGAATCCGCTGCTGTATTTCCTGGGCGCGTCGGAAGCGACCATTGCCTACGCCCGGCAGTATACCTTCCTGGTGATTGTGCTGGGCGGCGGGTTCAGCATGGTGAGCATGACGGTGGCCCACCTGCTGCGAAACGCGGGGTATTCCAGCCAGGCCAGCATGGGCCTGAGCCTGGGCGGCGTGCTGAACATGGCGCTCGACCCGCTGTTCATGTTCGTGCTTTTGCCCCGGGGCAGCGAGGTCATCGGCGCGGCTCTGGCGACGCTGCTTTCCAATATGGTCTCCTGCGGCTATCTGCTGTTTTCCTATCGCAAAGCCGCCCGCACCGCGGCGCTCAGCCTGAGCCTGAACCAGGCGCGGAAGGTGAAGAGCGACAGTATAAAAAAGGTGTTCGCCGTGGGCGTGCCTTCCGCCATCCTGACGGGGCTGTTTGACCTGGCGAACGTGTGCGTGAACATGCTGGCCTCCGCCCACAGCGATATGGCGCTGGCGGGCATGGGCATCGTGATGAAGGTGGAGCGGGTGCCCACCGCCGTCAACATCGGCATCTGCCAGGGGGCCATGCCGATCATCTCCTACAACTATTCCTCCGGCAACCACGAGCGCATGAAAAAGACGATCCGCACCGCGCGGCTCTGGGGCCTGATCGTTTCCTTCGCGTCCATCGCCCTGTTCCAGCTCTTCGCCGGGCAGGTGACGCGGCTGTTCATGAGCACCAGCCGGGGCGACCTGGACAACGCCCTGCGCACCATTGCCTACGCTACCCTGTTCCTGCGCATCCGCTGCTGCGCGTCGCCCTTCCAATTCCTCAACTACCACACCTCCTTCTCCATGCAGGCCATGGGCAACGGCAAGGCCACCATGCTCCACGCCTTCGTGCGGGAATTGGTGTTCTACATTCCCTTCATGTTCCTGCTGGATCGGCTGTTCGGCGAAACGGGCCTGGCCTGCGCCCTGATCGCGGGCGAATTCTGCGGGGCCATGTTCGCCCTGTGGCTGATGCGAAGGGCCATGAAGCAGGCAGGGGAACGGGGTGCTGGCGTATGAAAAAGCGGGTGATCGGCATCGTCGGCCCCACGGCCAGCGGGAAAACCGCCCTGTCGCTGCTGGCGGGAAAGGCGCTGCACGGAGATATTCTGTGCATGGACTCCATGCAGATTTACAGGGGCATGGACATCGGCACCGCCAAGCCCACGAAGGAGGAGCAGGCCCTTGTCCCCCATCACCTGCACAGCTTCCTGGAACCGGCGGAGAGCTTTTCCGTGTCCCAGTACGCGGAAAAAGCGAGGGCCGTTATCGAGCAGGTCAGCGTGCCCATCCTGGTGGGCGGCACGGGCATGTACCTGCAATCCCTGTCCCTGCCGATGGATTACGGCGCGGTAGGCGGGGACGAGGAAATCCGCCGCAAGTATCACGAAATCGCCGACACCCGGGGGGTGGACGCGCTGCATGCGATTTTAGAGCGAGTCGACCCGGTTTCCGCTGCCCGGCTGCATCCCAACGACGTGCGGCGGGTGGTGCGGGCGCTGGAGGTGTACGACCTGACCGGCTCTCCCCTCTCCGCCCAGAAGATGCCGGGGCCGGAGGATGCCCCCTATGATTTCCAGCTCTATGCCCTGGACCTGCCCCGGGACATCCTCTATCAGCGGGTCGACCGGCGGGTAGATGAAATGATAGAAATGGGGCTGCTGGAGGAAGTGAAGCGATTGAAGGACAGCGGGATTCCCGCCGACGCCCAATCCATGCAGGGACTGGGGTACAAGGAACTGCTGCCTGTGCTGGACGGAAAAGCGCCGCTCGCCGACGCGGTTTCCCTCATCAAGCTCCGCACCCGGCACTACGCCAAGCGCCAGCTCACCTGGTTCAAGCGGGACGAACGAATCCGCTGGATTCCGTTCCTGCCGGGGCAGCGTTTGGAACCCATTGCTGATATGATTTGTGAAAACAATTGGAAGGAATGATTCCCATGAACATCGACGCTTTGATGGCCCAGGCCGAAAAAGACTGCCAGCCCGTATTCGCCGCGCTGGAAGAAAACGAGATCGTGAACACCCAGCGGGTGCTTGCCGCGTTCCAGGCGGAGGACATCGCCACCCGCCACTTCTCCCCCACCACCGGTTACGGCTACGACGACATTGGCCGAGACGCCCTGGAACGGGTCTTTGCCCGGCTGTTCGGGGCGGAGAGCGCTATCGTGCGGCCCGCCGTCGCCTGCGGCACCGCCGCGCTTTCCCTGTGCCTGTTCGGCCTGCTGCTGCCCGGTGACCATCTGCTGTCCGCCACCGGCGCGCCCTACGACACCATGGAAACGGTGATCGGGCTGAGTGGCAACGCCCCGGGAAATTTAAAGGAAATGGGCGTGACCTATTCCCAGGTGGAGATGTGCGATGATCAAAAAAAGATCGACGTGCCCGCCGTCCTGGAAGCGATTCAGCCCAATACCAAAGTGGTGCTCATCCAGCGCAGCCGGGGCTACGCCTGGCGGGCGTCCCTGCGGCCCGAGGAAATGCGGGACGTGATCGAGGCCGTCCACGCGGCCCGGCCCGACATTTTCATCATGGTGGACAACTGCTACGGCGAGTTTATCACGGATAAAGAGCCCACCCACTTCGGCGCGGACGTGTGCGTGGGGTCGCTGATCAAGAATCCCGGCGGCGGGCTTGCCCCCACCGGGGCGTATCTGGTGGGTACGAACCGGGCCATTGAACGCATCGAGGCCCGGCTCACCGCCCCCGGTTTAGGCCGGGAGGTGGGCAGCTACGCCGCCAGCTACCAGCCCTTCTATCAAGGCTTGTTCATAGCCCCGCATACCGTCACCCAGGCGCTGAAAACGTCGATCTTGGCGGCCCGCACCTTTGAACTGCTGGGCATGAAAACCACCCCGGACTATGACGCGCCCCGGGCCGACATCATCCAAGCCATCGAGATGGGCGACCCGCAAAAACTCATCGCCTTTGTGCAGGGCATCCAGGCCGCGTCCCCCATTGACGGCAGCGCCGTGCCCGAACCCTGGGACATGCCCGGCTACACCGACCAGGTCATCATGGCGGCAGGCACCTTCGTGGCGGGGGCCAGCATCGAGCTGTCCGCCGACGCGCCCATGCGCGCTCCGTACACCGTATACCTGCAGGGCGGGCTCACCTACGTCCATGGGAAAATCGCCCTCCGGACAGCCTTATGCAGAATGAACGGAATCGGGCATTCCGCGTGATAAAAAATACGCAAGGCGCAGGCAATCCTGAAAATTCTCAAAAAAATTCCGGAAGCTGAAAAAAGGATTGACAAAGCCCCCCTAAACACGATATAATATAGCCCGGTCACGATTGGAGGGATGGATTTGCTGCTGGATGTTTCCCGCGCCATGCGCGCGCCCGGCGAGGCGATCCCCTTTGAACACCGTGACGAAATCCCGCCCCAGGAGATTTTCGGAGAAACGGTCACGTTTGACGACGTTCTTCTGCGGGGGCACTTCTCCGGCGCGGAGGACAACCTTCGCATCTGGGGCACGCTCACCTGCACGGCCCACGGCCATTGCGCCGGGTGCCTGAAGCCGGTGGATTATCCGGTGGAGGTTCCGTTTGACGAGAACTTCGTTCGGCTCACCCGCTTCAACCAGCAGGAAGATGTGACGCCCGACGGGGAAGAAAGATGGATGTACGAGGGTTCGAAAGTGGAGCTCTCCCATCTGTCGATGACTTTGGCGGTGCTTGATTTGCCCATGCGTTTCGTGTGCGGCGATTCCTGCCCGGTGCTGACCGGCATGCCGTCAGAGGATTCTCTATCTTCGCATGCTTGCCAGAAGGACATGCCCGACCAGCATCCTTTTTCGGCATTGCAGCAATTGCTGACAAAGGATCAGGAGGTGTAATTATGGCTCTGCCCAAAGGAAAAGTATCCAAGGCCCGCGGCCGTTCCCGTCGCGCTAATTGGAAGCTGGAAGTTCCCGCGATCGTTGAGTGCAAACAGTGCCACCAGATGAAGCTGGCGCATCATGTCTGCAAGCACTGCGGCTACTATGACGGCAAACAGATCATCAACATGGAAGAGAAGGAAGAAAAGAAGAACGCGTAATTCGTCCTTCTTTCATCGGGAAAATGCCTTTGCGGGCATTTTTTCGTAACAGTCCAATATCCCTTGCTCAGTGAACGGAAGGAGTACGCTTCAAAGCACCCCCAAAGAGAGGCGGTTCACCGGCTGAAAGGCCGCCGGGGCAGCGAAGCGGAAGGTCGTCCGGGAGAGCGGCGGATGAACGCGAAAGCGTAGTAGTCCGCCCGCGTTTCGCGCGTTACAGCGTCAAGAGACAGCGTTTCGTTCGCTGTGAAGCAAGGTGGTACCACGGGTCAATCCGTCCTTCGGGAGGGGTTGGCCCGTTTCTTTCTAAATGAGATCGAGAAAAATGTATTAAAAATTTTTGAAAGCCATTTCAGTATTTTTAACGTGAAAAAAGGGGTATTATCTATGAAACGAGCAATAGCAATCTTATTAGCAGGTGTGTCGCTGCTTTTTTACATTGGGACAGCAAGTGCAGAAACCCTTAACATTGATATTGAAAAAGCAACAAGCGAAGAAATAAAAGCTGCCGTCAGCAAACTTAACAGATTACTAGCTGAGGGTATGGCTGAATCATCTGAATTGCCTCAAATACTCACCTTTAGTAACGGATTTACAATAACTGTTGACAAAAGTACGGCCTCTGACGGAATACTATATGTATATTTTACGTTTGTTCACCAATATGATCAACCGATAAATTGGCAGTTGAACGTAGTATGCAAAGCGTATCAAAACGGAATAGAACTTGATACTGATTACAACAGCGAATCGTTAGATTCTATAACAAAGACGTTTCTTCCGGGAGGTGAAGGGAAAATTACTCAGATGTTTGTTCTTACGGACGACAGTGAAGTCACATTAGCTCTGTGTCCTCAACCATTATATACAAATTGGATACCAGAATACCAGTATGTCAAAGTTCCACTGTAATACCAGAAAACAAAAGCAATGTTAGGAGGAACAATATATGCCTGAAGAATTTACCATGGAAAAAACCTACAATCCCCAGGCCATCGAAGCCGAGACCTACAAAAAATGGGAAGAAAGCGGAGCCTTCGCCCCGAAGATCGACAAGAGCAAGAAGCCCTTCACCATCGTGATGCCGCCGCCCAACGTGACGGGGCAATTGCACATGGGCCACGCCATGGACGCCACCTTGCAGGATGCGCTGATCCGCTATCACCGCATGAAGGGCGACCCCACCCTCTGGCTCCCCGGTACCGACCACGCTTCCATCGCCACCGAGGTGAAGGTGGTGGAGAAGCTGCGGAGCGAAGGATTGACCAAGGAAAAGCTGGGCCGTGAAGGCTTCCTGGAGCACGCCTGGGCCTGGAAGCGGGAATACGGCGGACGCATCACCCGCCAGCTGCGCCGCATGGGTGCTTCCTGCGACTGGAACCGGGAACGCTTCACCATGGACGAGGGCTGTTCCAAGGCCGTGCGCGAGGTGTTCGTGCGGCTGTATGAAAAGGGCCTCATCTACCGGGGCTACCGGCTGGTGAACTGGTGCACCCACGACATGACCGCCATCTCCGACGCCGAGGTGGAATACGTCGAAAAAGACGGCAATTTCTGGCACATCCTTTACCCCGTGAAGGAAACAGGCGAAAAGCTGGAGCTGGCCACCACCCGTCCCGAAACCATGCTGGGCGACACCGCCGTGGCCATCAATCCCGCTGACCCCCGGTTTACCCACCTGCACGGCTGCCACGTGATCCTGCCCCTCATCAACAAGGAAATCCCCATCGTGTGCGACGAGCACGCCGACATGGAAAAGGGCACCGGCGTGGTGAAAATCACCCCCGCCCACGACCCCAACGACTTTGAGGTGGGCCAGCGCCACAATCTGCCCATCGTGCGTGTGTTCACCTACGACGGCCACATGACCGGCGCGGCGGACAAGGCCGAGGCCGACGCCATCTTCGCCGCGGGCAAGGCCAGCGTGAACGAGCCCGAGGTGCTGGACTGCGGCAAGTACGCCGGCATGACCACCGACGAAGCCCGGAAGGCCATCGTGGCCGACCTGGAAGCCCTGGGCCTGCTGAAAGAGATCGAACCCCTCAAGCACGAGGTGGGCACCTGCTACCGCTGCCATACCGTGATCGAGCCCATGATGAGCAAGCAGTGGTTCGTGAAGATGGAGCCGCTGGCGAAGCCTGCCCTGGAAGCGGTGAAGGAAGGAAAGACCAAGTTCATCCCCGACCGCTTCGCCAAGATTTACTATAACTGGATGGAAAACACCAAGGACTGGTGCATCAGCCGCCAGCTCTGGTGGGGCCACCGCATCCCCGCCTGGTACTGCGAGGACTGCGGCAAGATCATCGTGAGCCGGGAAGACCCGACGGCATGTTCCTGCGGCTGCAAGAAGCTGACCCAGGACGAAGACGTGCTGGACACCTGGTTCTCCTCCGCCCTCTGGCCCTTCTCCACCCTGGGCTGGCCGGACAACACCGAAGACCTGCAATACTTCTACCCCACCACCACCCTGGTGACGGGCTACGACATCATCTTCTTCTGGGTGGCCCGGATGATCTTCTCCGGCATCGAGAACATGGGAGATGTGCCTTTTGAAAACGTGGTCATCCATGGCCTTGTGCGGGACGCCCTGGGCCGCAAGATGAGCAAGTCCCTGGGCAACGGTGTGGACCCGCTGGAAATCATCGACCAGTACGGCGCGGACGCCCTGCGCTTCTCCCTGGTGATGGGCATCAGCCCCGGCAACGACACCCGCTATTCCACCGAAAAAGTGGAAATGGCCCGGAACTTCGCCAACAAGGTGTGGAACGCCAGCCGCTTCGTGCTGATGAACCTGGACGGCAAGGAAACCCTGGACGGCAAGGAACTGACCCTGCCCGACCATTGGATTCTGACCAAGTTCAACGAGGCCGTGCGCCAGATCAGCAAGAACTTTGAGGAAGCGGAATACGGCCTGGCCGCCCAGAAGATTTACGACTTCACCTGGTCGGAGTTCTGCGACTGGTATATCGAATTGGCCAAGGGCGGGCTGCTGGGCGACGACCCGCAGCGCAAAGCCGCCGTGCGCGCCGTGCTGCAAACGGTGCTCTCCGGCCTGCTGCGGCTGCTGCATCCCTTCATGCCCTTCCTGACCGAGGAAGTGTACAAGAACCTGCCCGGTGAAGCCGACGCCTCCTGCATGCTGGCCGACTGGCCCAAGCCCCTGGAAGCCTACGACTTCCCCGCCGAAGCCGCCCGGATGGAGGGCGTGATGGACATGATCCGCGCCATCCGCAACCTCCGCGCTGATATGAAGGTGCAGCCCAGCCACAAGGCCCGGCTCATGGTGCGCCCCGCCGACGGCTGGCACGACGCCTTCGCGGGCACCGAAGTGTACTTCGCCCGCCTCGCCAGCGTGAGCGCCCTGGAAATGCTGGAGCCCGGCCAGGCCATCAGCGAAAAGACCGTCAGCGCCGTGTGCCAGGCCGGTGAGTTCTTCATCCCCTTGGGCGAACTGGTGGATTTGGAGAAAGAAAAGGCCCGCCTCGGCAAGGAGCGCCAGAACCTGGTGAACGAAATCGCCCGGGCCGAAGGCAAGCTGAACAACCCCGGCTTCGTGAACAAGGCCCCCGCCAACCTGGTGGCCGCCGAAAAGGAAAAGTTGGAAAAGAACAAGGAAATGCTCGTGGCGCTGGATAAGCGCATCGCCGAGCTGGGATAAATACAAACAAAAAAGCGGAAACCGTTTCTGCATCAGCGGAATGGTTTCCGCTTTTTAGAATGAAATCGTTCGATTTTTCTTGCTTATTTCAAGAAAATCGGTTAAAATAGAGGAGGAAGGGAGTTGATTTTATGCAGGTTACCGCTACAGAATTCAAGCTGAACCTTGGCAAGTATCTGGAACTCGTATTAACGGAAGACGTTTGGATAACAAAAAATGGAAAAACCGTCGCAAAACTCATCAACCCCAATGTTTCTGCGGTTGATTCCATCTCCGGCGTGCTTGCGGGAAAGGTGCCCGCAAAAATGGATCGGCACTCGCTCCGGGAAGAAAGGCTGTCTCGATATGAGGATCATGATTGACACAAACATCCTATTGGATGTACTTATCCGCAGAAATGATTTTTTTGATGATTCAAAAGCGGTTTTGAAACTGTGCGAGAACCGGACGATTCAGGGCTTCATTTCCGCTTCGGCAATGACAGATATTTTCTACATCACCCGGAAAGCCCTTGGCAGCATAGAGGAAACCTATCAGGTGATGAATTCCGTCTTGAATATCGTCCGGATTTTAACCGTAACCAACGATGATGTACTGCATGCGTTTGAAGTCAGAGCGCAAGATTTTGAGGATTGCCTGATGGCAACCTGCGCCAAATCAAATCACTGTGACGGTATTGTCACCAGGAACAAGAAGGATTTTTTGGATTTTGGCATCGCACTGTTTTCACCGGCAGAATTGCTTGCCCGGTTTTCTTCATAGAGCAAAATAGAACACAGGGATAAGGAGTCCATATGTCATTTCATCATATTCCCGTGCTGTTGAACGAGGTGCTGGCATACCTGAACCCCCAGTCGGGGGAGGTATACGCCGACGGCACCTTAGGCGGCGGCGGACACAGCGAAGCGATTTTGAAAGCCATGGGAGAAACCGGCGTGCTCTACGGCATCGACCGGGACCCGGCGGCGATTGCGGCGGCGACGGAACGCCTCAAGGGGTACGCCGGCTTCCACGCGGTACATGGCAATTTCCACGATGTGAAGGAACTGCTGCCGGGCGTACGGCTGAACGGCGGCTTATTGGATTTGGGCGTGTCCTCTTACCAATTGGACACGCCGGAGCGGGGCTTTTCTTACCATGAGGACGCGCCGCTGGATATGCGCATGGACACCACCCAGGGCATGACCGCCGCGGACTACGTGAACACGGTATCCGAGCAGGAGTTCTGCCGCGTCCTGCGGGAATACGGGGACGAGAAATGGGCGGCGAGGATTGCCCAGATTCTGATGGAGAAGCGGGCTGAAAAACCGCTGGAGACCACCAAAGACCTGGTGGCCGTGGTGGACGCGGCCATCCCCAAGGCCGTGCGCCGCAAGGACGAAGGGCATCCCGCCCGGCGCACCTTCCAGGCCGTGCGCATCGCGGTGAACGATGAATTAGCGCCCTTGGAGCAAGCGCTTCGTGACTGGGTGGATATGCTCGTTCCCGGCGGGCGGCTGGCGGTGATCACCTTCCATTCGGTGGAGGACCGCATCGTGAAGCTCACCTTCCGCAAGCTGCAAAACCCCTGCACCTGCCCGCCCAAGGCCCCCATCTGCACCTGCGGCAAGAAGCCCCTGGGCCGGGCTATTGGCGGGGCGATCAAGGCGGGAAAAGACGAATTGAACGATAACAACCGGGCGCACAGCGCGACGTTAAGAGTATTTGAAAAAGACGCTGGGGGGAAACCGCTCTTTGTAGCCAAAGAGCGGTTTCCCCCAGACCCCTTTCCGAGAAAGCTGTAAAGGGGTATCAGGTAAAATGCTGCGAGGATGAAATAACATCAAGGAGAAGCATTTCATATGAGCACCTTATACGTGGTCGCAACCCCCATCGGCAATCTGTCCGACATGAGCCCCCACGCCATTGAAACCCTGAGAAGTGTGGGCCTGATTGCCGCCGAGGATACCCGGGTCACGAAGAAACTGACCAACCATTTCGGCATCGACACGCCGCTGATCTCCTGCCACCAGCACAACGAAAAAGGCCGTGCGCCGGAGCTCGTCCAGCGGATGCTGGCGGAAGACATGGATGTGGCTGTGGTCACCGACGCGGGCACCCCCGCCATTTCCGACCCCGGCACCGAGCTGGTGCGGGCGGCGGCGGAGGCGGGCATTCCGGTCATCGCCGTGGCCGGCCCGACGGCCTTCGCGGCAGCGGTCAGCGTCAGCGGGTTCGATTTTTCCTCCTTCACCTTTTATGGCTTCCTGCCCAGGGAAAGCAAAGAACTCAAAGAAAAGTTGCTGGATATTGGACGCAAATCCGAAGGGGCCATCTTCCACGAATCCCCCCACCGGGTCAAAGCGCTGGTGGCGGCGATTGCCGAAACCCTGCCCGGCGCTCTGCTGTCCGTCAGCTGCGATTTGACCAAGCTCCACGAGCTGACCCTTCGCGGCACGCCGGAAGAAATTCTTGCCGCCCTGGAAGCCAACGAGAAAAGCGAGAAGGGCGAATACTGCCTGGTAGCCGACCTGCGGGGCGTGCAAATGCCTGAGAAAAAACCAATGATCCAAGCCAGCCTGGAAGCCCGGATTTTTGACCTGGTGCTGAACGGTGCTTCCATTCGTGACGCAGTGGACGCGCTGGTGGAGCAGGGCGAAAAAAAGAACGCGGTCAAGGCCGCCTCCCTTCGCGTCAAGGAATGGATTGAATGATCCTGCCCGTTGGGGGGCGAAACCTGCCCTTTGCTGAGGCTTCGTAAAACAGGATCATGTTCAATTCATCGAAAGCGTGGTAGTTTCAAGGCTTGCAGCGTGATTCCGGTCGCGCTGTTTTTGTGCCCATCAGTTCATTCGGCGGGATGAAGCCAATGTATTCGATATATCTTTCCTTCTTTCTGGAAGCTCTGTTGCCAACAGGGGCGGAACCGAAGTCCCGCCCCTGTTTGTGTTTTTACTTGGTCACAGCCACGCCGTTGACATAGAGGGTGTAGCCGTTCAGGTTGACGTTGCTCAAGTCGCCGTTGAAGGAGGTCACATAGCTGTCGCCGGTCAGGGTCCAGGTGGAGTCGCTGTCCAGGTTCACGGAAACGGAGGACAGGCTGTCGGAGAGAATCGCGCCGGTGATGTCCTGATTCTTCAGGTTCAGCGTCACGTCGCCGCCGTTCTGGCCGCTCCTGCCCCAGGAATCAGCGGAGGCGCTCAGGAACACGTTGCTGTCGGAGGCATAGGTGAAGTCCACATTCTCCAGGTTGATGGTGGTGGTGGTATTGGTCACGTGGAACATGGCGCCGGTTTCGGCGGTCATGCTGCCGTCCGTCATGGTGAAAGAGGATTCGCCTTCGCTGGCGTCGCCGGACATGGACTGATAGATCAGCACGTTGGTGTTCACTTTGGACTGTCCGTTCAGCTTGGTGTTGCTGCCGGTGATGTCCACGTTGTTGAGGGTGACGGTGTTGCCGCCTTCAATGACCACGGCTTCGGAGGTGGTGGCGCTGAGGGTGGCGTCCGACACGGTAATGTCGGCGGTGGAGTAGATGGCGGGAGAACCCACGCCGGTGGTGTCATAGGTGCCGCCGTTCACGTTCACGGTGCCGCCGCCCCGGTCGGAGCGGATGGCCGCGGAGGAATTGCCGGAGGTCGCCACGGTGACGTTGGTAGCGTTCAGGGTCGCGCCGCCGGTGGTCATCAGACCGCCGGAGCAGTTGCCGCTGGTGGTGATGCTGGTGTCAGACACGTTGACCGTGGTGCCGCTGCCATAGCTGAACACGCCGTTGGCATGTTCGCCGTCAGAGGTAATTTCCGCGGCTTCCACGTTCAGGGTCGCGCCGCCCGTCGCCAGCACCGTGGCGTTCACGCCGTAGAAGTCAGCCTCGTCGCCGGAAGCGGAACCAGTCTTGGAAACGGTGGCGTTGGAGATCGTCACGTTCTCCCCGGATACCAGTACGGCGTTTTCACTGTTGCCGGTAGAGGTGTAGGTGGCATTGCTGCTGTTTTCCGTTACGGTCGCAGCGGCAGTATAGGAAACGTTCGCGGAGGCATTGCCGGGCATTCCACCGGGCATCTGCTGGCCGTTTTGCCCGTTCATGCTGGGCGGAGCCATCCGCTGGCCGTTCTCGCTGTTCTGATTGTTCATGTCAGGCGGGGTCATCTGCTGGCCGTTCTCGCTGTTCTGATTGTTCATGTCAGGCGGGGTCATCTGCTGCCCGTTCTGACTGTTTTGATTGTTCATGTCAGGAGGCGTCATCTGCTGGCCGTTCTCGCTGTTTTGATTGTTCATGTCAGGGGGCGTCATCTGCTGCCCGTTCTCGCTGCTCTGATTGTTCATGTCAGGCGGGGTCATCTGCTGCCCGTTCTCGCTGCTCTGATTGTTCATGTCAGGCGGCGTCATCTGCTGGCCGTTCTCGTTGTTTTGATTGTTCACGTCGGGTGGTGTCATCTGGTTTTGCTGACCCTGCGCCTGCTGTCCAGGCATGGCAGGAGGCATCATTTGATTCTGTTCACCCTGACCCTGCTGTCCGGGCATAGCAGGGGGCATCATTTGATTCTGTTCACCCTGGCCCTGCTGTCCGGGCATGGGAGGAGGCATCATCATTTGATTCTGTTCACCCTGGCCCTGCTGTCCGGGCATGGGAGGAGGCATCATCATTTGATTCTGTTCACCCTGGCCTTGCTGTCCGGGCATCTCAGGAGGCGTTTGCTGGTTCTGTGGGATCGTGGCGGTTTGTGTTGCGCCGGTAACAGTATCCATGGCGGTTTCTGCAGTCTCCGCAATAGCGGCTGTTCCCATCATGCACGCGCACAGTCCGATGGCGATTGCTTTGTTCCATTTCTTCATTTCAATCATCCTTTCTTTCATCAGAGTTTCCTGCCCTTCACCCGATATAGCGAAGGAGACGGGAGAATCATCGAGGTAAGAAATCATTGTTTGCCATCCGGGAATCGTTTTTCCCCTTCTGACGGGATCATCATAACCCTGATAGCTTGAAGAAACATTGAAGCCGAAAAAAAGATTTGGCTGTGAAAAACACCGCCGGTTCGCCGCAAAAAAGCTCAACCATATGGGAAGAGCCACATTCTTGAATTTGTATTCTTATGAAGAAGTCTTTTTTGATTGCGCTGTTTCCATGTTTCGGGTATAATGATCAGTAAGAATGGCCGACGATGCGGTTTCATTTTTTCTCAATCTTTTTATGCCATCATGTTCATGGAGGTGGTCAAATGCGGGTCCTGCTGGCCGAGGATGAAAAGAGAATGGCGGCGGCGCTGGCAGCGCTGCTGAGAGAAGAAAAATATGATGTGGATCATATGGCGGACGGCGCGTCCGCGCTGACAGCGTTGGAAAGCGGGGTGTACGATATCGCCGTGCTCGATGTGATGATGCCCGAAATGAGCGGCTTTGAAGTCGCAAGACGCGCAAGAAACAGCGGCATCAAAACGCCCATCCTGATGCTGACGGCCAAGAGCCAGTTGGATGATAAAGTTACGGGCCTGGACAGCGGCGCGGATGATTACCTCACCAAGCCCTTTCAGACAAAGGAACTGCTGGCCCGGCTCCGGGCCCTGGGCCGCCGAAGCGCCAGCTTTCAGGACGGCAGCCTGCATTTTGGCGATTTGTCTCTGGACACGGCAACCGCCACGCTTACTTGTGAATCCACAAGCCAAAGCGTCCGCCTCGGGGAAAAGGAACTGCGCATCCTGGAATACATGTTCTCCAATCAGGGCCAGATCATGACCCGGGAGCAGCTGGCCGTCAAAATCTGGGGCTTTGAAAACGAAGCGGAGTACAACAACGTGGAAGTGTACATGTCCTTTACCCGGAAGAAGCTGACTTTTGTGGGTTCCAAAGTCGAGATCAAGGCCGTGCGCGGCCTGGGATATGAATTGCGAGGGAAAGATGTTTAGCAGATCGAGAAGAAAAATCATTCTCGCCATCATGGGGTCGCTGATCCTGCTGTTTGCCGTCACGCTGTCGGTGATCCTGTTCGCCAGCTTCCGGGAAGTCCGGCAGGAAAACATGGACATGCTCAAGCGGCACGTAGAACTGTACTATCTGGAAAAGGCGACGGGCAGCGCGGGCGATGCTGTGCCGGAAACGCCGCCGGACACCGCTGATGCGCCGCCGCCCAAGCCTTCGGAGGGTGAACCGCAGACAGGCAAGCCGCCCCTGGATCAAAAGCCGGACTACCAGCTTTCCACCTTCTATTCCGTGGCCTTTGGGGAAGACGATGCCGTGCTTGCGGTGGATAACGGGGAGAAGGACGTATACAGCGAAGACGATTTAATCAGCATCGCAAAAAACAAAAATCGATTCATACTGCAAAATTAGACGTTTTCGCGCACGTAACGTTTAATAGTTCGAGATTTTTATAGTTAAATAACTTTAATTTTGAATTAAAGTAATCTTCCATATCTG
>CADBCX010000023.1 GCA_902793245.1 uncultured Eubacteriales bacterium | reverse complement strand
CGACGGCATCATCGCCCCCGGCTACACCGACGAAGCCCTGGAAATTCTCAAATCCAAGCGCAAGGGCAATTACAACATCGTGAAGATCGACCCCAGCTATATTCCCAATCCCGTGGAAACCAAGGATGTGTTCGGCGTCACCTTTGAGCAGGGCCGCAACAACTTTGAAATCAACGAAGCCCTGCTGCAAAACATCCCCACTGCGAAGAAAGACCTGCCCGCCGAGGCCAAGCGCGATCTGATTATTTCCCTGATTACCCTGAAATACACCCAGAGCAATTCCGTCTGCTACGCCTACGACGGCCAGGCCATCGGCGTCGGCGCGGGCCAGCAGAGCCGCATCCACTGCACCCGCTTGGCCGGGGACAAGGCCGACAAGTGGCACCTGCGCCAGAGCGACAAGGTGCTGAACCTGCCCTTCCTGCCCACCCTGGGCCGCGCCGACCGGGACAACGTGATCGACGTGTACCTCTCCGACCAGGACGAGGACGTGCTCGCCGACGGCAACTGGCAGAAGTTCTTCACCGTCCGTCCCGCGCCCTTCACCCGCGAGGAGAAGCGCGCTTTCCTGGACGCCATCACCGGCGTATCCCTGGGCAGCGACGCCTTCTTCCCCTTCGGCGACAACATCGAGCGCGCCCGTCGCTCCGGTGTTTCCTACGTCGCCCAGCCCGGCGGCTCCATCCGCGACGACCAGGTGATCGAAACCTGCGACCGCTTTGGCATGGTCATGGCCTTTACCGGGATGCGCCTGTTCCATCATTGAGGATACGAAGTAATTGCTGGGGGAAACCCATTCTTTGAAGCCAAAGAATGGGTTTCCCCCAGCCCCCCTTCCGAAGAAAGCTATAAGGGATTCCTGTATTCCTGCCTGTTCTGTGTTGACTATGTAGTCAAATTAGAGTATAATATGACTACGGAATAGGAAAGGATGGAAAGCGTATGTCTCAAAGAATATCGATCCGTCCCTCCCGTGACCTGCGGACGCATTACGCGCAGGTGGCGGAGGAAGCGAAAAAGAATCCCGTTGCCATTACCGTGAACGGCAGGGAGGATACCGTTCTCCTCGCCCACAATCAATACATGGAGCAGCAGGAGAGAATAGAAGAAATGGAAAGCCGCCTGGCCGTGTACGCCCATCTGGCCCAGGCCGCCGATGACGTGAAGCTGGGCCGGGTGCAGCCCGCCCAGGAAGCCTTCGATGATATTCTGCGGGAACTGAGGGCTGACGCAAAATGAAGTGGAACGTCCTCATGACCGACACCGCCAAGCGCGACCTGCGGGAAATCGCCCTGTACATTTATGAACAATCCGGCGATCTGGAATCTGCCGTCTCTTTTGTCACGGAGCTTCAGGAGCAATGCCTTGCCTTGGCATCCTTCCCGGAACGGGGAGCCATCCCGAAGGATTATGTGCTCAAAGCCCTCGGCTACCGTTATCTGGTTTATCAGCATTACCTTGTTTTTTATCAGATGGACACCTCGGAACAAAACGTTTATATCCACGCACTCTTCAATGAGAAACAGGACTATTTCAGGTATATGCGAAAACGGGTTTAGTGGCGATAGTATAACTTGTAATGAACATGGGTGAAGCGTATGTTCATAATCAAAAAGTTTGAAAAAGCAGATATTAAAAAAGTTATAGCCTTTGAATGGGAACTAAGAAAACAAGAGCCGGATACCTATTATTGGAATCCGGATGAGATTTACGAAAAACAGTTGGAACAGAGCTTTGCTGATCCAAGATTCGACAATGCGCTATCCTTTATTGCGCTGAGAGACGATCGGGTAATTGGCAGAATCGACGCATCGCTTATCAGCAGCCGAAGTGACGCATCCTGTTTCAGCGCTTATCTTGATTGGATTTGCGTGCTGAAAAGCGAAAGACACAACAAAGCTGCGCAAGCGCTTCTTGAAGAGTTAAAGACAGAATGCAAGGCTCGCGGCGTTGGATTATTGATTGCACTGATGGCAAATAATGATGAAGCGCAAAGCTTTTATAAGAATGTTGAAAATGCGTCCATTCATGACCAAGGAATTTGGATTGATATAAAATAAGGTGCGCAAAATAAGCTGAATTACGAAAAATCAAGGAGGCCCCTCCATGAAAATTCTTGTCGTTGGTTCCGGCGGGCGGGAGCACGCCATCATCAAGGCGCTGAAAAAGAGCTCGGACGCGGAAACCATTTACGCCCTGCCGGGGAACGGCGGGATGGCGAAGGACGCGGTATGTGTACCCATCGGGGCGAAGGACATTGACGGCATCGTGAAGTTCGCCGTGGAGAAAAAAATCGATTTTGCCGTCGTGGCCCCGGACGACCCGCTGGCCCTGGGCGCGGTGGACGCGCTGGAAGCGGCGGGCGTTCCCTCCTTCGGCCCTACGAAAGCCGCTGCCCGCATCGAGGCCAGCAAGGTGTTTGCCAAGGAACTGATGCAAAAGTACGGCATCCCCACGGCAAAATGCAGGGTCTTTGACAGCGCCGCCGCCGCGAAGGAATACGTGAAAACCGCGCCGCTGCCCGCCGTCGTCAAAGCCGACGGCCTGGCCCTGGGCAAGGGCGTCATCATCGCCCAGACCCTGGCCGAAGCGGAGCAGGCCATTTCCGACATGATGGAAAACAAGGTGTTCGGGGAGAGCGGCAGCCGGGTGGTCATTGAGGAATTTTTGGAAGGCCCGGAGGTGTCCGTGCTGGCCTTCACTGATGGCAAAACGATCAAACCCATGGTGTCCTCCATGGATCACAAGCGCGCCCTGGACGGGGACAGGGGCCTGAACACCGGCGGGATGGGGACCATCGCGCCGAACCCCTATTACACGAAAGATGTGGCCGAACGCTGCATGAAGGAAATCTTCCTGCCCACCATCCGGGCTATGGCGCAGGAGGGCTGCCCCTTCAAGGGCTGCCTGTACTTCGGCCTGATGGTCACGAAGGACGGCCCCAAGGTGATTGAATACAACTGCCGCTTCGGCGACCCGGAAACCCAGGTGGTGCTGCCGCTGCTGAAAAGCGATTTGCTGACCATTATGCAGGCCACCCGGAACGGCACCCTGGCAGACTGCCCTGTGGAATTTTCCGACGGTGCCGCCTGCTGTGTGGTGATGGCTTCCAACGGCTATCCCCAGCATTATGAAAAGGGCTTCCCCATCACCCTGACCCCCGACACCGACGGGATCACCACCTATGTGGCCGGGGCGAAATCAGGCGACAACGGCGAGCTGCTCACCAACGGGGGCCGCGTGCTGGGCGTGACCGCCACAGCGGACAGCCTGAAAGACGCCATTGCCAAAGCCTATGCCGCCGTGGAGAAAACCCGCTTTGAGAACGCTTTCTACCGCCGGGACATCGGCCAAAAAGCGCTGAAAATGGAGAGATAAAAATGGTTTATCGCGTATACGTGGAGAAAAAGCCCGGCCTGGCCCACGAGGCCCAGAGCTTGAAAAACGACCTGATTTCCCTGCTGGGCATCGAGCGCCTGACAGACGTGCGTCTCTTGAACCGCTACGACGTGGAGGACATTGGGGCGGATTTGTTTGAGCACCTGAAAACCACCGTGTTTGGCGAACCGCAGTTGGACAATGTGACGGAAGAACTGCCCGACGCTGACGGCGCGACGGTGTTCGGGGTGGAATACCTGCCCGGCCAGTTCGACCAGCGGGCGGACAGCGCCAGCCAGTGCATCCAGCTGATTTCCAAGGGCGACCGGCCTTTGGTGCGCTCCGCGAAGGTTTATTATCTGTACGGCGATTTGCAAGAAGCGGACATTGCCGCCATCAAAAAATACGTCATTAACCCGGTGGAGAGCCGGGAAGCGGGCCTGGCCCCCTTCGATACCCTGAAAATTGCCTACGACCAGCCGCCCATGGTGGAAACCCTGCACGGCTTTTTGGATTTGGACGCCGCCGGGCTGGACAGCTTCGTGAAAAAGTACGGCCTCGCCATGGATGACGATGACCTGAAATTCTGCCAGGACTACTTCAAGACTGAACACCGGGAACCCACCCTGACGGAAATTCGGATGCTGGACACCTATTGGAGCGACCACTGCCGCCACACCACCTTCCTGACCCACCTGACCGACGTGCGCTTCGACGACCCCGCCGCCCAAAAGACCTATGAAGAATACCTGCGGGTACGGGAGGAATTGAAGATTCAGAAGCCCGTCACCCTCATGGACATGGCGACCATCGGGGCCAAGTACCTGAAAAAGCAGGGGTTGCTTTCCAAGCTGGACGAATCCGAGGAGATCAACGCCTGCACGGTGAAGATGCAGGTGAACGGGGAGAACGGCCCGGAGGACTGGCTGCTGCTGTTCAAGAATGAAACCCACAACCACCCCACGGAGATCGAACCCTTCGGCGGCGCGGCCACCTGCATCGGCGGGGCCATCCGCGACCCGCTGTCGGGGCGTGCGTACGTGTACGCCGCCATGCGCGTCACCGGCGCAGCCGACCCCACGGCGCCCCTTTCCGAAACCCTGCCCGGCAAGCTGCCCCAGCGTAAGATCGTCACCACGGCGGCGGCGGGCTATTCCTCCTACGGCAACCAGATCGGCCTGGCCACCGGCGAGGTGCATGAAATCTACCATCCCGGCTACGCCGCCAAGCGCATGGAAATCGGCGCGGTGATCGCCGCCGCCCCCGCGGAGAACGTGCGGCGGGAAGCGCCCGCGCCGGGAGACGTGATCATTCTTCTGGGCGGACGCACGGGCCGCGACGGCTGCGGCGGGGCCACCGGCTCCTCCAAGGCCCACACCCTGCAATCCATCGACACCTGCGGCGCGGAGGTGCAGAAGGGCAACGCGCCGGAGGAACGCAAATTGCAGCGGCTGTTCCGCAGCAAGGAAGCCTCCCTGCTCATCAAGCGCTGCAACGACTTTGGCGCGGGCGGCGTGAGCGTCGCCATCGGCGAACTGGCGGACGGCATCGCCATCGACCTGGACAAGGTGCCCAAGAAGTACGAGGGCCTGGACGGGACGGAGCTTGCCATCTCCGAATCCCAGGAGCGCATGGCCGTGGTGGTGGCTCCCGAAGACGCGGACAGGTTCATCGCCCTGGCCGACGCGGAAAACCTGGAAGCCACTGTCGTGGCCCGGGTGCAGGCCGAACCCCGCCTGACCATGCAATGGCGCGGGGAAACCATCGTGAACATTTCCCGTGAGTTTCTTAATTCCAACGGCGCGCCAAAGCAGGCGGCGGCGCACGTGCTTGCGCCGGTCTGCGACGATAAGCAGATTCCGGTTTCCTTCGCGAACTGCATGAAGAGCGTGGCGGGGGATTTGAACACCTGCTCCCAGCGGGGCCTGTCCGAGCGCTTCGACTCCACCATCGGCGCGGGCACGGTGCTCATGCCCTTTGGCGGCAGGAACCAGCTGACCCCCATCCAGGCCATGGCTCACAAGATTTCCAGGGAAACCGGCGATACCGACACCGTGTCCTTCATGGCCTGGGGCTATGATCCCTTCGTTACCTCCGCCAGCCCCTATCGCGGCGCGTACCTGGCCGTGGCCCAGTCCGTCGCCAAGCTGGCGGCGGCGGGCGCGTCTTTGCCGGATACTTACCTCACCTTCCAGGAGTACTTCGAGAAGCCCCAGGGCCAGCCCGACCGCTGGGGCAAGCCCCTGGCCGCGCTGCTGGGCGCGTTGCAGGCGCAATGGGATTTGGGCTGCGGGGCCATCGGCGGCAAGGACTCCATGAGCGGCACCTTTGAAAAACTGGACGTGCCGCCCACGCTGGTGTCCTTCGCGGTCACCACCGGGAAGCTGGGCGACGTGCGCTCCCCTGAGTTCAAAGGCGCGGGGCATAAGGCTGTGCTGCTGGCTCCCGCATACGATCAAAACGGCCTGCCGGAGAAGGACAGCTTCAAGGCGGCGCTGAATCAGGTGCATGGATTCTTGCAGAGCGGCAAGGCCCTGTCCGCCTGGGCCATCGACCAGGGCGGCATCGCCGAAGGCATCCTGAAAATGTCCATCGGCAACGGCCTCGGCTTCGCGTTCGACAGCAGCGTTTCCCTGGAAATGCTGGCGCGCAAACAGTACGGCGCGTTCATCCTGGAGCTGGCTGACGAAGAAGAACTGGGCGTGACCCTGGGCCGCACCACAGCGGAACAGCAATTCACCTGGAAGGATGAAGCTGTTCATTTGAAAGATATTTCCGGTATTTATGAAGGCAAGCTGGAAAGCGTGTATCCTGCCACAGTCGCAAGCAAGCAAGAAATCTCTGCCATCAGCGCGGAACCCAAGCCCGTTGTGCGTCCCGCGAAATCCATCGCCGTGCCCCGGGTGCTGATTCCCGTATTCCCCGGCACCAACTGCGAATACGATTCCCTGAAGGCCGTGGAAAGCGCGGGCCTCAAAGGCGAGATTTTAGTGCTGAATAACCTGAGCGCCTCTGGCGTTTCCGACTCCGTGGAGCGCTTCGCCAAGGCCCTCAAGAACGCCCAGATCGTGTTCATCCCCGGCGGCTTCTCCGGCGGCGACGAGCCCGACGGTTCCGGCAAATTCATCACCGCCTTCTTCCGTTCCGCCGCTGTGACCGAGGGCGTCCACGACCTGCTGGACAACCGGGACGGCCTGATGCTGGGCATCTGCAACGGCTTCCAGGCGCTGATCAAGCTGGGCCTGGTGCCTTACGGCAGGATCACCGAACCCTCCGCCGACGCCCCAACCCTGACCTACAACACCATCGGCCGTCATCAGAGCCGCCTGGTGCGCACGCGGGTGGCGTCCGCCAACTCTCCCTGGCTGCTGGAAACCAGGGTAGGCGACGTGTTCACCGTGCCCATCAGCCACGGCGAAGGCCGCTTCCTGTGCGGTGACGACGTGCTGAAACAGCTGATTGCCAACGGTCAGGTGGCGACCCAGTACGTGGATTTGGACGGCCAGCCCACCGACGATATTCTGTTCAACCCCAACGGTTCCGTGGCCGCCATCGAGGGCATTCTCTCTCCTGATGGGCGGGTGCTGGGCAAGATGGGCCACAGCGAGCGCGTGGGGAAGGGCCTCTATCAGAACGTCCCCGGCAATTACGATATGGGCCTGTTCCGCAGCGCGAAGAAGTATTTTGGGTAAAACCACGAAAGAATTGTAAACGAACGCCTATATAGCTTTCTCGGAAAGGGGTGTGGGGGAAACCGCTCTTTGGCTGCAAAGAGCGGTTTCCCCCACATTTGTTTTCAACCGCATATTTTTCAACCGCCATGGACACGCTATTTCATACGAAAGCGGCTTGAAAACAGCCGCGGGAGGAGGATAAGCGATATGGCGGTAGGATTGATATTGCTATCGGTCGTGACGGCGCTGGTGCTGTTCGGCGCGGCGCAGCGGGTGCTGGACAGGATGCAGCTGAGCGACCGGGCGGCGCTGGTGATTGCGGCGCTGATTTTTATCGGCGGGTTTATCCCGGATATTCGCGTGGGCCAGGTGGCGGTGAATATCGGCGGGGCCGTGGTTCCGCTGGGCGTGTGCGTGTGGCTGCTGGCGAAAACGGACACCCGGAAGGAGGTTGCCCGGGCGCTGTTCGGGAGTGTTTTAACCGCGGTGGCGGTGTACGCGCTGGGGCGGTTCCTGCCGGAAGAACCGGAAAATATGGTGCTGGACCCTAATTACACCTACGGCATCGCGGGCGGCATCATTGCCTATGTGCTGGGCCGCTCCCGCCGGGCTGCGTTCATCTGCGGCGTGCTGGGCGTGGTGCTGGCGGATATTGCCGTGGCGGTGGTGAACTGGCAGAACGGCATCAGCTCCACCCTGCGCCTGGGCAGCGCGGGTATGATGGATACGGTGGTGATCTCCGGCCTGCTGGCGGTGCTGCTGGCGGAACTGATGGGGGAGCTGGTCGAGCGCATGTCCCGGCCTGCCGACCGGCGTGACCGGGAAACAGTGCGTATGCCCGTGCGGCGGGGAGGCAGGAACTGAATGAAGAGAGCATTGGCGATCCTTGCTTTGGCTATGCTGCTGGCTGCGCCCCTGACCGCTTTAGCGGAAGCAGAGGAAGAAAATGAAATTTACCAGTTATTGGATGAAAATGGCGAAACCATCACCTGGTATGCGGGAGAGCCGGACGCGGGGGACGAATACGTTTCCGGCGACAACAAGCATTACCGGGTCATTCAGGTGGATGAGGACAGCAAGCGGGCGCGGATGGAGAGCCTGGGGACTTTTGCTCTCCCGGATGTGAGCTGGCTGGACGACGATACGCAGCCCGTCAGCGCGACGAAAAAGGCCGTGGCGATGTACTGCACCCACAGCGACGAGAGCTATGAATCGGGCGACGGCAAGAGCAGCATCGAAAAGCGCGGCGGCATCTACGACGTGGCGGAGAAATTGAAGGCGGCGCTGGAAAAGAAGGGCGTCACCGTCTATTACAGCGACGAGAACCACTATCCCCACGACGCGGGCGCGTACCGCCGCAGCCGCGCCACCGCCGCGTCCCTGGCTGAGGAGGGCGTGGACGCCATCTTCGACGTGCACCGGGACGGCATTCCCGACGCCAGCCAGTACACCAGCGAGGTGAAGGGCCAGGAAATCACGAAGGTGCGCCTGCTGGTGGGGCGGCAGAACCAGAACGCCGACGCCAATAAGCAGTTCGCCGCCCAGATCAAGGCGGTGGCGGACAAGCTGTATCCCGGCCTGGTGAAGGACATTTACATGGGCAAGGGCAGCTACAACCAGGACTTGCAGCCCCACGCGGTGCTGCTGGAATTCGGCACCCACAAGAGCGACAAAAACGAGGTACTGGCCTCCACCGCCTACATGGCCGACGTGCTGAACCGCGCCCTATACGGCGGCGTCACCGGCGCGGCGGGCAAGGAGAAAAGCCCGGCGAAGGAAAACAGCGGGGGCTGGACGGGCATCGGATGGCTGGTGGTGATTGGTTTAGCGGGGCTGTTCCTGTACGCTTTCGCTGCCTCCGGCAATCTGAAAACCGCAGGAAGCAAAATGAAGCGCTCCGTCCAGGAGATGACCGGAGGACTTTTCGGCAGGCGCATGAAGTGACGAAGTGTGGAGAGCCAGAGTGCGGATGATTCAGGCAATGGGAAACACCCCCAAAGCCTTCCCCTCAAGGGGAAGGCTTTTTATTAGGTTTTACTCTGTACTCTAAACTCCTCACTCCTAACTCCTCACTCTTTACCCCTCTTCCTCTGGAAAAACGCTTTCCTGCCGTCTGACGCAGCGGCAGGCGGCGGCGAGGAAAACGCAGACGAGGCCGGGCAAGGCGTAATAGAACAGATGGGTGAACTCATACATGCCCAGCAGCAGCGTGCCGTAGCAGGCGCAGCGCTTCGCCCGGGCAGGATTCAGGATCAGCCGCAGCCAGCGTATCGGCGCGGCTTTTTTTCTGCGCCTGCCCAGGGCGACCAGTTGGCTGTCGGTGGCGGGGTTGGCGCTGCCCAGCATGGAAATCAGCCTGTCCCGCCCCAGGAAGGATACGCAGGGCTCGCGCTCCGCCTGCCGCGCCGCCTCCGCCGATACCTTCCCGCAGACGCAGAGCAGCCCCCGGTCGGCGTTGAGGAGGCGCACCTCCCGCTGCAATGCCAGCACGTCCGCCGGGCTGACGCTCGTTTCCGCGGGCGACTGCAAAAACGACAACAGCCACTTTTTCCCCTTCCGCGCGCACAGCACGCCGCTTTCGCCCGCCCGAATCAGCGTGAGCGGCTCCCGCAGCGACAGCAGCATGGCGATTTCAAAGTTCGCCTTTTCCGGGGCGGTAAGCAGCAGCCGATCCAGCGCCAGTTCCCCGCCGATGGAAACGCGAAGCTGCATTTCCCTGCGGGCCACGTGGTCGTCCCGTACTTTTTTGCGTAAAATCACGATCATGCAGTACAGCGCCGTGCCCGCGGCCAGGGAAGAAAATTGCAGTCCCCAAAGCAAAGTGAACCAAAAGTTGCTCAAAATGAACGTGAAAGTATGAAATCCCAGGCTGTCCATGGCCGTTCCAAGGCGGGAACGGCGGAAATAATCTTGCATTTTGGCGTCCTCCCTCTTTTCAGAATGCCCAATTTGTTGTATAATATGGACAGGAGATGATCGAATTTGCAGAAAATGGGCGTGCTGGGCGGAACATTTGATCCAATTCACGAGGGACACATCGCTTTGGCCAAGGAAGCGCTGATGCGCGGCGGCCTGGATGGCGTGATTTTCGTGCCCATGGCCCAGCCTGCCCACCGGGAACCTGAAGCTTCCGCCAATGACCGGATGAACATGTGCGCCCTGGCCATCGAGGGGTATGCCCGTTTTTTCCTTTCCAAAGCCGGCACCAAGCCCGGCGTCGCCTATACCGCCGACACCCTAGGCCCCTTGAAAAAAGAATTTCCCCACGCTTCCTTTACGCTGATTCTGGGCGCGGACAAGCTGCCCAGCCTGCCTTATTGGAAAGAGAAGGATGTCCTGTTTTCCCAGTGCGATTTCCTGATTTTTCCCCGCAGCGGCGTGAACGCGGACGAAGCGCTGGAAAAGGCGCGGCAGGCCGGGGCCAAGGCCGAAATGCTGCCCGCGTTCAGCACGCCTTATTCCGCCACCTTTATCCGCAGCCAGACCGCCCGGTATCAGGACGCGCCGGGGCTGAACCCCAAAGTGCTGTGCTATATGGCGGAGCGCGGATTGTACCAGGAGGATTTTACCCCGCGGCTCAAAACCATGATGAGCCCCAAGCGCTTCCAGCACACCCTGGGCGTGCGGAAGGAAGCGGTGCGGCTGGCGGCGATTCACGGCCTGCCCGTCCAGCGCTGCGCCCTGGCTGCGCTGCTGCACGACTGCGCCAAGGGCATGAGCCTGAAGGACATGAACAGAATCGCCCGGGAACAGCGTTTGACCGACGATGAAGCGGTGCTCTCTTCCGGGGCGCTGCTCCACGCGCCGGTGGGAGCGTATCTGGCAAAGACGGAATTTCACATCCGGGACGAGGAAGTATTGAACGCCATCCGCAGCCACACGGTGGGGCGGGTCGGCATGACGAAGCTGGAAATGTGCATTTTTGTGGCCGACGCGACGGAGGAAGGCAGGGAAGATTACCATGGGCTGAAAGAGCTGCGCGCGCTGTGCGGCCGTTCTTTGGCGGCGGCGGTGTACCGTTCGCTGGAATTGACCCAGGAATATGTGGAGGGAAGCGGACGGGCTTTCAGCGGCGCTTCCCTGAAAACAAAACAATATTTGGAAAGCATATTGACGGAGGAAGATCGAAAACTGCTTTTGTCGGTTGTATGAATTCGGTAAAAAGGGAAAGGGTTTATGCTTTCCCTTATGGTTTTCTCGGAAGGGGATCCCCCGGAAACACTCAAAAAAAGGAGGAGAATGAATGGAAAACAACGGATTGGCCCTGCGCATTGCCCGGATTCTGTATGATAAAAAGGCGTCGGACATCACCGTGCTGCGCGTGTCGCACCTGACGGTGATTACCGATTATATGGTTATCGCCACGGGCCGGTCAGCCCTGCAGGTGAAGGCCCTGGCGGACGACGTGGACGACGCGCTGGCCATGGAGGGCGTGGCGCTGCGGGCGAAGGAAGGACAGCAGGAAGGCCAGTGGATCGTGCTGGACTACGGCACGGTGCTGGTGCACATCTTCCATCCCGAGGCCCGGAAGTTCTATCACCTGGAACGGCTGTGGGCGGACGGGGAAAACAAGGTGCCCCTCACGTTCATCGAAGAGGATGAAAAAGCGGAGCAGCCAAAAGCATGAACATCCAAATCTATGCCCTGAAAAAGAATTTCGATACCCAGAAGGCGGAGCGATTCTTTAAGGAGCGCCGCATCCCCTACCAGCTGCTGGACCTGAAAAAGCATAAGCTGGGTGCGCGGGAGCTGCAATTGTTCGCCCGGCGCTTAGGCGCGGAAAACCTGGTGGACAGGAAAAATCCCGAGGCCCTCAGCCATCCCATCTGCTATAACGACGACCCCCAATATATCCTGGAAACGCTGGCGGAGAACCCCCGCTTTTTACGCACGCCCATCGTGCGCAACGGCGAACAGGTCACCCTGGGGGCGGACGAAAAAGAATGGGAAAAGTGGATTCAGAAAGGGTAAGAAAGTGTGGAGTGTGAAGAGTGGAGTGTGGAGTTTTATTTTGAATACTCTACTTTTGCTGGGATGACGGAAATATATCGGAACCATTTCATCACTCCACACTCCACTCTTCACACTCCACACTGAATATATCTCCTCACTAAGAATAAGGGAGTGATTATCGTGCTGCTGTATTGTCCCGAATGCAAACGGCTGTATGACGAGGCGGAAAAGTGCCCGGTGTGCGGGAAGCGCAGGGGCAGGGAGCCCCAGGCGGACGACCCGTGTTTTCTCATCTCCGTGGGCGCGATCTGGTCTGAAATGGTGGCCGATCTGCTAAAACAGAATGAAATCCCCTTTGAACAAAAGAGCAGCAAGGGCGCGGCGCTGGCCATGCTCACCGGCCTGCTGGGCGAAACCTTTGATTATTACGTTGCCTTCGACCGCTACGGCGAGGCAAAAGAACTGACCGACGCTTTCTTCGCCCAGAGCGAGTCCGAGGCGGAGGAAGAAATCGAAGAAGAAGAAAGCGAAGAGGACGAAGAAGAGTAGAGTACAGAGTGCAGATGATTTAAAGCACGGAGCAGGAGTCCAGCCAAAAGCCTTCCCCTTGAGGGGAAGGTGGCGCGAAGCGCCGGATGAGGTGTTGCAGCCAATGAGCAGACAAGCAGCTGGGCTTAACTCCAACAGGCCACCTCATCCGAGCCGCGCGAATGGACTTGTTCACTCTCTCATGCTTGGTTCCGCGCGGCCCACCTTCCGGGGCTGCCGCCCGGCCTTCGCTGAAAATGATCCACTGGATCATTTTCCGGGCGCTGCGGCCCCCCTCGAGGGGAAGGCTTTTGGAAAGTGACTTTAAGTACCCAATGAAACCACAACTGGATAGATACCAAATCACTACAAAGAGAGGCGGATGAACCATGCAGCTGATTACCATCAAGAGCGAACTACTCACCGTCACCATTTCCTCCAAGGGCGCGGAGATCCAGTCCATCCTGGATAAGGACGGGATCGAACGGATGTACGACGGCGACCCCAAATTCTGGGCCAACCGCGCGCCCATCCTGTTCCCCGTGGCGGGCGGATTCAAGGATGATGGCTACGAATGGCAGGGCAAGTGGTATCCCATGCCCAAGCACGGCTTCATCCGTCCCCTGGAATGGCAGGTGGAGGACGTGAAGGAGAATCAGGCCACCTTCCTGCTTCAGGAAAAGCACGAGGGCTTTCCCTTCGATTATGACCTCCGTGCCATCTATACCGTGGAAGGCAACAAGCTGGACGTGACCTACGCCGTCACCAGCCGGGACGAGCGGCCCTTCTGCTTCTCCATCGGCTCCCACGAAGCCTACGCCACTCCCGGCGGCATCCAGGACTACGAGATCGTGTTCGACGAAGCGGAAACCCTTCTGCATTCCGAGCTCATCGGCAACCTGACCGGCCATAATACCGTGACCATCGCGGAAAACACGAAGGTGCTGCCCCTGAAATACGACTACTTCCAGGTGGACGCCTTGGTGTTCCGCAGCGTCAAGAGCCGGGGCGTGACCCTGCGCACGAACAAGAACAGCCGCACCATCCGCGTGGACTTCCCGGACTGCCCCTTCCTGCTGCTGTGGACCAGGCCCAATGCGCCCTACATCTGCATCGAGCCCTGGTGCAACGGCCCGGACTTCATCGACGCCCCCGCCGCCATTGACCAGAAGCCCGGCTTCATGCGCATTGAAAAGGGCCAGACCATCAAAAAGACCCATGTGATCACAGTTGGATAACAGGCCGGGCGAAGATGCGCTGATTCAATAAAAGGTCAAATCATGTCTGTTTTGTGCATGCGACGGGATGTTTAGGGTATGTACGTTCCCTGCTTTATTCTATATAATGTTGCTGTATGAATGGACAAAACGGTCATTTTTTGCCGGGAGGTGCAGGCGTGGGGGAATCCAAGGCGGCGAAACGGTACCGGCGAATTGACCTGACGATATTCGCTTTGATGGTGGTTCTGTTTGAATCCATCGTCGTACTGGCGGCGCGGAAATGGTTCCCCGCCCAGCCCTTTACCGTGTCCGTCGTGCCGGTGGTTACGGCGATTGTGATGATGCGCTGGGGCCCGTGGGCGGCCATCCATGCCGTGCTGGGCGGAATTGTGTTCTGCTATATATCCGGCGGCGGGGCGAAGCAATACCTGATTTACTGCCTGGGCAACCTGTTTTCCCTGGCCGCCCTGCCGCTGGCGAAGATGATGGGCGGGGAAGAGGAGATTCGCGCAAGCGCCTTCAAAACCCTGGGTTGGGGCCTGTGCGCGCTGCTGCTGATGCAGGCGGGCCGCTTCCTGATTGCCCTGCTGCTGGGAACGCCGGCGGAAAATGCAGCCGGGTTCTTCACCACCGACGCGGTCACGCTCCTTTTCACCCTGGTGGTCCTGTGGATCGTGCGGCGGCTGGACGGGGTGTTTGAAAACCAATACCACTATCTGCTTCGCCTGCGGGCGGAGGAAGAAAAAGAAAGAGGATGATATCGATGAAGAGTCAGGCGGGGGATTTTCTGATCCACGATCAAGCCACCGGCACATATCGGGAAAATCCCGAGCAGGTGGTTCGGGACGATGTGGAAAAGCATTACTGGCTCCATGTCGGCCGTACCATCCTCAAAGACTGGCGGCTGTACCTGATGCTGGTGCCCATGCTGCTGGTGTTTCTGTTCTGGCGGTACATGCCGATGTATGAGCTGCTGGGTTCCTTCAAGCAGTATGAATCGGCCAAGCCGGTGGCGGATCAGTATTTCCTGGGCTTTTCCAATTTCAAGGCGCTGCTGCTTGGCCAGGGCACCTTTGCCACCATGTCCACGGATTTCTGGCGCGCCATGCGCAACACCTTCCTGCTGAGCTTCTACGGCCTGCTTTTCGGGTTCCCGATGCCGATCATCCTGGCCCTGTTCTTCAACGAGGTCAAGTCCGATCTGCTGCGCAGCGGCATGCAGGTGTTCACGTACCTGCCCAAATTCATGTCCACGGTTGTGATGACCTCGCTGGTGATCATGCTGATCCGGCAGGGCAGCCCCGCCACGGGAGCGCCTCCCGGAATCATTTCCCAGGCGTTGGCAGCGCTGGGGCTGATCTCGCGGGAGACGGCCCAGAACGGCCTGCTCAACAACCCCAACTATTTCCGGGCTATCTATCAGATTTCCGGTATATGGGAAACGGCGGGCTATGACAGCATCGTGTTCTTCGCGGCCATCATCGCCATCTCTCCCACCAGCTACGAAGCCGCCCAGATCGACGGCGCCAACAAGTGGGCTCAGATGCGCTATGTGGTGCTGCCCAGCATTCTGAGCACCATCGTGATCATGCTCATCACCCGGATCGGCTCCATGCTGAGCATCGGCTATGAAAAGGTGCTGCTGCTCAACGAGGGCAACAACGCGATATACCAGACCTCGGAAGTCATTTCCACCTTCGCCTGGCGCATCAAGACCAATCAGGATCAGAGCGGCATGGCATCCGCTGCCGAAATGATGAACAACGTGGTGGGGATGCTGCTGGTGATCGGCGCCAATACCATTGCGCGGAAGGCATCCAACGTGAGCCTGTACTGAGGAGGTGACGCTGCGTGAAAAGAAAGCTTGAAATCTCCGAACTGATTTTTCAGATTCTGGCCTACACCTTCCTGACGGTATTTGCCCTGATGTGCCTGTATCCTTTCCTGTACGCCATTTCCGCTTCCATCAGCGGCAGACACGCGGTGGAATACCAGGAATTGATCCTTTTCCCCAAGGATATCCAGTTTGACGCTTTCCAGGACATGTTCGGCAACAACCAGTTCTGGAACGCCTATTCCAACACCCTGTTCCTCACCATTTACGGCACCATCTGGTCCCTGGTGATCGCCATCCTGGGCGGCTACGCGCTGAGCAAAAAGCGCCTGCTGTTCCGCAAGGGGTTCAATTTCTTCCTGGTGTTTACCATGTGGTTCTCCGCCGGCATCGTGCCCCAGTACCTGAACTATCTGGCCACCAAGGGCGTGTTCAACTCCGTGGGCATCATGGATGATAAATGGCTGGTGGTCATTGCCATGGGCATGGCGGCCATGAACATTATCCTGCTGCGCAACGCCTTTGAGAACGTGCCCTCCGAAATCGAGGAGGCCGCCATCGTGGACGGGGCCAGCGAATTCCAGGTCATGACCAAGGTGCATATCCCCATGAGCAAATCCACCATCGCCACCGTGGCATTGTTCTTCGCCATCTCCCGCTGGAACGGCTACTTCTGGGCCCGGCAGATGATATCCAACAACAACGAGCAGCCCCTGCAGGTCTTCATCCGCAACCAGCTGGAGCAGTACACCGACCTGGAACAGCTGGCGTCCTGGACCAAGGACTACGCGGCCGATTCGCTGATCTTCGCGCTGATCGTGTGTTCCATCATCCCCATCCTGATCATTTACCCCTTCATCCAGAAATACTTCGCCAAAGGCGCCAACGCCGGAGGAGTGAAGGAATAAACCTATTTATTTAATAAGGAGGAATCTCTGCATGAAACGAATTCTGTCCATCGTTCTGGCCTGCGTGATGCTGCTGTCCCTGGCGGCCGCCGCGAGCGCGGAAGACATCACCCTGCGCATGGCCACCGGCTACAACAACGCCAACACCGGCCTGGCTTTCAGCTCGGACATTGCCGGCGAAGGCATTACCCTGGCTGACGGCGTCACCTACCACACCGGCGACCTGAAGCCCACCTGGGTGGAAATGGAGAAAATCCTTTCCGAACTGACCGGCAAGAACATCCAGATCGACGGTTCCTACTATCAGGGCAACAGCGACTCCAAGGAATTCGATTACTGGAAAGAACAGCTGGATCAGATCGACATGGTGCCCGGCACCTCCCTGACCCTGACCGCCTATGGCGACGCGGGCAGCCTGGTGAACCTGGCGGAATATGCGGATAAGCTGCCCAACTTCATGGCTTATCTGGAGAACAACCCCATCGTCCGCCTGTCCATCACCGGCAACACCGAAACCGGCGCCATCTACTTCGCTCCTTACTTTGACGGCGTGAACGACATCGAAAAGATGCCCCTGATGCGCGTCGACATGCTGCAGAAGCTGCTGGACGGCGAAGGCGAGTTCACCGCGGAAGCCTGCAAGGACACCGCCGCCCCCGTGTACCAGCCCTATATGCCCACTAGCGGCAAGATCGAGATCGAAACGCCCACCGCTGACGGCACCGCCGTTCAGACCCTGACCAAGGACTACGACGCTTACGGCAACATCATCGCCAAGATGAATGAAGTGGGCGCCATGTCCGGCGTGGAAGCCGTGAACATGCTGCGCGAATACATCGACAAGACCTACGGCGGCTACTATGGCACTGCCCGGTCCAACCTGTTCTGCGGCTATGACGCTGCCTGGGACGCCGATGAAATGGTGGCTCTGCTGCGCTGCGTGGTCGCCAACCCCTTCACCCTGAACGGCACCGATTCTATCCAGGGCCTGTTCTCCCGTGAAGAGAACAAGATGGCCCGCCGGCCTGACGTCTACCGTCTGGGCGGCCTGCTCTTCGGCGTGCGCGGTTACGAATCCCGCCAGGACTATCTGTATTTCGATGCGAACGGCGAACTCCAGGATGGCCGCCAGAACGTGCTGGCTTATGAAGCCGCCGCCCGGATGCATGACATCGCCATGGAAGGCCTGATCTCCTCCGACTTTATGACCCGTGCCGAAACCAACTCTGGCATGTATCTGGAAAACGACCTGGGCTTCATGTCCTATGACTACAACCAGACCCAGACCCTGTACAACCGTTCCAAGCTGCAGAACGACGCCGGCGAAAAGTACATGGCCATCATGGTGCCTGTGGCCCGCTGGTACGACGGCACTTCCGAAGATGGCGTGTATATGCGCTTTACCGAAAGCTGGCGTTCCGTGAAGCCCGGCGCCTGGGCCATCTCCAAGCCCGGCGTGGAAGCGAACCCCGGCGCGCTGGAAGCCTGCCTGGCGCTGATCGACTATGCTTACTCCGAAAAGGGCCAGATCCTCATGAGCTACGGCCCCGATGCGTTCATCAAGACCAAGGATGACGGCTCTTACGAAACCTTCATGTTCAACGGCAAGGAAATGCCCGTGATTGCGGACGCCACCTCCGAAGAGCTGTGGTCTCTGGCCGGTGGCAACTATACCAACTTTGCCCGCCGTTACCTGGGCTCCACGCTGAGCTTCGTCAAGTCCCAGGCCTTCGAGTATCAGTGCACCCATGAAGTGGGCAAGGAAGGCGCCGCCAAGCTGTCCGCCGCCATCGCCCTGGGCACCATCAAGCATCCCGAACTGGCCCTGACCGAAAATCCCTGGTACACCTCCGTGCCCACCGTGCTGCCCTTCTATGCCTCTGAAATCACCGAAAAGAATAACCTGAGCGACCTGGCCGCCAACTTCAGCAACGACTTCAACCTCTTCGACGAGATCGTGGTCAACGGCATCCCCAACGGCCTGACCGCTGAAGAACAGGCCAAGGCGGCCGAAGACACCTGGAGCGGCTATGTGTACACCGAAGTGTGCAACGACGCCTGGGGCCGTCTGCTGGAATACTACAACTCCCTCAACTGATAAGAGCTGTTGCTTATGACGGCTTGAACGACGCGCGGGGAATCCTTTTTCCCGAAGGATTCCCCGCGGTTTCCCCAGGCCCCGCCGCCAGAACAACGATCGGTTTTCAGTTGTTCCCGACTGAAACAACGGAGCGTTCGCCCGCTTTCTTTCGGAAGAGGCGGGCGGGCCTTCTTGAAAGGGCTGAATCGATATGTACAAAAAACAGATAATCTTTCAGCGGATCGTTTGCCTATGTGCTCTGATTGCCGGTGCGCTGTTCTTTGTGTATTCGCTGGGCATGATGACGGATCTGTATGATACGCTGTTCTCCATGGTCCAGCCCAACAATCTGGACAAAGCCAAGGTCGCCGGCGCCCGGATCTATTACGACATGCAGCCCTTCAACCGCCTTTTGCTGCGGTTTTCCATCGGCATGATCCTTCTGTCCTGCGTGCTGTTCCTGACGAATACCCATTCCCGCCGGAAATACTATCTGAGCAACTATCTCGCCACGGCGCTCAACGTGGCGGCTGAAGCGGCCATGGCCGTCTGGTGCCACCTGCAGGCAAGCGCGTACAAAACGCAGTACCTGACCACCGTGGACTTCGCCGAGCTGGAGAAACGCCTCTCCCGCCGCGGCACATACACCGATTCCACCTTCTGGTTTGATATTCATTATCTGGTCTGCGCGCTGGCCATTGTAGCGGCAGTCCTTCTGATTGTGAACGTGATCTGGAAGAAGAAAATGATGCAGGGTGAAAAAGCGCTTCTGCGTTCGTCCGGAAAGGAGGTATCAGCATGAGTGAAGACCGCGTCACGCAGCTGGACCGCATGCGGTTTACCAAAAACACCACCTCTTCCCGGCTCGCCCTGCTGGCCATCGCGTTCGATGTGCTCTTCTTTATCAGTTTGTATAAATCCGATGTGGGCACGTATTACTATTCCATTTTGGTGGGCGCCTCCATCATCTATAATCTGGTGTTCCTTCTGGCCACCTTCCTGTGCTCCGAGGGCGTCAAAAAGTATCAGGTGTCCTATTCCTGGGCAATGATCGTTTTAGGGGCGCTGCAGCTCGTCCGGATCTTCATCATTCCCTTGAACGCCCATCAGACGATGATGAACGGCGCGCCCGTCATGGGCAGCGGCCAGTTCATCCGAATCGTGATCTATCTGGTTCTTTCTGCCGCCTCGCTTTTTGGCGGCGCGTTCATCAACCTGAAAAAGAGCCGGGCGCTGTCCGCGCATATTGCCTCGTTGCAGGCCTAAGGGGGGAAACGCATGGCTGAGCTTTCACTGCAGCATCTGGATAAGATTTATGACAACAACGTGCAGGCGGTGTACGACTTTCACATGGACGTGAAGGATGGCGAGCTGATTGTGCTGGTCGGCCCTTCCGGCTGTGGAAAATCCACTACCCTGCGCATGGTGGCCGGGCTGGAGGATATTTCCAGGGGCAAGCTGTACCTGGACGGCAAGGACATTACCGCCGCCCCCGCCAAGGACCGCGACATGGCCATGGTGTTCCAGAATTACGCCCTGTACGGCCACATGACCGTCTATGAAAACATGGCGTTCTCCCTGACCCTGCGGAATGAAAACCCGAACGTCATCCATAAAAAAGTGCTGGCCGCGGCGGAAATCCTGGATCTGACGGCCCAGCTGAACAAGAAGCCCTCCCAGCTCTCCGGCGGGCAGCGGCAGCGCGTGGCCATGGGCCGCGCCATTGTGCGCAATCCCAAGGTGTTCCTGTTCGACGAACCCTTATCCAACCTCGATGCCAAGCTCCGCAGCGCCACCCGGAGGGAAATCCTGCTGCTTCATAAGCGGCTGAACGCCACCATCCTCTATGTGACCCACGACCAGACCGAGGCCCTGACCCTGGCAAACCGGATCGTGTGCATGTCCATGGGCCATGTGCAGCAGATCGGCACGCCGCTGGAGCTGTATGACTCGCCGAACGACACCTTTGTCGCCACCTTTATCGGCCTGCCGCCCATGAATATGTTCACGGTCACCTTTGAGGACGGCAAAGCCAAGGGCAACGGCTTCGAGGTGCCTCTCTCCGCGGAGGAATGCGCCTTGCTGGCCCCCTGGAACCGGAAGGAAGTCATCATGGGCGTCCGGCCCGAGTATGTGGCGGAGGGCGGCGATTTGGTGATCAACGTGAGCACCAACGAAAACCTGGGCATGAACTCCCTGGTAAACGGCAGGATCGGCAAAAACAGCCGGATCACCGCCAAATTCCGGAGTTGGACGGATTATAAGCTGGGCGATAACGTGCCCGTCCACTTTACCCGGAAGCTCTTCTTTGATCCCGTTACCACCAACGCCATCCGGAAGGAGGGAAAGTGATCATGGCGCAACAGCCTTCCAAGACGCATGAGTTTTTCAGAAAGCGCCTGGTGACCCTGAAACGGAAGCCGCAGATCATTCCTCTGCTGGTGCTGTGTCTCGCTTTCATTTACTATTCCTTCAATCTCAGCTACATTTCCAACACCACCGCCTTGATCAACGGCCCCCACATGGGCCTGTCGGAATTCTGCACGATGCTGTTTTCCGCGCTGGGGCTGGTCTGCTTCCTGAACTCCTTCCCGCACCGGAAAAAGGCCAATGTGCCGATGCTGATCCTGACGTTCCTGATGCTGGGGGCGCTGATTTACTGCGATTATTACTACGGCAGCCGGATCCTGGTCGCCATCACACGGGCTGAAAGCCCCATCGTGCCCACCGGGAAAAACGCCTTTGTGGCCGTTGCGCAGAATGTGATCCGCGTGCATATGGGCCTGCTGATCGCGGGCGGCGCGCTGCTGGCGCTGCTGCCGGTGTATTCCAAACTGCTGCGCAAGATCAACACCAACATCGAAGTGGCCGACAACGGCGGCATGGCGGCCATTGATATCAGCGGCGAGGATGCCTGACGCGATCATGGGCAGCAAGAAAAAAGACGCCGTCCGACGGGATGAGAACATCGAACGGGATTACTACAGCCTCAACACCAAAGCGGTGGATGATCTTGTAAGCGCCAACGAAGAAAACTCGCCGCCGGTATCCGCCAGGGAACTCCGAAAATATCAGTCCGGCCCCAAAATCAAGATGGCGGATTGGGTGAAGGCCATCCTGCTCAAATGCTGGGCGGGGGGCATGCTCTGCTATTTTTTCATCTGGGGCCTGAGCACATTCACCATGAATCAGTGGGATCATCTGCTCATCCTGGGCGTTGCCCTGGGCATGGTGACCAACCTGATCGTCAACAACATCTTCCGCTTCATCGCCTCCGCTCCGGGAGCGTATGACCGCTGGATGATGTTCCCCGGGAAGAGCATCGGCTTCCTCCCGCTGGATATCCTGTACGCCCTGCTGCTGGTGTTCTGCACGGTGCAGAGCTACAACGGCGTCAATCTGCTGCTTGCGGGCGGCGGGGAAGGCGCTTCGCCCGCGCTGGGCGTGGAGCCGATTTTGTTCGGCGTGATCATCACGCTGTGGGATCTGCTGTTCCTGGGCTTTAAGCGCCTGGGAAAAAGCATCCTGGCGGACGCTAAGAAAAGCGCGGGCGTCCCCAAAAAATAAGCCGGATCATGGAAGGATGAAAGCAACTGGCCATGTATGAAGAAATTGACCGCTATGTGCTGCGCCTGATCGAGCAGTCCTCCCCCGAACGCACCGCCTGGAACGTGGAGCGGATGCGCCAGGGCAGGCCCGCTAACTGGAATTATATCGACGGCTGCATGATGACGGCGCTGCTGTCCATGACGGAAATCACCGGGGACCGGCGGTATTTTGATTTTGCCGAAGCCTTCATCGACGCATTCGTGAACGACGACGGCTCCATCCGCACCTTCAAAACGGAGGGCCACACCCTGGATGACGTGAACGAGGGCCGTGTGCTGTTTCCCCTCTACGAAAAAACGGGCAAGGAAAAATATAAAAAAGCCGCCGATTTCCTGCGGCGGCACCTGGACGCCCAGCCTCGCACAGCGGAGGGCAGCTTCTGGCATAAGCAGATCTATCCGTGGCAGGTCTGGCTGGACGGCCTCTATATGGCACAGCCCTTCTACATGGAATATGAGACGCGCTACAATAAAATGAAAGGCTGCATTGACAGCTTCCAGCAGTTCGTGCGCGTCCGCAAGTATATGCGGGATCCGGAGACAGGCCTCTATTATCACGGATACGACGAGAGCCGGGAGATGTACTGGGCAGATCCGGAGACCGGATGCAGTCCCAATTTCTGGCTGCGTGCGCTCGGCTGGTTCATCTGCGCGCTGGTCGACACCGCAAGCGTGATCAGCGAGACGCTCTACTATGAGTACAGAACGCTGGTATCCATGCTGCAGGAATTGGCCACGGCCCTTCTCAAATATCAGGATGAGGACGGCATGTTCTGGCAGGTCGTGAATTACCCGAACGAGGAGGGCAATTACCGCGAGACTTCCGGGACAGCGCTGATCGCTTACGCGTTCCTCAAGGGCGCCCGTCTCGGTTATCTGGATGAGCGGTTCGCGGAAGCCGGTGAGAAGGCTCTGGACGGAATCTTTGACCGGTATCTGACGGAAGATGAGGACGGCAATCTCGAACTCGGCGGAATCTGCCTCGTCGCCGGTCTCGGCGGCAAGCAGAGAAGAGACGGATCGAGAGAATATTATTACAGTGAACCGGTCGTTAAAAATGAGGCGAAGGGAACCGCACCGTTCATCCTCGCATACACTGAGTTATTAAGAAAGGCTGTGAAATCATGAAATATTCCATTATCGATATATTCAGCAGAAGCGTGACCCTTGAGCTTGAGGGAGAGCAGCCCTATTATCAGGAAGAGCCCTATGAGATCTATGTGGACGGTGTCCTGTTCGGAACGGACAGAAGGAATGTCGTCACGGTCGACGGACTTCTCCCGTCGCACACGTACACGATCAGGATCGTGAACAAGAGCGGCAGTTACGAGCAGGAGATCACAACGGAGGATGAGACGATCCTTCTCGACGTGCGTTGCTTCGGTGCGAAGGGCGACGGGGAGCATGTGGACACGGAGATGATCCAGGCCGCAATTTACAGCTGCCCGGCCGGCGGAACGGTCCGCTTCCCGAAGGGGACCTATCTTACGGCACCGCTCTTTTTGAAGAGCGGCGTCACGATCTGGCTTGAGGAGGGGGCTGAGCTCCTCGGACTTACAGACAGAAAAGAGTATCCGATCCTTCCGGGGATGACGATCCCGGGCATGGATTCCGAGAGAGAATATAATCTCGGAAGCTGGGAGGGGAATCCTCTGGATATCTTTGCTTCCCTCATCACCGGAATCGATGTCTCGGACGTCAATATTGTGGGACGCGGCACGATCAACGGAAATGCCGCAGCCGGAGACTGGTGGCAGCACAAGAAGGAGCGGATCATCGCCTGGAGGCCCAGGACCATTTTCCTGAACCGCTGCAAAAATGTCAGGATCCAGGGCATCAAGGTCTGCAATTCTCCGAGCTGGACGGTCCACCCGTATTACTGCGACGGTCTGCGCGTGATGAATATCAGGATCTTCAATCCGGACGATTCTCCGAACACGGACGGTTTCGATCCGGAGAGCTGCACCGAT